>NZ_JAPEHY010000001.1:0-313007 GCF_028823715.1 Shewanella sp. K8
TGACTCGAGAGGCTTAACCATACAACCCAGATGGGTTTTACGGACTTGAAGAAGTCGATACTTGATTGAAGTTTGAACTCAGGCTCTGAAGAAGAGCACAGCTTTCCAGATTACCAAATATGTCTGGTGACAATAGCATTGTGGTCCCACCTGATCCCATCCCGAACTCAGAAGTGAAACGCAATCGCGCCGATGGTAGTGTGGGGTCTCCCCATGTGAGAGTAGGTCATCGCCAGACGCCCAATTTTATTTTCACTTTTTAAAAAAAGTGGAGACAAAACAGTAACAAAAAAGCCCTAGCTAAATGCTAGGGCTTTTTTGTTTGTCTCGCTTCCAGCGAGAACGACTTAACATGCAGCCCCAAGCTGCTTACGCAGTGAGGGCCCCTCAGCTCGCAGCCAAGCTGCTTCGCGCTACAGCCATCTATCAAGCTGTGCTTGATGAGCAGATGTCTTTCGCCCCCATGTGAGATGGTGCTGTGGAGATATTGAGAATGGCTCGACCCGTTTGTTTGGTCAGATTTATCCAGTCTCTGGAGCACAAAGATTTCACCCAACCGGTATCCTCAATAAAGGTACTCGTGGCTTCTTTGGGTTTGGAACCTATGGATTTTGCTTAGCCCCACCCCATTGATCCTGCTCGTGATATCTACTACCCCTTATTCAGGCGAAAGCCGCTTTGGATTGTTTGCCCTTAGCATTCCCTGGTTGTTTAAGCTTCCTACCTGCATTACCTGGCAGCGTCTTTGAGCACGAAAACAATTTTGAAGTTAGACTCTTTGCCTGTAAGTTAATTTGCCGTTAGCATTAAGCGTTATGTGTGCCTTCTTGTCATGAGCATCAAGGATTTCATTTGTGAAGATGCCAAGGCCTGCCATGGCCTATGTTGTTCCTTTTTGTGTATTTTTTATTTATCTCTGTCTTGTTGCCGGGGAGTATTTCTATGAGCGTCAGTCGCTGGAGTCTGAGGCTGCTTCGGTTCAGATAGAACAGCTCAAGAAAGAGCTGTTCAGGATGCAGCATCTTGTTGAGAAGGCTGTAGGTAACCACAACCTGGATAGCGTGGCTGAAGAAATATCTCTGGCGGCAACCGACTTCAATATAATGGTGTATATCCTGCTTGATGACACCAGCCTTATTCGCCACGCCAATCATGTAGTCTGGCGCGACAGCCGGGCTTTGCAGGTTATCGATGGCTATTCTATGGAACTGCAGCGGCAAGTGGTCAACTCAGGTAAACCCTTGATATTTGCCAATCCGGATCGACTATCGATACAAGCCTATTACCCTATAGCTGCAGAAGCCCCCGTGGGCTTTGGTGAAAAGGTCGAGCTAATCTACCTGGAATATGATTTGTCACCGGCAATGGCTAAGGTGACAGATGCTCTTAATGTACGGTTTATGCGGGTTTGGGGCTTGGGAGCCTTGTTCGTTTTGGGCTTTATGCTGGTGTTGCACTTTATGCTGATCCGCCCTTTAAGAAGCTTGGTTTGGCAGGCCCGGAAAGGTGAGAGCAGCTCTTTTCATATAGATAGTCCGTGGCTTTTCAGCGAAGTACGGGTGCTGCAGGATTATTTACATCAGAGTCAACAGAAGTTGCAGCGAACCCTGAAACAATTGAGAGACAATGAGCAACGCTGGTTATTTGCGGTGGAAGGAACCCGCAATGGGATCTGGGATTGGAACATCGCCAGCGGCGAAGTTTTTCTGTCGGACCGCTGGAAAGAGATGATAGGTTATGGCCCTCATGAGCTTGAAGGGCTTTATTCTACTTGGGAAAGTCGACTTCATCCCGATGATAGAGAGGCGGTGCTGTCGTCTCTACAGGCCTACCTCAATGGTGAAACCGAGGCGTTTGAAAGTGTTCACCGTCTGCGCCATAAAGAGGGGCACTATATCTGGGTGCTGGACAGGGGAATGCTGGTTGAATGGGATGAGCAGGGGCGCCCTTGCAGGATTATCGGTACCCATGCTGATGTGTCGGATGATGTACGTAATCAGCAAGCTCTGGCCCATTTAGCCAATCATGATGCATTGACTAACTTGGCTAACCGTCGCGCCTTGATGGACGCCTTGTATGAGCAGCAAAAGCACTGTCACAACAGCTTGCAGTGTGCAGCGCTGTTTCTTATCGACTTGGATAATTTCAAAACCATTAATGACACTCTAGGACATCACTTGGGAGATCGGCTGTTGATACAACTGGCCGCTCGTTTCTCGGGCTATTTTACTGCCAATACTTTGGTTGCCAGGTTAGGGGGAGATGAGTTTGTTATCCTGGCAAAAGACCTGACCCAAGACAAAACCACTGCGGCAAGGCGGGCCTTGGCGTTGGCCAGTGAGATCAGACAGTTGGTTGCCAGACCCTTTAATATCAGTGACAAGCAGCTGCATGTGTCTGCCAGCATCGGTGTCTGCCTGTTCGATGATCAGGATGATATTGATGCCGAGGAGCTTTTGAAGCGAGCCGATATGGCTATGTTCCAGGCCAAGGAAGGCGGAAGAGATAACTGCATGATCTACAACTCCGAGATGGAGGTTAAGGCTCACCAGAATCTGCTGATCCAGAATGAGCTGCGCTATGCCATCGAGCGGCAACAACTCTCTTTGGTTTATCAGCCAATAGTTGATAGTCAGGGGCAATTGACAGGGGCAGAGGCGTTATTACGCTGGCAACATCCGCAGCAGGGGAATATTTCGCCGGCGGACTTCATTCCCATTGCTGAAGGCAGCGGCCTTATCAGTGAGATTGGCCATTGGGTCATTCTTGAAGTTTGTCGCTTCATTCGTGAGCAGCAGGCCAAAGGCATAAAAGTGCCTAAAATTGCCATTAACCTCAGTGCCAGGCAGTTTAACCAGCCTGAGTTTGTGGAACGCCTGATCGCCTTGTTGAAGGCCCAGGGGATTGCTACGGATGCATTGGAGCTGGAGTTGACTGAGTACGCCCTGTTGACCAACTTGTGCATCATGAATACCCGAATCGATCTGTTGAAGAAGGCCGGGATATCTGTGGCGATAGATGACTTTGGTACAGGTTACAGCTCGTTGAGTTATTTACAGAATCTGCCCCTATCCAGACTAAAGATAGATGCCTCTTTTGTGCAGAAGATAGGCTCGGGGCGTAGTGCCGATGCTATAGTCAGGGCCATAGTCGAAATGGCCCACAGCCTGGAGCTGAAAGTGGTTGCCGAAGGGGTTGAAACGGCTCAGCAAAGAGCCTTTTTGAACCAGCTCGGCTGTGACAGCTTCCAGGGATATCTGTTCAGTCAGCCTCTGTCTGAGACTGAGTTCGCGACTCTGTTGCATGCGCCGAAGCATGAGTTATTGTGTGCTGCGCCAGGAAGTTGAAAATAGTACTCAGCACCTGCTCGCGTATTGCATCGATTTCAATAAAGAGTTCATGCCTGGCTCCCGTGATCTTTTCCAGTATTACCTCGGGGCCAAGGGCTGCGATTTGCGCCTGGTTATCGACGATAGTGTCCTGCTCAGCTTGTAGAATGAGGATCGGGACCTTGGACTCTCTGGCTGCGGTGATAGTCTTCTCGCAAGCATCCAATGCTTCTATCAACCACTGATTGGTGGGCGAGCCCAGTTGGATCTCCGGACGTTGCCGGCATAAATCCAGTAAGGCCTGATACCGGCTTTCGCTGTGGGTCAATTGATTATCTTTAAACTCGAGTGGACGATAATCATGGCCGGATAACACGTAGTTGGGCTCGGTATGCGGGCCATAACTATTGAGTTTCCCCGCCAACCAACGTACGAAGTTGCGCGGCATTGGCAAACGGATCCCATACATGGGGGCAGAGAAGGCCGCGGCAGTAAATCTCTGGGGATATTGCTGCAAGTACAGAGTACCTATTGCCCCTCCCATGGAGTGGCCTACCAGAAAATACTGTTCATATTGGTTTGAAACTACTACTTGCTCAACGAAACAGTGCAAGTGATCAACATAGTCCTGAAACTTATCTATGTGCCCTTGGTGGGGATTGGCGGTTAGCCTGCTGGATAGCCCTTGTCCAATATGATCCAAGGCGTAGACACTAAAACCTTGCTGATAGAAGTCATGGATCAGCTCCCGATACTTGAGATAACTCTCAACCCGGCCATTGCTGATGACGACGGCCTGTTTCGCCTTTGGGTGGCAAATATAACCGTAGGCCAGCTCTTTACCGAATCCCACTGCCAGCTTGGCATGGGTGACACCTTGCCAGAAAGTCTCCAATTGAGACTGGGCTGAAGCGGGTTCTGCGTTGCGGGCCTGGGTCGTTACCATCCAATATTTCCTGATCTAAAAAAGCCAGTGCTCAAAGGCACTGGCCGAGTGTATCAGAAACAGGGCTTCATTGCTGTGAGGCGATAAAATCGGCTATCTGTTGTTCCAGCACAGACATGGGCACTGAGCCCTGTGCCAAAACTGCATCGTGGAATTGGCGGATATCGAACTTTTCCCCCAGGGCGTCTTCTGCTTGCTTTCGCAGACGTTTGATAGTCAGCTCGCCAATCTTGTAGGCCAGCGCCTGCCCAGGCCAGGAGATATATCTGTCTATCTCTGTGGTGACATTGTGCAGCGACAGAGCCGTATTACCGGCCATAAAGTCTATTGCCTGCTGACGGCTCCAGCCTTGGGTGTGCATACCTGTATCGACTACCAAGCGAGCGGCGCGCCACATCTCGTAAGTCAGGCGTCCAAAGTTGCTGTAGGGATCCTGATAAAAACCCCCTTCCAGCCCCAAATATTCACTGTATAGTCCCCATCCCTCGCCAAAGGCCGAGATATAGCTGTAGCGGCGAAAATCGGGCAGTTGCTCCAACTCCTGATTGAGGGAAATCTGCAGGTGGTGACCCGGAACAGCTTCATGCAGGGTGAGTGCTTCCAACTCATAGAGAGGGCGCTTATCCAAGGCATATGTGTTCACCCAATAAAAACCCGCCACAGTCTCCGAGTTGGAGCCGGAATAGCGCCCGGTTGTATATTTGGGGGCAATTTCTGCCGGTACAGGGGCTACGCCATAGGGTTTGCGTGGCAGCTTGCCAAAATAGCGTGGCAACATGGCGTCGGCTTTTTTGGCAATATAGGAGGCCTCTTTGAGCAGTTGCTCCGGCGTGTTCACATAAAAGCGTTTGTCGGTGCGCATAAAATGCAGAAACTCGGCAAAGCTGCCTTTAAAACCGGTTTGTTTGATGATCTGTTCCATCTCGGCGCGGATCCGTTTTACTTCACTCAGCCCCAGTTGATGGACTTGCTCAGGCGTCATGTCCAGAGTGGTGTAGTACTTGACCCTGTTTTCATAAAAGGCCCGACCATTGGGCAGAGCTGATGCGGCAATGCTCTGACGGGCGCCGGGGATATATTCCTCGGTCATAAAGTCGTAGAAGGCTTGATAACTCGGTAACACATGCTGCTCGACACTGACGTACCCGGCATGGCTCAGTTCCTGTTTAAGATTGGCAGAAAAGTGTTCTGGAAACGTCTCAAACGGCTTGAAATAGCTGCTTTGCTGCACTGGTACCATATAGGCCTGAATACTCTGTTCAAACCCTCTCAGCACAGATTGCGGCTGAGTGATGCCCTCGGCAAGCCCTTGGCGCATCCAGTGTATCTGTTGCTGGAAATAGCGCGGCAGAGATCGCAGCTTCTGCAGGTAATGACGGTAATCGGCTTCTGTCTTGAATGGCCCGGAGGCCATAGAAGCAATGTAAGCGTGGAAGCCACTCTCTGAGGTAATCGGCAGGTAATGGGCCTTGAACCTGAAGCTATCCACGCTCTCCTGCAATTGGTATTCGAGAATACTGGCATTGATGGCGGCTTCTTTGCTCAGCTGTTCTCTGGGTATGGCCTTTAGCCGTTGCAAAAGTGCTGAATTGGCCGCAGCATCGGCCGCCAGAGCTTCAGCTGACAAGTCTGCTAACTTACCCGCGGCCGAGTCATCGCCAAACTGGAAGGCCATCTGTGGGCTTTCTGCCAGCCTTTGCTGCCAGGCATCGGCTATTAACTGCTGGAGTTGGCTATCGGCTTGGGATAGTTGCTTGCCTATTTCTGGCGTGTTGGCTTCATGAGTAGGGTGTTGGCAGGCGCCCAAGAGTCCGGTGAGCAATAGGGGTAGCAGGAGTTTTTTCATTTGATTTTGTTCCTTTTTTATCCTTGAGAACGGATTATGCCTCAAGCTTGGTGGCAGCCCCAGCCATTCGAGCTCACCTTTTGGTAACAAAGCCTGTCTGCAGACTAAGAGGTGTTAACAAAAGGCGTGTTACACTTAAGCGTCCCCAGACCAAAAAATAACTAAATTGGCGGGGTAGTTCATACAGGGGTTATTTTTATGATTGATACTTCAATTCCGTTGGTCGATTTACATCGCCATCTGGACGGTAATGTTAGGGTTGAGACCATATGGGAACTGGGTCACCAACATGGCATTGCCTTGCCGGCGGCCTCGCTTGATGCCTTGGCACCTTATGTACAGATCCAGGGCAAAGAATCCAGCCTGGTGGCTTTCTTGAAAAAGCTGGACTGGATGGTTGCCGTGCTGGCCGATTTGGATGCGGTAAAGCGGGTGGCCTATGAAAATGTCGCCGATGCGGCATTGTCCGGGTTGGACTATGCCGAATTAAGGTTCAGCCCTTACTACATGGCAATGAATCACAAGCTGCCGATAGAAGGCGTGGTGGAAGCCGTTGTTGATGGCGTAAAAGCCGGGCTCAAGGACTATCAGGTTAAGATAAAACTGATAGGTATTCTGTCTCGCTCGTTTGGTCAGCAGGCTTGTACTCAGGAGTTGGATGGCTTGCTCGCGCACAGGGAGTCTCTGGTCGCGGTTGATTTGGCCGGTGATGAATTGGGTTTCCCCGGTGAGTTGTTTAACGAGCATTTCAAGCGGGTGCGTGATGCCGGACTTCAGATAACGGCTCACGCCGGAGAAGCCGCCGGTGCCCAAAGCATGTGGCAAGCCATCAAGGAGTTGGGGGCGACTCGCATAGGCCATGGGGTCAATGCTATTCATGATCCCAAATTGATGGAGTATCTGGTGGAACACAAGATAGGTATCGAGTCCTGTCCCACCAGTAATCTACATACTTCCACTGTGAGCAGCTATCAAGAGCATCCGCTGCGAACCTTTATGGAAGCCGGTGTGCTGGTTGGCTTGAATACCGATGATCCAGGCGTCAGTGCCATAGATATCAAGCATGAATATCGTGTGGTTAAGCAGGAGATGGGCTTCACCGACGCTGAGTTGGCCAAGCTGCAGCGTAATGGCGTGGAGATGGCCTTCCTCTCAGACAGCGAGCGCCGGGAACTTTACGCCGCTAAAGCATAAAAGTTTGGTTAAGACACAAAAAAAAGCCGATGAATGATTCATCGGCTTTTTTATTCTAGTCAGGGTTAAATTACCCGGGAGAACTGTTGCTGACGTGCCTTTTCTCGGAAGTAGACATCGAAACAGATACAGATATTACGGATCAACAGGCGCCCGGTTGGGCTGATGCTGATCTGACGGTTTTCAATGTTAACCAGTTTATCGTCGATAAAGGTTTGCAGCAGCTTGAGATCTTCGGCGAAGTACTCTTCAAACTGGATCCCCAGTTGTTGCTCCATCTTGGCCATATCAAGCTCAAAGTGGCAGATAAGCTGCTTGATCACCGCACGACGGATTTCATCATCACGATTGAGTTTACAGCCTTTCCACAGAGCGTGGCCCTGCTCATCTATGGCTTCATAGTAAGGGCGAATATCTTTTTGGTTCTGCGCATAACAGTCACCAATCTGACTGATGGATGACACCCCTAGTCCAAGGAGGTCACACTCTTCCTGGGTGGTATAACCTTGGAAGTTACGGTGCAATCGGCCTTCTCTTTGCAGCTTGGCCAGCTCGTCATCGGGTTTGGCGAAGTGATCCATGCCTATGTATTGATAGCCGGCGCCGGTCAGGGTCTCAATAGTCTGATGCAGCATGTCCAGCTTCTGTTGTGGGCTGGGCAGGTGCTCATCTTTGATTTTTCGCTGGGCCGCGAAGCGGGCCGGCAGGTGGGCATAGTTGAATACAGACAGACGGTCTGGAGACAGATCCAGAATTCGCTGAATGGTTTCGGCAAAGGTTTCCGGTGTTTGATGAGGCAAGCCGTAAATCAAATCGACATTGGTAGAGACAAAGCCCATCTCTTTGGCCTTTTTGATCAGCGCAAAGATGAAGTCTTCATCCTGTTCACGGTTAACTGCTACCTGAACCTCTTTATTGAAGTCCTGCACCCCAATGGATATACGGTTGAACCCTGCCTCTTTGAGGGCATCTAGCATAGACAGTTCGATTTCTCTAGGGTCGACTTCGATAGAGTATTCACCCTGTTCGGCAAAGTTGAAGTGACTCTTCAATAGTGACGATAACTTGATGATTTGCTCTGGGTTAAGGAAAGTCGGTGTGCCACCGCCCCAGTGCATCTGAGTCACAGTGTAGTGCTTGAACAGAGGCGCCCGCTTGACGATCTCGGCTGCCAGGTACTCTATGTACTGATCGGCTTTGTGCTGATGCCGGGTGATTACCTTGTTACAGCCGCAGTAGTAGCACAGCTTGGCGCAGAAAGGGATATGGATATACAGAGACAGTTTGTCGCTTTTGCTGCCGGCTATGGCCGACAATAGATCGCCTTCGGTGAATGAGTCGTCAAACTCCAGCGCCGTTGGGTAGGAAGTATAACGGGGACCGCTGTAGTTATATTTCTCGATCATTGATTGATCCCAGCTGATATGAGTGGGCTGCTTCAAGGCGTGTCCTCCGACAGTAAATTAGCAATGAGCGAAGTATGCAGGGTTATAGCTCAAATAACCTTGATCCAGGTTGTAAAAATTACATGTACACAACTGGACGTTAGGGAATATCCATGAAAACGCTTTCGATGTCTGTTGTCTTATTGAGGTTTTGTGCACCGACTCACGCCGGGGAAGGGATTCAGCGGGTGCGATAGCTACTCGGCTGAATAGATAGAGGGTTATTAACCCACTATCTATTAAACTGACATGTTTGGGCCAAGAAGGCCATATGGGCAGACGGTTTGAAGAGCGTTAGTGTAGAAAGCGCTGCCGACTGCTGAGAAGTAAGCCGGCAGTTGAAACCTTAGTGGGTTGGCTTTAGCTGAAACTCGGAGAGTTTCTTGGCATCGGCCAATATGCCTTGTTCCAGCTCGGCTTCAGACTTCATTCTGGCCAGGTCGAGCCGCATCCGTTCTTGCTTGGGTAACTGAGCCCTGGCCTCCAGAATTGGATGATCCTTGATGCGCTCAAAATGCATAAACACATCCGGGTAATCACCACTGACTCTCTCTGTCAGCGACAGCAGATCGAACAGTTTAACGATTCTGACCACTCCTTCAGACAACTCACAACGCTCTTCTGTCATTGCGGCAGCAATATAGCGAATATCGGCAAGCAGGGATGCCTGTTTAGCTTCCATAACCGCCTTTTGCTCAGCCATCGCCTGTTCTCTGGCTTGAGTTTGTTTCCTCAGACGCAGCAGCAACACTGTGGCATAGGCGCTGAGGCCTATGATGATCAACATGGCTAAGGTGATAAGGATAAACTGCATCCCGGCCTCCGTTAGTTGTCTTGGTATTGTTTCAGAAGCTCAGCACCGGATTCGAATTTCTCCAGCAATTCGTCATCGCTATGACTCTTGCTTGGGGCTTCATCGGCCTGATCCAAATCGGTAATGCCAAGTTTTTCCATCAACTTCTCTATCTTGGCCAATTGCCGCTCCAGCCATTGCTGGTCATCGGCGGCCAGTTCCCGTCCTTCTTCCAGCTGATCCAGCAGCTTATTCAGGCGCGGATCTTCCTCCAGTTGCAGCAGCAACTGTTCATCGGTCAGTTTGGGTTGTTTGGGCTGTGCAACCTTTTCTTTGATTATATCCAGAGCGACAGGCTTTTTACTGCCAAGGCGGATATCTTGTTTGTCAGAGCCTGCCCGCTTTTGCCCCTTTGGAGCAGCAGGGTTTTGGCGGCTGCCCGCCTTATTGCCTGAATCCTGTTTCTTACGGGCCGGAGCGCGCTCAGATTTCTTGGTTCTGGGGGCTAGTTTGGGGTTGTTCTCGCCGACTTTACGGGTCTTTTTACTACGGGACATAATTCTCTCGATAAAAAGTAGTTGGTTGCGTCCGAACCGTGCCGGGTTCAGTCTACAAGCGGCGGTTCTGCATCAAGGTCGCGTGTTATAGCAGATCCTGATGTTTTTTGCATCAAGATGAAGTCCTGCGCTGCAAATATTAGCTTAAATTTACCCAGAGATGCCAAGTAAGCAAAAGTCTGCTGCTGGTAGAAGCTGACATGAGTCGGATTGTTCTTGTAATGCCATTTGGCAAACGCCGTCAAAGATGTCAGTAGCGGAGTGGATATGGCCAGCCAACCCCCTGGTTTCAGCAGCGTTTCGATTAAGCTCCACTCTTTGGCTGGGGTTCTGAAGTGCTCGAACACCCGAAAACAACAGATAAAATCATATTGGTGGTGTAGTAGCTGGTGGTCTGCCGCAAAAAAGGGATCGAATTGTTGTAAATGGTGGCCGGCGTTGCTGATCTGCTGCAGTCCTTCTTCGCTTAGCACCCGGCCGAAGTTGAGACCAAATAGCGGCGCGGGTTGCAAAGATTGAAGTTGTTCCAACAATGGGTGGATAAAGCGTGCCAACTGCTTTTGCTTTCCTGCTTGGCGGGCTCTGCCGTAACGCTGTTTCTCGGCATCGGGTAACAAATAACTGCTGGAATCTGCAAACAACAGCCGACATTCGGGACAGAGATAAAAACCTCGTTTCTTATCCTGAAAGCTGAGTTCAGCATGATCGTTATGACACAGTGGGCAACGACGCATGGACTAATTAATATCTGCTCAACGGTGGTTAATAAATTATGCCATAAAAAAAGGCGGCAGTATGGCTGCCGCCTTATGATGGTGCTAACTAACACCTGATTCTGATTTCAAGTTTCCTTACTTGCTATGCGACTTTCCCGGTCGATATCCTTCTTTTTTTGACAGCTTTCCCTGCAGCTTTTCTCGTTATCGGTCTTCCAGACACTTTCTTGGGTTTCCTGCAAATAGCGATAGCCAAATTGGCTCATCATTATCCAGTCGTCTTCTGTGACGCCTAACAGACCATCCTTGTCTACTAAGTACCTTCCAGTGATAACAAGCTTCCAGCCAGTGCATCCAAAGCGCGTTGCTTCCTGTGCCAATGTTTGAGTCCTGCAAACATCTTCCTGTTGGAGCAAGTTCCCCTGTTAATTCGTAAGGACAATGCTAAAAAGCGGTTTGGCAAAATCGCCGGTTCCTTACTTTTATTGACCTGGATTTCAAACTGAAATCTCGACTCGTTATTATTATTTGCGAGTGGTCTTAGTAGTCTTATTGTTATTGGATTGCTTTATTCTTATATCTTGAATGTAAATCATACCGAAACCTGAATGTTGTTGGTAAAGTTTTTATACAAACAGATGGGTTTATCTCGGTACGGGCACATTAAACCTAAATCTGTGATCTGTGTCAAGCATTAATATTTTCAGTTTACGTAAACGTAAACTTTATGGCTTAAGAAAAGGGTGAAACGTCACCCCTTTCCAAGCTACAGCAAAAATTACTTCAGGCTGGAGATGTACTTGGCCAGCGCTTCAATGTCTGCATCATTCAGCTTTTTAGCTGTGTCCTGCATCATTCCGTTTAAGTCGTTATGACGGCTCTGATCACGGAACTTATTCAACTGGATCTTGATGTAGTTGGCGTGCTGCCCAGCAACTGCCGGGAAACCGGCCAGTTCACTGCCTTTGCCTTCAGGACCGTGACAAGCGGAACAAGCGGCTATGCCACGAGACATATCACCACCCTTGAACAGCTTCTCGCCGGCATCAGGAACATCCTTAACTTCAGCAACCTGCAATGTTTGGCTGGCAAAATAAGCTGCAACATCGGCAATATCCTGATCGCTCAAGGCTACCGCCATGCCGCCCATGATAGGATCCATACGGCCATCTTTGCCACCGGTTTGGGCTGCACTACGAAACTCCCGCAGCTGTTTTTGCAGATAGGTTGTGTGCTGACCAGCCAACTTGGGATACATGTCGATCATGCTGTTGCCATCAAGGCCATGGCAGGCAGAGCAGACAATGGCTTTGGTTTTTCCCGCTTCAGCATTACCTTCAGCAATCGCAGGTGAAGATATGGCGGCGACTACAGACAGCGCAAGGGCTAACTTTTTCATGGCGTTCCAACTTCTTTCGTTAAATTATTGTCCTGAGCTTACTAGGGTGACCCGCAAGCGTGGTAAAATACAAATAATGTGATCGGGCTAATATTTTACACGAAAACGTGGAAAAGTAAGCAAGTCTTCAATATTTATGCTATCACCCAGCAAAATTCCGGAGTCAGAAGTGACAGCAACTCGTATCGATTTTCGCAAGACAAAATTCCTTATCAGTGCGCCTGATATTGCCCATTTGGACAAGCACTTACCGGGCGACACCGGCGTGGAAATCGCCTTTGCCGGTCGCTCAAATGCCGGTAAATCAAGCGCTTTGAATGCTTTGACCGAGCAGAAAAACCTTGCAAGAACCAGTAAAACTCCAGGTCGTACTCAACTGATCAACGTGTTTGAGCTCGATGAGCAGCGCCGTTTGGTGGATTTACCCGGCTATGGTTTTGCTCAGGTACCACTGGCCATGAAGCTCAAATGGCAAGAGTCGCTGGGTGAGTATTTACAAAAGCGTGCTTGCCTGAGTGGTGTGGTGGTGCTGATGGATATTCGCCATCCGTTGAAAGACTTGGACTTGCAGATGATTGAATGGGCTGTTGCCAGTGAGATCCCTGTGCTGGCACTGCTGACCAAGGCTGATAAGCTGCCACAGAGTGCCAAGATGAAGACGGTCAATGAGGTACGTAAAGCGCTGGCTGACTTTGGTGATTGGGTCAGAGTCGAGCCTTTCTCATCACTTAAGGGAACCGGGAAACCTAAGGTTCTGGCGATTCTGGATGAGTGGTGCCATCCAGCCTGGTTGGAGCAAGAAGAGAACGAACAAGAGTGATGGACTCAAACTATGCAAACGGCAGCCATATAGGCTGCCGTTTTTGTATCTGCTGTGTGTGCCGGGAGAATTCAGGACAAAAAAAACCGGCGACTCAGTCACCGGTTAAATTAGCTCTTTTGGGGAGAAGCTAAAATTTCAACAAGACTCAAGTACCATCAAACTTGGACTTCGATGGCTCTCAATGGCGGTAGCATAACGCGAACTGAATCAGTTTTAAAGTAATTACTCTAAAAAATATTGCAGACGAAAAAAAGCCCCAGCAAATGATTGCTGGGGCGCCAGAATTTGGCTGATCACTAAAAGTGAAATAAAGGTCTGAAAGATAGAACATCTTAACCTCTGTACCCTACGCCGAGAATAATACTGTATTTATCTCTAATGGGAAAACTGTTTTTTCAAAAAGACGACAATAATGTGGAGTCGATCACAAGAATCGTTGGCTAGAAAAGCGCCTTTTGATCTTTAAATTACAAAAATGAGCTTAAAAAGCAGGCTTTTAGCGCTGGTTTGTCGATTTTTTGCCAAAAATTGTTGTTTTTAGTTCAGGTAGGGTAGCTAATGACGGGAGCAGATGCGGATAATCATAGCCTTGTGTTCAAAACACAAAAAAGCCATCCCGAAGGATGGCTCTTGATGGAATAGATAGATTATCAGTGAGCCTGATCCCAGCTGTCACCCAAGCCGGCTTCAGCCAGCAAAGGTACATCCAGGGTAGCGGCTTCAGCCATGAGTTTGCAGATCTGGTGTTGTAGCTCTTCGGCTTTCGCTTCATTGACTTCAAACACCAATTCATCGTGAACCTGCATGATCATGGTGATTTCCCCCTTGGTATCAGAGGCTATCCAGTCGGCAACTTTGATCATCGCCTTCTTGATGATGTCGGCTGCTGTTCCCTGCATAGGAGCGTTGATTGCAGCCCGTTCTGCGGCTTGACGCCGCATGGCATTGCGATCACGGATTTCCGGTAGATACAGGCGCCGACCAAAGAGTGTGGAGACATAACCTTGCTCGGCAGCGAGTGCCCTGGTCTCTTCCATATACTTGAGCACGCCGGGATAACGCTTGAAGTAGGTATCCATATAGCTTTGTGCTTCAGTGCGGGGAATATCCAGTTGGCGTGCCAAGCCAAAGGCGGACATGCCATAGATAAGACCGAAGTTAACCGCCTTGGCCCGTCGGCGCTGCTCTGGAGTGACAGTTTCAAAAGCCACATCAAAGACTTCAGCCGCCGTTGCTCTGTGAATATCTTTACCCTCGGCGAATGCCGCCAGCAGGCCGGCATCCTGGGACAGGTGAGCCATGATCCTGAGTTCAATCTGTGAGTAGTCGGCGGCCAGAATCTTGCGTCCTGAAGGTGCGATAAAGGCCTGACGAATTCTGCGCCCCTCTTCGGTGCGGATAGGAATATTCTGCAGGTTAGGGTCGCTGGACGACAAGCGGCCGGTGGCAGCGTTGGCTTGATGATAGCTGGTATGCACCCGGCCGGTTTTGCCATTGATCATCAGCGGTAACTTATCTGTATAAGTGCTCTTGAGCTTGGTCAGGCTGCGATGCTCGAGAATGATCTTTGGCAATGGATAATCCAGCGCCAACTCTATCAATACCTCCTCGGCGGTGGATGGCGCGCCTTTCGGCGTTTTCTTGATCACCGGATAACCCAGCTTTTCGAAGAATAGTGCCTGCAGCTGTTTGGGAGAACCCAGATTGAACTTCTCTCCGGCTATCTCATAGGCTTTTTGCTCCAGCGCATCTATCTTTTGTGCCAGCTCATCACTCTGCTGCGACAGTTGCATACTGTCGATCAACACTCCGTCGCGCTCCATCTGTGAGAGCACCTGAATAAGCGGCAACTCAAGTTCGGTGAAAACGTTGGCTAACTCTTGCTCCCGCTCAAGCCTTGGCCACAGGTGTTGGTGTAGCCTGAGTGTGATATCGGCATCTTCGGCGGCGTAAGGCGCCGCTGTTTCCAAAGGGATCTGGTTGAATGTCAGCTGCTTGGCGCCTTTACCGGCAATATCTTCGAAGCTGACACATTTGTGCCCCAGATACTTGAGCGCCAGGCCATCCATGTCGTGTCTGGATGCTACAGAATTGAATACATAGGATTCGAGCATGGTATCGAAGGCGACACCGGCCAGTTTGATACCGGCATTGGCCAGAATACTGATGTCATATTTTAGATTTTGACCGACTTTCTTTATCTCGGGATCTTCGAGAATAGGCTTGAGTTTGGCCAATACCCCTTCTCTAGGCAGCTGCTCGGGGGCATCCAAGTAATCGTGTCCCAGTGGCAGATAGGCGGCTTCTCCAGCCTTGACGGCAAAGGACAAACCCACCAGTTTGGCGTCCATATAGTTGAGGCTGGTGGTTTCAGTATCTACCGCCATCAGTTCGGCATCGGCCAGCTTTTTCAGCCATTTTTCCAGTGCGGCTTCTGTCAGTATGGTTTCGTATTCTGTCTCTATAGTGACTTGAGATGGGGGTTCTTCCTGAGTCTCTGGCGCTGCTGTGTTGGCCGCCTTGGGGTGCGGCATCTTGTTGTCCAGAACTTCTGCCAACCAACGCTTGAACTCCATCTCGCCGTAAAGCTGTGTCAGTTGGTCTTTATTGGGCTCGGTAATATTGAGTTGATGCCAATCCAGATCCAGCTCGCAATCTGTTTTGATAGTTGCCAGATCGTAGGATAGTTGCAGCATCTCGGCATTGTCGGTGATTTTCTTGGCCATGGTCTTGGCACCACGGAAGCCAAGTTCCGTGACACAATCCGGTTGCTGCAGTAGCTTGGCGACACCACCGGCCCCTGTCAGCATGGCCAACGCGGTTTTCTCACCCACACCAGGCAGTCCCGGGATGTTATCGGCCTTGTCGCCCATTAGGGCCAACAGGTCGATGATAAGCTCGGGGCCGACACCAAATTTACTGGTGACCTCTTCCGGTCCCATTATGGTGTCTGTCATTGTGTTGATCAGGGTGACATTGTCATCCACCAGTTGCGCCATATCCTTATCGCCTGTGCTGATCAGAATGGCACGGCCTTCCTTACTGGCCCTGGAGGCAAGAGTGCCTATCACGTCATCGGCTTCAACCCCGGGAATACAAAGGAGTGGCAGGCCAAGAGCCTCGATGATGGCATGCAGGGGGGCTATCTGACTTCGCAGATCATCAGGCATTGGTGGCCTGTGGGCCTTATACTCGGCGTACATCTCGTTACGAAACGTGGGACCCTTGGCATCAAAAACAACCGCCATCTGTTGTGGCTTGTATTTGCCCAGCAAGCTGCGCAACATATTGACTACGCCATAAACAGCCCCGGTAGCTTCACCCTTGGAATTGGTCAGGTGAGGTGGTGCATAGTAGGCCCGATAGAGGTAGGAAGAACCATCCACAAGGACGAGGGGGTTTTCTGCTATTGTTGGCATAGTTTTGTTTCAATCTAAGCTGTCTTAAGTGCTGCTAAGCATGCCATATCAAGGCATTTTCGGCCATGACAAAATCACCCACAGCCTGTGGATAAGTCTGTGAGTGAAAAAATCAACATAGAGAAAGGCGGTAGAGAACAACATAAAGTTGTTTTTATAACTTGTTGATATTTATTTGTTATTTGTTTTTTTGTGAGTCAGGTAAAAGTTTTACTAAATCTTATCGGTTGTGGATTTTTTAAATTCCTTTTCCTGATTCGCACCTTGGTAGCGGTAAAAATCGCCTCTTAGCAGAGACGATGAATTAAGTTAGCATGATTTTTAATCAGATCAACCAGTTTGTAACTGGTTTGTTAAACCCAAATGACATAAGAGGGAGTTTTTAATGAAAAAAATCGCAGTTCTTCTCAGTGGTTGCGGTGTCTTCGATGGCAGTGAAATCCATGAGGCGGTGTTGACCCTGCTGTCCCTGTCTCGTTCGGGCGCGGCTTACCAGTGTTTTGCCCCTGATATTCCTCAAATGCATGTGGTCAATCATCTCAAGGGTGAAGTCGTGGAGACTGAGCAGCGCAATGTGTTGGTGGAGGCTGCTCGAATTGCCAGGGGTGATATCAAGGCGACTTCTGAACTGAATGTGGCTGACTTCGACGGCCTGATCATTCCCGGAGGCTTCGGGGCCGCCAAAAACCTCTGTAACTTTGCCGTAAATGGCAGCAATAGTGAGATTGCCGCTCCGGTACGTGAATTTATCAGCCGTTTTATCAGTGCAGACAAGGTGGTGGGTTTTATCTGTATCGCGCCTGTGATGATCCCGAGCCTCTATGGTGAAGGGGCCAGAGGCACCATAGGGACGGACGCCGAAACCGCAGCGGCCTTTGTAGCCATGGGCGGTGAACATCAAAATGCCAAGGTAGATGAAATTGTGGTCGACAGTGAGCGCAAGATAGTCAGCACCCCGGCTTACATGCTGGCAGGTTCCATTGCCGAGGCCAATAGTGGCATTGAAAAGCTGGTGGCCAAGGTGTTGGAGCTGGCCTAAGCCCTGTCCAAGTTACTTTGAACCTATTCAAGAGGGAGCCTGAGCTCCCTCTTTTTACTGTTGCCGGCTGTGCAGAGTGACTTTGGCGTGTACAAACCTGAGCCACATAGGATTATTTTTTCCCGCGGTTGTCGAGCCAGCCTTGGGCCAGCCCGACCAAGAGTCCACCCAGATGCGCGCCGTTGGCTATCGAAAGGCCAAACACATCCATAAAGCCAAGTACCAGCCACAACAGCATAAAACCCATCAAGGCCGGTGGCAGACCTATGCCTTTCTCTGGGCTCATACGGCCGCTGACCCAGGTATAACCTACCAGGCCATACACAACCCCGGAAAGACCGCCGAAGTTGGGGCCACTGAGATAGAACTGCACTATATTGGGCAAAGTACCGGCGACCAACAGCAGAGTCAGTAAAGGAGCAAGACCGATACGGTTTTCTATTTTGCCACCCAAGACCCACCACCAGAGTAGGTTAAAGGTGATATGCAGCGCCGAGAAGTGCAGCAGGCTCGGGGTAAACAGGCGCCAGAATTGGCTGAAACCGGCATCCGAAGTGGCGCCGAAGAAGGCCAGGGCTTCGAATACCTGATTGCCGTAGCCCAGGTTCATGGCTGCGAAGATAGCTATGCAGACCAGTAGAATGATCAGCGTCAGCGGTCCGGCGCCGGTAATAAATTGACTCAGCAGTTGCAGCGATGGCGCGCCATAGTCAAAGCGGATTCGGTTGTCGCCATGCTCCCAAGAGGCCTGCAAGTACTTGGGGTTTAACGGATCTTGGACAAAGTCGAGAAATGCTTTGCGCCCCTTGGCTTGGTCTGTGTCCTCAATAACATGGATGGCCACCCCCTGTTCCAGATGTGTGATGCGACAGGGGATCCCTTCACCCTTGAGGTAGTCTACCAGCGCCTGGGCAGCACGTTCATTGGGGAGGCGGCCGATTTCCATGCCTCAGTCCCTCGGCCAGGCAGCGAAACCGCCATCCAGGCTGTAGACCTCATCGAATCCTTGATGTTGCAAATATTCCGCTGCGCTTTGGCTGCTGATGCCATGATAACAGCAGACAACCAAGGGCTTATCCATATCGGCGTCCCTTAGATAGTCGGCCAGATTGTCATTGCCGAGGCGGACGGCTCCTGGAATATGGGCCGTCTCGAAACTGGCAGGGTCGCGAATATCGACTATCTGCAGCTCGGCATCTTCGGCCATCATTTGCTGGAGTTGAACGACAGAAAGGTGTTGGTAACTGGACATACTTTGCCTGTAAAAGAGGTGATGCTTGTTAACAGTGTGCATCAGGGCGCTGCATGAGTACAGCGCCCTGTTTGATGATCAATCCCAGCTGAGAATGACCTTGCCGGATTGACCCGAACGCATGGCATCGAAGCCCTGCTGGAAGTCATCCACCTTGTAATGGTGGGTGATAATAGGTGCAATATCCAATCCTGACTGGATCAAACTGGCCATCTTGTACCAGGTTTCAAACATTTCCCGGCCATAGATGCCCTTTATCACCAACCCCTTGAAGATGACCTTGCTCCAGTCTATGGCCATATCGCCACCCGGGATCCCCAACATGGCAATTTTGCCACCGTGGTTCATGGTATCCAACATGGAGTGGAAGGCCGATGGCACACCGGACATTTCCAGGCCGACATCGAAGCCCTCTGTCATGCCGAGCTCACTCATCACATCTTCGAGTTTTTCCTTGGCCACATTGACGGCTCGGGTTGCTCCCAGCTTGCGCGCCAGTTCCAGACGGTATTCGTTGACATCTGTGACAACTACGTGGCGGGCACCGACATGGCGGCAAACCGCGGCGGCCATAATGCCTATGGGGCCGGCTCCGGTGATCAGCACATCTTCACCGACGAGATCAAACGACAGCGCAGTGTGTACCGCGTTGCCAAAGGGGTCGAAGATAGCGGCCAGATCGTCGCTGATATCATCGGGGATCTTGAAGGCGTTGAAGGCCGGGATCACCAGATATTCGGCGAAGGCGCCTTCGCGGTTAACCCCAACCCCCACTGTGTTACGGCACAAATGAGTGCGGCCACCACGGCAATTACGGCAGTGACCACAGGTGATATGACCTTCGCCTGACACTCGGTCACCAATATTAAAGCCACGAACTTCCTGACCCATATCTACCACTTCGCCGACATATTCATGGCCGACAACCATAGGAACCGGGATGGTCTTTTGTGACCACTCATCCCAGTTGTAGATATGCACATCGGTACCACAAATGGCGGTCTTGCGAATCTTGATCAGCAGATCGTTATGGCCCATTTCAGGTTTGGGCGCGTCTACCATCCAGATGCCTTGTTCAGGCTTGAGTTTACTCAGTGCTTTCATCATGTTACTCCATGGGATAGGTATCAGATGATACCCATCTCCTTACCGATTCGGGTGAAGGCTTCGATGGCCTTGTCCAGCTGTTCACGGCTGTGAGCCGCCGACATCTGGGTACGGATACGGGCCTGTCCCTTGGGTACTACCGGGAAGGAGAAGCCGATGACATAGATATTTTCCTGCAGCAGGCGGTTGGCGAAGTCACTGGCCAACTTGGCATCACCCAGCATGACCGGCACTATGGCGTGATCGGCACCGGCCAGGGTGAATCCGGCTGCAGCCATTTTTTCACGGAAATAACGGCTGTTTTCCCATACCGCTTCGCGCAGTTCCTGGCCCTCTTTGAGCATCTCCAGCACCCGAATCGAAGCGCTGACGATGGAAGGCGCCAGTGAGTTGGAGAACAGGTAAGGGCGTGAACGCTGACGCAGCCAATCGACAACTTCTTTGCGGGCCGCGGTGAAGCCGCCGGAAGCGCCGCCCAGCGCCTTACCCAGGGTGCCTGTGATGATGTCGATACGCCCCATCACATCGCAATATTCGTGGGTGCCGCGGCCGTTCTGGCCGATAAAGCCAACGGCGTGGGAGTCATCGACCATTACCATAGCGCCGTATTGGTCGGCGAGGTCACAGATACCCTTGAGGTTGGCAATAACCCCATCCATGGAAAACACCCCATCTGTCGCTATCAAGATATGGCGGGCACCGGCATCGCGGGCGGCGATCAGTTGGGTTTCCAGGTCGGCCATATCATTGTTGGCGTAGCGGAAACGCTTGGCCTTACACAGGCGGACACCGTCAATGATAGAAGCGTGGTTCAGGGCATCCGACACTATGGCATCTTCCGGGCCAAGCAGGGTTTCAAACAGACCGGCGTTGGCATCGAAGCAGGAGGAGTAGAGGATGGTATCTTCCATGCCGAGAAACTCGGACAGATTGGCTTCCAGCTGCTTGTGAATGTCCTGGGTTCCGCAAATAAAACGTACCGAGGCCATGCCGAAGCCATGGTCTGCCAACCCGGCCTGCGCCGCCTTGATCAATTCAGGGTGATTGGCCAGGCCCAGGTAGTTGTTGGCGCAGAAGTTGATAACTTCTGCTTCGTTGACGCGAATGGCCGGTTGCTGCGGAGAAACTATTACACGCTCGCTCTTGTACAGGCCTTCGGCCTTGACGTCGGCAAGCTGTTGGTTGATCTGATCGTAGAATGAGGTAGATGCCACCTTAAGTCTCCTTGATTGGATTATTCTGTTTATTGGAGTGGTGGCATTTTAACCCTAAAGCCAATGGCTCAACACTCTTTTTTAAGCTGAGCCGACAGGGATAAATCAGATTAGGGCTAGTGCTTGTTTCAGATGAGAAAAACTAAGGAAGTCGAGAAGGAGAAAGGCACCTGAATGACAGATGCCCAAGGCTGCAGCGCTAGTCTTGCTGGTGAGCCAAAGTTTGGTAGTGCTGCTCCAGGCGCTCGAAGGTCGAGGTGGAACTGGGAGTGGCGTAGGCCTTGAAGATCATCAGTACCCTGAGCAGGCCTTCATAGAGTGAAGACTTGGTAATATTGGCTATGCTGGATTGGGTCAGCTGATAGCTGATCCAGAAACTGACTATCATCTTAATGGTATCGGCCAGACTGGAGATCTTGTCTTGCTCCAGCTGTAGAAAGCCATCCTGACACAGTAGCTGCAGCACATGGCTAGAGCGGGTCAGCACCTTTTGCTGGGCTTCCAGATAGCGCTTTTTCAAGGCCTCATCGCGACTGAGGATGTCGGCCAGGTTGGCGTACATAAAGCGAAATTGCCACAGGGTATAGAACATGGCATCGAAATAGCCAATCAACAACTCGACATCGACTTGCCTGTCTTCATAGGGTTGAAACCCCAGTTCCAGATGATTTTCATACTGGGCGAAGATGCAGCGAATAATGTCTTCCTTGTTGCGGAAGTGGTAATAGAGATTGCCCGGGCTTATTCCCAGATGGGCCGCGATATGATTGGTGGTGATGGAGCGTTCGCCGTGTTCGTTGAAGAGTTCCAGACTGGCCTGGATGATTTTATCGCGGGTTTTCATCTGAGTCCTAAATGGTTGCGGCATCATCCGCAATCCGGCGAATGGCTCTTGGTTATGCTGCTTCGGGTATTATGCTAGCATTGTGACAATCCATCAGGCAAAACTCAATTATCCCGCCAATGAACCTTAGTCGTTACTCACTCTTGCTGTATCTGTTGTCACCACTCTTACTGCTGTATCTGGCATTTAGGGCCTTGAAAAGCCCGGATTACCGCGGCAGGTGGGGCGAGCGATTCGGCTTGTTCAAGGCCAAACCGACAGACCTGTTGATCCATACTGTTTCCATGGGGGAAACCCTGGCAGCAGTGCCGCTGATCAAGGCATTGATGCAAGCCAACCCTGACTTATCTGTCACGGTAACGACCACCAGCCCCACAGGTTCCCGCGAGGTGAATAAGGCATTTGGTGACACAGTGCAGCATTGTTACCTGCCGTTCGATCTTCCCTGGTGTGTGCGGCGTTTTCTGAACAGGCTCCAGCCTGCCAACCTGATAGTGATGGAAACTGAACTCTGGCCCAACTTACTGCATCAGGCCAAAAAACAGGGCGTCGGCATCATGCTGGCCAATGCCAGGTTGTCGGCCAAGTCGGCCGCCAAATACCAAAAGTGGGCCGGGCTTAGCCTGCCCATGTTGCAGCTACTGGATAAGGTAGCCGTACAGACCCAAGCCGAGGCCGAACGCTTTATCGCCCTCGGGGTTGCCGGCGACAAGCTGAGTGTTTGCGGCAGCCTCAAGTTCGACCTGCAGCTGGATCAGCACAAGATAACCAAGGCCAGAGGCGAAAGGCAGTTGTGGGGACGCGCCTCGTCCCCGGTATGGGTTGCCGGCAGTGTTCATCCTGGGGAATTTGCCGCCATGCTGGAGTGCCATAAACGCTTGTTGGCATTGTGGCCCGAGGCTTTATTGATCATGGTACCGAGACACCCGGAGCAGTTCGATAATGCCGCCACGGCCATCAAGCAGGCCGGGCTTGCCTATGTGCGGCGCAGCAGCGGCCACGAGCTAGCTGCCGAGACTCAGGTGCTGCTAGGGGATACCATGGGGGAGCTGCTGGGGTTATATGCCTGCGGCGATCTGGCCTTTGTCGGCGGCACCCTGATCACCAATGGCGGGCATAATCCGCTGGAGCCGGCAGCCTTGGGCTTACCGGTATTTGTTGGCCCTCATCATTGGGACTTTGCCGAGATAACCCGTCTGCTGCAAGATGCCGGAGCCTTGCAATTGGTTGAAGATGCTTCCTCACTGGCGAGTGGCATAACGGCACTGTTACAGGATAGCGATGCGAGACGCCGCGCCGCCCAAGCCGGCTTGGAAGTGGTTAGCAGCAACAGAGGAGCACTGCAGAAGCAATTGCAGTTGGCTCAGGCCTTGTTGTCAGGCACTCGCTGAGCCGCGGTAGCCTTCCAGCAGCCACTGCCAGTTCTCTTCAGTAAATTGCAGCTCGGGCTGTTTGCGTTTTTCCTTGTTGAAGGAGCGCAGCAGCCGACTGAGATTGGCCTGTTGCCAGCCATCGGCTGGGGTTCGCAGCTCACCTCGGTCAAAATCAATCAGATAAAAGCCCTGGTTGCTGCTGAGAATGTTTTTGGCGTTGAGATCGGCATGGTAGACACCGCGCTGATGAAAACGGCCAATCAAGGCGCCGAGTTGTTGCCACTGTGGGCGGGACATGGCCTGTTTTTGCAGCAGAGCCACCAGATCCTCGGCACCATGAATGCGGCGGATCAGAATGTCGGCCCGGTACCAGAGCCCGAAGCGTTCCACTTTGGCGGCAATGGGTTCGGGCACAGGTAAACCTTCTTCAAAGAGTTGCTCCAGCAGCGCCAGTTCTGCCATGGCGCGGGTCTTGGTGAGGCCTGTGAACAGGTAGGCGTCTTTGCTGAACTTTTCCATCAAGCCACCGCGCCAATAGTGGCGCAATACCCATTGCTGTTTCTCATGCTCAACAAACCAGGTGGTGTAACGCCCCTTGGATGAGCCGACAATCGCTTGCTGTTGCCGCCAAAAAGATTCGTCAAACCAGGTTTCATCCAGGGCTTGTGGGGCGGCAAGGCTCAGCGCCAGGCAACCCTTGGCGGTGTTTTTAATCTGCATCGGCTATTTGTTCGTTATAAGCGTGGAACCTGGGTCTATTCTACATTAAGATCTGGGGTTTGCACCCAAGAAGCCGATTCTGTCCATGAGCCTTGACCCCGCGAAAATTCAATCTCTCTGTTTGCTGCGCCTGTCGGCGATTGGCGATGTTTGTCATGCCGTAGCCATGGTGCAGGCGATTCAGCGCCAGTACCCGCAACTGGCCATCACCTGGGTGATAGGCAAGATAGAATATCAGCTGCTCAAGCACCTGCCCGGAGTTGAGTTTGTGGTGTTCGACAAAGGCCAAGGCTGGAAGAGTTATCTCAATCTGCGGCGGGCGCTCAAGGGGCGTCGTTTCGATGTGCTGTTGCACATGCAGGTGGCGCTGCGGGCTACCATAGCCTCATTGATGATCCCCGCCAAGGTGCGCATAGGTTTTGACCGGGCCAGAGCCAAAGAAGGGCAGTGGCTGGTGACCAATGAACAGGTGGCTCCGCTGGCAACGCCACACGTGCTGGAAGGTTTTATGGGTTTTGCCGCCAAATTGGGAGTAACAGATTTGAGCCCCAGCTGGCATATCCCGCTGCCGGAAGAGGACAAGGCGTTTGCTCGTCAGTGGGTCGCTGATGATGACAAGACTTTTATCATCTGCCCGGCGGCGAGTAAGGCCGAACGCAACTGGTTGCCGGAGCGGTATGCCGCCGTGGCCAACCATGCGTTTGAACGCGGGTTCAAGGTGTTGCTCTGCGGTGGCCCAAGTGCATTGGAAAAACAGCTGGCTGAGGACATCAGCGCCCAGTGTCAGCAGCCGCCAACTAACTTGATTGGCAAAACATCTCTGGTGCAGTTGCTGGCTATTCTGGAGCGGGCCAGCCTGGTGTTGGCTCCGGATACTGGTCCGGCGCATATGGCGGTGACCCAAGCGACGCCGGTTATCGGTCTCTATGCCCATTCCAACCCCGGGCGCACCGGGCCATACACTTGGAAGGAATATGTGGTGAGTGCCTATGAGCAAGCGATAGCGCAGCAGTTCCCGGGCCATCAGGTTCCCTGGGGCACACGAGCCAAAGGTGAGCATCTGATGGAGTTGATCTCTGTGGAGCAGGTGTGCAGCATGTTCGATCGCGTGGCCGCCGACTTTCGTCTTTGAAGTATCAGTCTATGAATAAGCCTATGACAGCCCAATCCGCAGTAAAGTTTTTGTTTGTGCCCGTGTCTTCTGCCGAAGGCATGGGTGAGTATATGCGCTCATTGATCATCGCCGATGAAGTGAAGCGGGTTTGGCCACAGGCGGATATTCGCTTTGTTCTCAGCCGGGAAGCTCCCTACGCCAAGACTTGTCCCTATCCGGCAGATTTGCTGGCCCGGACGCCCACCAAGGAGGTCAAGGCGGTCAACGGCATCATGGATGAGTTTGCTCCCGATGTGGTGCTGTTTGACGCCTCAGGCCGTAAGTCACAACTGAGCCATGCCCACAACTTGGGCGCCAAGGTGATCTTCTTCAGCCAGCACAAGCGCAAGCGCAGCCGGGGTATGAAAATAGGTCGCGCCAGGGTCACAGACAGCCACTTGGTCGTACAGCCTGAGTTTGTTATCGGCCCTATCAGCGCCTGGGAAAGTATCAAGCTAAAGCTAATTGGTAAGCCGGAACCTGTGTGTATCGGCCCTGTATTTACCCCGCCGGATGAAGCGCGGCAGCAGACTTTGCTGCAACAGTATGGCTTGAATGAGGGCGAATTTTTGCTGTTCAACGCCGGTTCCGGCGGCCATAAACTCAATGACAAGCTGGCAGCCGATTACTTCTTTGCCGCCGCCGAGGCTTGTTACCAAGCCTCGGGGATCCCTGTGGTGATGGTGTTTGGCCCCAATTATCCCAAGGATTTACCGCAGGCTCCCGGAGTTATAGCTATTTCCTCGTTGGCCAATGCCGACTTTATCAATCTGCTGGTGGCTTCGCGTGCGGCGGTTCTCAGTGGCGGTGATACCCTGCTGCAGGCCATAGCACTGCGTAAAAATACCCTGGCGGTTGCCGTGTCCAAAGATCAGCCTGCGCGAATTCGTGTCTGTTCAGACAAGGGGTTGGTGCTGCAGGCCGAGGCCGAACAGATGGGTTCGGCAGTACAGGCCCTGTTGTCGCCGGATATGGACCAGAAGCTGCAACAAGCCATGGCCGCAGAACCGGACATGAACGGGCTACAGCTCACTATAGATGCGCTTAAGGCGTTGCTGGAGAATCAAGCATGACAGGCAGAAGAATCGCCATTGCCATAGACAGTCTCGCCGGTGGCGGCGCCGAAAAAGTAATGCTGACGCTGGCCACAAGCTTGAAGCAGATGGGACACGAGCCTCATCTGCTGGTGCTGCATAATGACTGTCACCACGAAGTGCCCGCCGCCCTGGCGGTGCATTTCTGTTTCGATGCCAAAGAGCGCAATATCGACAGTTTCTGGCGCCTGAAATCATCGGTTGCCAGAGTGCAGAGCTGGATTGCACAACTACAGCAGCAATATGGCACATTCGAGTTGTTTCTCTCCAATCTGGACAAGACCAACCTGTTGATGACTCGCGCCTGTGTGGCGCCACTCTACTGCATAGTGCACAACTCGATTGAAGAGGAGTTGCAAAGGCAGCGCAAGTTGGGGCCATTTGCCTACCTGAGTATGCTCAAGGCCAAGAAGGCGCTCAATGGCCAGAAATTGGTGACGGTTTCCAAAGGGATCGCCGGGGAGATAACGCAAGTGGGCCGGATCAAGCCCGCTTCGGTGCAGACTATTTACAATCCGTTTGAGCTGGACAAGATCCAGGCCTTGTCACAACAAGTGCCAGCAGATATGCCGACAGGGGATTATATGATCCATGTCGGCCGTTTTGCCCGGCAGAAACGCCACGATGTGCTCTTTGCTGCCATGAAGCAGATGAAAAACCCTATGCCATTGGTATTGTTGTGTAACAACAAGAAGAAGGCACTCAAGGCGGCGCATAAGTTTGGGGTCAGCGACAGGGTGATCATCC
This sequence comes from Shewanella sp. K8, assembly GCF_028823715.1. Classification (NCBI taxonomy): domain Bacteria; kingdom Pseudomonadati; phylum Pseudomonadota; class Gammaproteobacteria; order Alteromonadales; family Shewanellaceae; genus Shewanella; species Shewanella sp. K8. The sequence goes on from NZ_JAPEHY010000001.1 coordinate 27,011, forward strand.
CGGGATTCCAGACCAACCCCTACCCCTGGATCAAAAATGCCCGTCTGTTGGTGCTCAGTTCCGACTATGAAGGCCTGCCAACGGTATTGATTGAATCACTGGCAGTGGGAACCCCTGTGGTGAGCAGCGATTGTCGTCATGGCCCGAAAGAGATCTTAACCGGGGAGTTTAGCCGTTATCTGGTACCCCGTAGGGAACCTGCTGCGCTGGCCAAGGCCATGGATGCGGCGCTGAATGATTATCCGGACTGTGCTACGGCCGAGATACTGCAGCAGGTGGGTGCCAAGCGGGTTGCTGAGCAATATCTGGCATTACTCAACGGGCCGGACTCAGAGTAACAAAGATTAAAAAAGGGCTGATTCGGCCCTTTTTATTTAGGATTGTACGAACGAACCCGGCCTGCTCTCTGGCGTGCAAGGGCTATTTGCCGGAACCCGTTAACCGAGTCTGAACTTGAGGTAGCTGAAAGGCATTTTCAGCATGCGTCGCCATCCCAGAGTACTGAACAGGGCCAGTTTGGAAGCCGGAAACTTAGGGTCACAATAGTGCTGGTAGAGCAGTTGCCAGTCGAGATGACTCATCTCGTTGGGGCGCTTGTTCTTGGGGATAAAGCGCTTTATCAGACCAAGCCCAATCTGCTCAGGCTCCAGCACCAGTAGATTGGAAGCCATAAATCTATCCCACTGCTCATCCATAGCAGCATCAAAATGGTGCCTGTGCTCCAGCTTGGGCCATGCGGGATCCAGGCGTCTCAGCCAGATATCACAATAAATCTGCTCTGCATGGGGGCAGGTCAAAGGGGCGCCATGATATTGCGCCTGACCGCTTCTCGAAGGGTCGTATTCGAGATCGGCAAACAGTGGCAGGTCCCATATCTTCAACAGATCTTCCTTGAGCCCAAAGTGGAAAAAGTCACTCGGGTGCCTGACGACTCTCTGCCCTTCGGCATAACGCCGAAAGTAGCTGGTATTGACTACGACTCTTTCCTGGAAATAGCTGTCGGCGGCATTGCGAACGGGATACTTGCCCTGGGCTGCCACAAAACCGTTGCCGGTCAGGAAATTGTCCGAGCGCAGTTTGACGGCATAGCGGGTTTCTACCCGTTTAAGCCCTTCGGCGGATGAGACAATTTGGCGGTTGAAGTTGAGTTTTTGCGGTTTGCCGGCGGCATCATAGGCCACTATGTTGCCACCCGGGTCCTGATTGAGTAGCAGCAGATCCGGCTCCAGCCCACTGCAATCTTGCCCCTCCCAGGTGGAGAGAATAATCTTGGCACCGGGCAGGTGCTCTCTGATGCTTTGCAAACACTTATGGGTAATGCCTGTTTCCTGGGCCCTTTCCTGGTAGCTTTGAACCGGGCCTTGCACTACCACTGTGATATCGCTGAAATTGATTGCCATAATTAAGCGTCTGAATTGTCGTCGAAAGGAGCCTGGCTAATCGGCTTGTGCCAGCAGGGATAGATATTCTTCAGGAACACCACAAAAAATCACTTCATCGCGTTCAATCAGATGGTAATGGATCTGCTTACCCTGACTTATCAGGTAGTTGTATAAAGGCGCTATATACAGCTCCTGCTTTTGCCACTCGCTGGCGGGCTTGGCGGCCTCCTGGGTATAGGCTGTGCAAAAATCGGCGGCATGGCGAAAGTAGTACAGACCTGTACTGCACAGATCGGAAATCGGCCTTTTTTCTGCGGTTTCAACGACGAGCGTCGAATCTACAGCGGCAGGTTTGGCGTATGACCAGTTACTGCCTTCACCCTTGAACACTTCAAGATAGCCGTCGCAATGCTCTGTGATGGCAGGAAAGCTAAAGCCCGGGCGGAAAGTATCGATATTGAAGATGGTCAGCGGGGTTTGCGGGTCGACATCCGTTAACCCCAAATAGACGGTTTCGGCCTGTCCTCGAGTCGCTTCCGTGAGCGAGACGATACGGTAATCTTTGATCCCCAGTTGCCGGCAGCGCTTTTCAACAAACTCAGGAGTGTTATAGACATCGCGCACGATAAATAGAAACGGCATGGTCGCAAAATAGCGGCTGAAACTCAGCAGCGCATGGTCAAATAAAGGCTTGCCATGGGCCGGCAGCATATATTTGGGTTCCTGGTAGCCGGCTTTGAAGAAACGGGAACTGAGTCCGGCCATGGGGATGACTATCATAATTGGGCTCCTGTGCAGCTTTGCAGGCGATCATACAGGCGATAGGCATTGCCGATAAAGCCCAATTGTCTGTCGGGTCTGTCATTGTGCAGTGGCAGCATGGACAGAAATAGCTGGATCTGCATGGCGTAGAGCTGGCTCTCGCTGACACCGAATTCACTGGCCATCAGTTGGGTGAAGTCGGCCATGATCTGTTCCCGTCTCTCCGTCACCGCAATATCGAAGTTGAGAGCTTGACCATCGAGCTGCGCCCGAAAGTAGCCAGCGATAATGGAGTCGTACAGTCCCATCACAGAATGGGCCAGTTTGGCGATGTCGTAGAGGCTGTTGCCATATATAGTTTGCTGCTCGTCGCCGTCTATGCCGCGAGGATCTATCACCTTGATATTACAGGTGCGAAAGTCGTAGAGAATATTACTGAAGCAAAAATCACCGTGCAGCACATTGAGTTGACCACTGTCACCAGGAAGTTGCGCCTGAGTCGCTTCGGCCAGTTGATAGATGCTGGGCCTGAGTTGACCATTAAAAACGATGGGCTGGTGGAGATCCAGCGGCGTTTGCTTGGCAAACTCCTTGAGGCGTGAGCGGGTCTTGGCCATAAACAAGCCATCCAGGGTCGGCTTGGGTTGCGCCTTTTTATTGGCGGCATCCTTAATAAACTGGCTGCAGGCTCTGAGTATTTTACGCCAGGCAAAAGCCGGCAGTTGGCTGAAGACGTACAGCTCGTTGAGCGCCGTCAGATGCAGATATTCTATGCTGTAGCCAAAGGATTCAGTGGTTTCCTGGGTGCCGAGTAATTGTGGGATATAACTGCGCAGCGGCCCTGGTAGTTCAGTGTACCAGTTGGCCTCGGCAGCCAGTTTACGCTTTTTGTGGCTGTATTTACTGACCACCTGTCCCTGAATCGACATCTCATTGAAGGCTCTCTGGGTGGTCATTCGGCTCTTGGACTGATAGTAAGTATGACTGTGGCCGAAGTCATACCAATGCTCGAAGCGCTCGGGGGTGAGGCCTTTTTCGGCAATATAGCCGTTGAGTCCGGCGATAAAGTCCCACTTGCATTGGGTGATATGGCGGATCAGGGCTCTTGGTGCAGAAAAACTGAAAAAACCATTGGCGATCAATTCACTGGATGGTGGCTGATCACTATGGTGTTTATTGAGCATACCGGTATCCGGATTGAATTCGGCCCAATCATAGTTGTCTTCAACTTGACTCAGGCCGAGCAGATCCGGGGTCTGTGGCAGGGCATCGAACAAGGTGTCTCCATGCAGCACATACAAGGGCTCGGTTGTGGCAAATTCCAGCAGATTGAGGGCATAGACTATCGACTCCCCCAGACTCAAGTGAGTCGGCAGGTACAGGAGTTCTACCTGCTTTTCTGCCAATGTCTGGGTATCATAGGGTCCTGGAATAAAACCCTCTGGCAGTGTCATCACCACTCTCGCTCCCTCGGGAAGCAGGGCCAGTTGATGGTGAAACAGCCGTTTATTGCCTACCGGTAAAAAACAGGGCGGCAGTGGCCCGAATTCAGACTGGAGTTCAGATGCCACGAGTGCTGCAGAAGTTATCAGATACATGCTTGGCCCTATGCTTTGTCGTCCGCCAGTAACTCTTCTATCTGCTCCCGGCTCAACTTGGCAAATTCTGATGGTCTTATCGCCCGGTCATCAATATAGAAACCCTCATGACCACACCACGGCTTACCCACCAGAATTTCATCGTAGGGAACCTGGTGCTTATCGAGCCAAGCGGTGATCACCGGCAGGGTATGAATATTGATCTTGCCAACATTCCCCTCAAAGGTGCGCATATTGCGAGCGGTGGAGATAACAATGTCAAACCCCTGCGCCTGATATTCACGCAATTTGGCTATCACATCCAAGCGCGGTGACACCGCGCTGTAATCCTTGCTGTCACCTTGAGTGAGGGTGCCGTCAAGGTCGACTATGAGTCGTTTCATCTCTGCCCCAATAGGATAAAAACCTTATTGTACTGTGCGAGGCCAGGCTGAGCCAGTTGCATGCGGACTTTGCACTTGCCGGCTTTGGGACTTAAGTGCCCGTATCTCTTTGGACATATCTTGCTTGAACTTGTCCAGATGGTGCACCTTTTTGATGTAGGCAATGGCTTCCTTGGCCAGAGTCTGGCGTTTGGCTTCACTCTGCAGCAACTGCTCAATCCCTTCGATGAACAGCGGCAATTTGTCGAAGCCATCCCCCAAAACTTTGCCGGTATAAATGCCGAAGCGACTGGTCAATTCATCCGGGTTTTGACAACTGACCAATAAGGTTCCGTATGACAAGGCTTCGAGAAATGACACGGGCAAGGCTTCATGAATAGAGGTATTGACCAGCAGCTTGGCATCTTTCAACAGCTGATTTTTACGCTCGCCTTCAACGTGACCGACAAAGTGCAGGTTGGGTATGTCTTGATACTTGGCCATCACGGCGTTGTTCTCATCGGCCTGTCTATGTGCCTGCCCCAACATGTAGAATTGGTACTGCGGCATGGCTCGGGCAATTTCGGCAAACAACCAACCGCGTTTTACTGATTCTATTCGGCCAAGGAACAAAATATTGTCTTGTTTTTGATGATAATCCGGGTCGAAATTTTCATCTATTTCAATAGGGTTGGGCAGATACTGAATCTCGGTATCTGCCGGCAGGCGATACAAGTCTTTGGCTTTTTGGTCTAAACATCTGGCCTGACTGATAAAACGAATATTGCCCGTCTTAGCGTATTGATGTACAAAATCATAGACTTGTTGATCCCAATAGCAGGGTTCTGGAAACAGCTTGACGGTATTTATTTCATCCCATTCATAAGTGGGACGTGGATCCTGAATCCAAAACAGCAACTTCTTGTTTTTACCAGGGGCCTTGCTGAATATACGATATGAGTGAGTCGTCATTTCAATAGACAGGAAGACATCATATTGCTTTTTTTTCAAGAACAAATAGTTAATAAAATCGAAAGCCCTGGCGGCTAATTTATAGACTTTGATACCGTCTATCATATGGCATTTGGGAATGAGCCTGACTTTACCACAGTCTTTTTTTAGCAGCACTTCGACATCAATATCGTCGCCGGGCAGATATTTGGCAACCAAATGACGGGCAAGAAAACCATATCCCCCAAACTTTGTTTTGGCTCCACCAAAATACTCATCAACCAGAAGTGCTACTCTTAACTTACTCATCAGACCTGACCCAAACATATTGCTGAAGACGGCATTTTAGTTAGCCAAGACAACTAATTCAAAATTTATATCTGGAATAAAGTCTTGGTGTTTTTAATAAGATAATGATGTTGTTTTTTTATGTTTGTTGTTTGTTGTTTGTTGTTTTTTTTGGTTTGATTTTTGCCTTGTTTTTAGGGGCGTGAATACTGTAATTGTTGATTGGGTTTCGATGCTTTCTGTCATGGTAAAATACTTTTTATTATTCTCCATGGCCGAATGCTATTCCGGGTTAACTATATCGATAGTGGATTTCGGCGTTATTTGATGTAGTACACGTAGGAAGCATCGAGGACTTATTCGCACTTTCATGAATAATAAGTCATAGGTTCAGTGGCTTATATTTCAGTATTCCGCTCGTTACATCACTCTCAATTTTATGTAGTCATAAAGGGTTTCAGTGTATGGAAGCCTTAGGGAAGGTGCGAACAAGTCCTCGTGGCACTCTGGCTTACACCGCAACCGGTTCTCTGCGTTATCCGACTTAGGCAGGCTTTCAGTCAGATGCCTTGAACGCCAATGCTGTGCAAGCCACTCTCTACAAAAGAGAAGGCCACAAGGACGTTACCAAGCACAAAAGTTGGGTAGATCTCAGGTCGTAGAGGATTGACTGGGGTTGGCTTGAGCCGTAAGCCGTTATGTGGACGCCTAATACGTATTCACAAACACAGTGCGAGCGGTTAGGATCTGGCCTCTGTATTCGAGTAATATTACGTCGGTATCCTTATGCTCACACGCGCCATCTATCCCGGAACTTTTGATCCCGTTACCAATGGTCATGCGGATCTTATTCAACGTGCCGCGGCACTGTTTTCTCACTTGGTAATAGGCGTGGCAGCCAGTCCATCCAAGCAGCCTTGCTTCACTCTGGAAGAAAGGGTCGCCATGCTAAATGAGGTGACTGCGCACCTGGATAATGTGGAGGTGGTTGGTTTTACCGGGCTACTGGTAGATTTTGCCAAAGAACAAGGCGCCAATGTACTGGTTCGTGGGCTGCGCGCGGTTTCTGATTTCGAATATGAGTTTCAATTAGCCAATATGAATCGTCGGCTCCACCCAGAACTGGAGAGTGTCTTTTTGACTCCGGCGGAAGAAAACTCGTTTATTTCATCTACCCTGGTTAAAGAGGTCGCGCTGCATGGCGGCGATGTCAGCCAGTTTGTTCATCCGGATGTTGCCAAGGCTTTGGTTGCCCGAGTCAAAAAGCAAGGAAGTTAAAGTTAATGAGAAGTCTTTTGTACAAGAGCCTGATGCTGGCTGCAGGCCTGGGTATGAGCGCTGCGAGCCATGCGGCACCTTGGGTCGATAGTTCAGACATTTATTTGAGAGCCGATATTCAGGCGCTGGCTGATGCCGGGGTGATCACGGTTCCCGTTAATACTTACCCCTTGATGTGGGCCGGTATCGGTGCCGATTTGGCCAAGGTTGAGCCGGCAACCCTCACTCCTGCGTTGACTGATGCTTTTTCCAGAGTGAATTTTTACTATCGTCAGGCGATAGAAAATCGCGGCAATGCTGTTATCAAGGCGACGGCAGCCACGGATGCCGCCCGGTTTCAACATTTTGGCTCTGACTACCGTGAAAAGGGCCAACTGAGCGCCTCATATGAATATGTCGGAGAGCGTTTTGCCTTCAAGGCTGCGGGAACCGGCGCCTATGACGCCCAGGATGATGAGAGTGCACGTTTGGATGACTCCTACATGGCGCTGGTGCTGGGCAACTGGATAATGACTGCGGGTGCAGTGCAGCAGTGGTGGGGCCCTGGGTTTGATTCGGCTTTGCACAAGTCAAACAATGCCCGCCCTATGCCGTCAGTCATGCTCAGTCGTAATAATGCTGCGGGTTTTGAAACCCCTTGGCTATCCTGGATTGGCCCCTGGACCCTGACCGCAGGTGTCAGTTGGATGAATGACGACAGAGCCGTTGAAGACACACTGCTGTGGAACATGCGCGGCAGTGTCAGGCCCTTCAAACAGTTGGAAATAGGCCTTTCCTGGACCACACAATTCTGTGGAGAGGGACAGGATTGCGGCTTTGGTTCATTCTGGGATGCTATTTCCGGTGGAACCGAGTGTGCTGATGGTGACCCGAACTGCGACCCTTCAATGAATACCAAGATAGGTAACCAGATGGCAGGTTTCGACGTTCGTTATGCCGATACCCTGTTTAATGTGCCTTTTGGTCTCTATCTGGAGCGCACCTGTGAAGACTCCAGCGGTTCGGCGCCATGGCAGATTGCCGACTGCGCCGTGCTGGTGGGTGCCGATACCCGCTTCAACCTGGCGCAGCAGCAATATAAGCTGTTCTTTGAGTATACGGATACTCTGGTTGCCTGTGGCGGAGATCCCAATGTGTTCAACTGTTTCTATGAGCACAGCACTTATCTGAGTGGTTCCCGTTATTACAAACGTTCCTTGGGTTCTACCTATGACAGCGATGCCAAGGTCTACGTTCTGGGCTTGGTGGGTCAATTTGCCGACAGCCATGGTATTAACGCCTACCTGCGCTATGCTCAGCTCAACAAAGACGGTAAAAACCGAAATAATGGTTGGGCCCCCAAACCCGCCAAGGAAGATTTGCTGATGTTGGAACTCAGCTATCGTATGCCCTTGCTGAAGGGGATGATGACTTTTGGTGGCACAGCTTCCCGTTCAGAGTTTGAAACTTATAACGATAACGATGCCAGTTTGTTTGGTAGTTATGAGTACAGGTTCTGAGTGACAACTGCTTAACTAAGCTGGTATAGCCGGCTTTTTTAATCCCCGAGACAATGATGTTACCAAGTTTAGCCGGCCTAGCCGGCTTTTTTATGCTTGTAATAAAAATGTTACCAAATTTAAACAGAATGATTGCGTGAAAAACGGCATTGACGTAATTTGGCCTTAAGAAACTATAGCTATATTGCATCCAGACCTACTTCATGTGTAGGTTGTTTTTTAATCAGTTTCAAGTTTGGAACTCGGGAGCTTATTTTTGATTTCAGTCGTAATACCCGCCAAAGACGAAGCCGGCAATATAGGCCCTCTCATTAATGAGATCTGTCAGGCCTTGGCAACGACAACCCCTTTTGAAATTCTGGTTGTAGATGATGGCAGCAGCGATAGTACTGCCGACGAAGTGTTGCAAACTGCAAAGCAAAACAGCTGTGATGCCAGAGTTATTCGCCATAAACGCAGTACAGGCCAGAGCACGGCTATCTGCACAGGTGTGCGCGAGGCCAAGGGGGAATATATAGTGACCCTGGATGCCGATGGTCAAAATGATCCTGCCGACATTCCCGCCATGATCCGGCTGATCCCGGAAATGAACAGTGCTGATTTTTGCATCGCTGGTTATCGAAAGCACCGTAAAGATACGGCTTGGAAACGCTTTCAATCCCGTTTTGCCAACAGAGTACGCGATGCCTTATTGCACGATGGCGTTCCGGATACCGGCTGTGGTCTTAAGCTCTTTCCGCGAGCCAGTTTTCTGAAACTCCCCTATTTCAACCATATGCATAGGTATATTCCGGCGCTTATCCGACGTATGGGCGGTGATGTGCGTATTTCTGTGGTTAATCACAGAGACAGACAAGCCGGTATTTCCAAATATACCGCCTGGAATCGACTCTGGGTGGGAATCGTCGATATCCTCGGGGTGATGTGGTTGATTCGCCGGGCCAAAATTGCCGAGATAGACAGCATTGAATACAGCCGCCGGGACTAAACTGAAGCGCCTGCTAAAGACGCTGTTGTTGATCACCGTCTTGCTTGGGCTGATGTTGGCCGTTCAGGCCGGCTGGTTTGAGCATCTCACCGACAGTAACTGGGTCGCTAACTCTATTCACCGCCAAGGGCCTGCCGGAGTGGCGTTACTGTTTGCAGTGGGCGCTCTGTTTACCGCAGTGGGCGGCCCGAGGCAGATCATCGCATTTGTTTTCGGCTTCGCGCTTGGTGGTGCTGTGGGCGCCCTGTTTTCTACCTTTGCCGCCTTGGCGGGTTGTCTCCTCAGCTTTTATTGTGCCCGTTTGACGGTGCGCGAGTTTCTACAGAAGCGCTTTGGGTCGCGGCTGCAACGTTTTGAACGGCTGATCATTCATCGCACCTGGCTTAAAGTTTTAATGATCAGACTGTTACCTGTTGGCAGCAACCTGTTGACCAATCTCTTCGCCGGGGCAACCAGGGTGCCTGCAGGCGGGTTCTTAATCGGCAGTTTCATCGGCTACCTGCCGCAGATGCTGATCTTTGCCTATGCGGGAGCCGGCTTGGGCTTGTCTGATCAGTATCAACTCGGTATCAGCCTGGTGTTATTGCTGCTTTCCAGCGCCATAGGAACTTACCTTTACCGTAATCGTCTGAGCCGTCAGGTGGATGATTTGGTTACAGATAAACAGGGGCTTTGATGAATTGGCTGCGTAGCTACTTTGATAGTGATGATTACACAAAAGTGTTTTGGGCACTGTTCTGGCTGACCCTGTTTATTATGTTATTGGGAATAGGATTCCGCTCTCCCTGGCCTGCCGACGAGCCTAGATTTGTCGAAGTCGCCAGAGAAATGGTCAGCAGCGGTCAGTGGTTGTTTCCCAGCCGTGGTGGCGAATTCTATCCGGACAAACCGCCGGTTTTCATGTGGGCCATAGCACTTTGTTACGCCTTGATTGGAGACCTCAAGCTGGCTTTCTTACTGCCCAATGCCCTGTGTGGTTTGCTGACCGTGATGCTGGTCTACGATCTGGGCGCGAGGCTGTGGAATGTTCGCACCGGGCGCAACGCCGCTCTGCTACTGATGTTGGTGCCGCAGTTTTTGATGCAGGCCAAGAATGCCCAGATAGATGCCATGGTGATGTGCTGGATAACTTTAGGGTGCTATGGCTTGCTGCGCCATTTCCTCAAGGGACCCAGTTGGGGCTGGTATTTTGCCGCCTGGGGCTTTATGGGGCTGGGAGTTATCACCAAGGGAGTTGGTTTTCTGCCCTTGCTGCTGTTGTTGCCGTTGGGGGTGTACAGTTGGCAAAAGGGCTTGTGGCGAGAGAGTTGGCGCTGGCGAATAGTATTGGGGCCGGTTGTTATGCTGGCCGTAATTGCGCTCTGGTTGGTTCCCATGGTGCTGACGGTTCAAGCATCTGCCAGTCCGGAACACCTGGCATATATGAACAATATTCTGTTTAAGCAGACGGGTGAGCGTTACGTCAACGCCTGGCATCATATCAAGCCTTGGTATTTCTTTGTTTTCAGTGTCATTCCCTGGCTCTGGTTCCCGCTGCCCCTATTGGCATTGGCTTACGGAAAGCGACTCTGGGCAGCTATCAAGGCTGACCCAGGCATTGCCGTTTTGCTGTTATGGGTCTTGCTGGTGGTGGTGTTTTTCAGCATCAGCCCAGGTAAGCGTAATGTCTATATTTTGCCGGCACTGCCGATGGCCGCGCTGGCCATTGCAGCAGCGCTGCAGGGAGCACAGTTGTGTCTATGGTTTGAGCGCCTGGTTTCCGCCCTGTTGTGGTTGTTGGGTGTCTTGCTGCTGACTCTGGGCGTACTGGCATTGCTGCACCATCCCAAATTGCTCGAGAGACTGGCTGATTATACCGATGATCTCACAGGTATCGGTTATCTGTTTATGGTGCTCGGTTCCTCCTGGCTTATTTTGCTCTGGTGGTTAAGGAAACAGCCTTCGCTGCTCCGCTCCGGTGTGGTGACTATTCTTGGTTGGGCCTTGGTCAGTAGCTGGGGCTATCTGTTGCTCGACGAAATACGTACTCCCAAGGCCTTGATGCAGCACACTGCCGAGGTTATAGGTGAAGATGCCGAGCTTGGGCTGATCCGCTTTAAGGAGCAGTTTATTCTGTTTTCTCCCATGAGTATTACCCACTTCAGTTATCTGGCTTCCACCGCCGAGCAGGAGCGCAGGGCCTGGCAGTGGCTGCAACAAGGTAAGCAACGTTATCTCCTGGTTCCCGGTGAGATAACGCTTGAATGCTTTGATATGAACAAGGGCCAGAACATGGGCACGGCCCACAGAGAGGAGTGGTATTTACTTGGGGCTTCGGCGAGTTTGCCCGAGTGTCAGGCCCCCAAGACCATGGTCAGTTACCACACGCCGCACCCGGGACAGTGGATGCGGGAGTGATTGTGCTTCAGCGCGTTTGGCACAGGCTACAAAACACTGTGGTGCGTTGTCCCAGGCGTATTTCGGATAACAGATGGCCACATTGGGTACAGGTTTCCCCACCGCGGCCATAGACATGCAGCTTCTGGGCAAAGTAACCCGGTTTACCTTCGGCATTGGTGAAGTCTTTCAGTGTGGTGCCGCCCTGTTTGATGGCCTGGGCCAGGATCAGCTTTATCTCGGCGACCAGCACTGTCAGCCGCTCTTTATCCACTTTACCGGCCTCGGCCTGCGGGTGGATCCCTGCGGCAAACAGGGCTTCGTTGGCATAGATATTACCTACACCCACCACAATGGCATTGTCCATCAGACAGAGTTTTATCGCCTTCTTCTTGCCCTTGAGCGCCGCTTGCAGTTGCTCGACATTGAAGGCATCCGTTAAAGGTTCGGGCCCCAGTTTGGCCAGCAGCGGATGAGCCGTTTCCGGCAACTCGCACCAGAGCCAGGCACCGAATCTGCGCGGATCGTTGAACCTCAGCACCCGGCCGTTTTCCAATTCCAAATCTATATGATCGTGTTTCTCAGCTGGTGTGCTATGGGGCAAAATCCGCAGGCTGCCGGACATCCCAAGATGCACTATGCAGGTACCGGCATCTGTATCCAGCAGCAGGTATTTGGCGCGGCGACGCACGGCTCTGATGGTCTGTCCTATGATATTGCGGGCCGTTTCGGGTACCGGCCAACGCAGCGAAGGATTACGAACGATAAGGTTACTGACGGTCTGATCAACAAGATACGGCGCAACCCCGAGGCGGGTCACTTCCACTTCCGGCAATTCTGGCATAAGGCTCTCTGCTCTATCAGCTTGTGGATACACTCAGCAGAGGTATAACACCACTTCTGAGGCTAGGGGGAATAAGATACCAGTTCCCGGCGGCAGATTTAAGCAGTCCCTGATGGGGGTAGAACAGCCAAAGTTGTGGCTCGGCAGCGCCGCTGACTTTCAACAGCAACTCTCGTGGCCGCTCATCTTGGGTGAGTTCAGGCTTACTGGCTAATGGTGATACCCGAATACTGAGCCAGGCTTGACTCCAGTCGGCGCAATTGAGCACCTTGGGATCACACTGCCATTGGCCATTGGCGGCCTGTGCCAACCAGATCCCGCCCAGTTGCAGCTGCTGCAGTTCAGTATGGCTGTCAAACAGTTCGCGGGTATCGGGCACTGAGTTCATGCGTTTATCCAGCAAGGTCAGTACCGACACCATCAGGATGGAGGCCAGAATAATGATGTTATTCCACTGTTTGCGGGTCAGTGCCATGGGCAAAAATAGTTTGATTGAGGTCGAATCGCCAGTGTAGCACGGTGGCAGGTATCAGCCACCTGTGCTGTTCATAAACCTCAGGATCTGCACTTGATTGGGATCGTCGAAGTGATGCTCTTTGGGTTTGCGTTGAATCGCCTCGAAGATAGCCTGCTTCAATACGTCTATATCACCAGGATGGCTGCGGATGATCTGCTTCAGATCCAGTGAGTGTTCGTTCCCCAGGCACAGCAGCAAACGACCTTCGGCCGTGACTCTGACCCGGTTGCACTCATGGCAAAAGTTATGGCTGTGGGGTGAAATAAAACCTATATGGATAGGGCTGTCGGCCATACTGTAGTAACGTGCCGGGCCGCCGGTACGCTTGGATGACAGGCTCAGTGGCCAGCGTTGATTGATAATTTCCCTGACATCACTGCTGCTCATGTGCCTTGGCAGAGAACGCTCTTCCATCACACCCAGAGGCATCTCTTCGATAAAGGCGATGTCCAGCTGCTTTTGACGGCAATATTCCAACAGATCGATAATTTCGTTTTCGTTGCGTCCCTTGAGGATCACGGCGTTGATCTTGATCCTGTCAAAGCCGGCTGCTTTGGCGACATCTATGCCCTTGAGCACCCGCTCCAGTTTGCCGTTACGGGTTAGGGTGGTGAAGAGTTCGCTCTTTAGAGTATCCAGGCTGATATTAAGGCGGTTCAAGCCGGCGGCTTTCAGCGCCGGAGCCAGCTTGGCCAGCCTGGAGCCGTTGCTGGTCATGGAAAGATCCTTGAGCCCGGGTAGCGCCGCCAGCTGCGCCACCAAGCGGTCGCAATCACTGCGTACCAAGGGTTCGCCGCCGGTGAGGCGTATCTTGCTGACGCCAAGCTCGGTAAATGCGCGGCCGATAAAGGCCAGTTCCTCCAGGCTCAGTACCTGTTCCCGCTCCAGAAAACAGGGATCTTCACTCATGCAATAGATGCAGCGAAAATCACACCTGTCGGTAATGGAGAGGCGCAGATACTCTATTTTGCGGCCAAAGCCGTCACTCAGGCTGTTCAAGGGCAGCCTCAGAGCAGGTCTGCAAACGGGTGTACATAGACGGTTTCACCCGCCTCTATGCGTTCATCGGCCTCGCCGATGATCACCAAGCAGTTGGCCTTGACCATGGAGCTGAGCATGCCTGAGCCCTGGGCACCGGTCGTGCGTACGTGCAATTGACCGTCATCTCCCAGGGTCATGATGCCACGGCTGAATTCGGTGCGGCCACTGCGGCTGCGCATGGCTTCATCGGCAATCGCCGGCAATAGTCTTGGCTGCCAGCTTGGTTCGCCGGCCAGTTTACGCAATGCCGGTTGAACAAACATCAGGAAAGAGACCATCACGGCCACAGGGTTGCCGGGCAAGCCGAAGAACAATGTTTGGTCTATCTTACCGAACGCCAATGGGCGTCCCGGGCGCATATTGATACGCCAGAAGTTGATTTCCCCCAGCTGGGCCAGCACTGTCTTGATATAATCGGCATTGCCGACGGACACCCCGCCCGAGCTGATAATCACATCGGCCTGATTCGCCGCCTGGCTCAATGTTTGGCTCAGAACGGCTTCCGAGTCTTCGATGATCCCCAAGTCCAGCACTTCACAGCCAAGGCGTTTGGCCATCGCCTTGATGGTATAGCGGTTGGAGTCGTAGATGCAGTTGGCCCTGAGCTCAGTGCCGGGTTGGCTGACTTCATCGCCGGTGGAAAATACGGCAATTCTGGGGCGGCGTTTGAGGGGCATCTCAAACAGTCCCAGTGAAGCCAGCAGGCCTTGTTCGGCAGCGCCTAAACGTGTGCCACTGCCAAGGGCCACGGCACCTTGGGCTATATCTTCACCCGCCAGACGCACGTGCTGGCCGCGATAGATTTTGCCACTGAAGCTGACCTTGCCATCGGTTTCGGTGGCAAGCTCTCTGGGTTGAATGGTATCTGCGCCAAGAGGAACCGGCGCACCTGTCATAATTCGTACCGCTTCACCCGGCTGCAACTGGCCAGAATATTGATGACCGGCTAGCACTTCTCCTTTCAGTTCAAAGGATTGTGACATATTGTCTTGAAACGCGAAGGCGTAACCATCCATTGCCGAGTTGGTCTGCTGCGGTACGTTCACCGGTGATATGGCGTCCTGGGCCAGAATACGATTGTCGGCTTCATCGAGCGTCAACAGCTCTGTCTCTGTGACGGGTTTGACTTGCTCCAGGATATGGTCGATGCCCTGACGTACCGACAGATTCTGTTCACTGCCGAGCTCACAGGCGCTTAAGGGCAGGGCTCTTGCTGCAGAGGGCTTGGATTCGGGGCGATAATCGCGGACATACTGCTGCACAAAATCAGCAATTTGCGCCACATTGTTGAGATCCAGGCGGCGGATCTCTCCCGGCAGCTTGGTTTCATCACAGCAGGCTATTGCGAGGATATTGGGATCCTCGGTATGGATAAAGGGTTTGCCATGGGCGGCTCGGTGTAATTCAATTTTGGGCAGCGCCAGTTTCTTGAAGCCTTCCACCAACACCAGATCGGCCTTGTCCTGTTCCAACTGGCCGAGTAGATGCAGCAGGTCCGGATCTCTGTCCAGCGGATCTTCCGTCATCAAGGCCCAACGCACATGGGAGGCCACCAACATCTGTCTGGCGCCGGCCTTGCGCATTTCATAGCTATCTTTGCCCGGCTCATCAATATCAAAGTTGTGATGAGCGTGTTTGATCACTGCCAGTCTCAAACCACGACGATTCAGCTCAGGGATCAACTGCTTCAACAGTGTGGTCTTGCCTGTGCCGCTGTAGGCACAGAAGCCCAACACGGGAATGGACAGGGGATTGGTAAAGACAGTGCTCATAAAAACCTCTTAAGCTTGGGATATTTCCGCCGCGAGTTGTTGTTTTTGTTCGTTGGTATTGACGTTAATAAAGGCGCTGGGTTGATCGGCGAATGATTCAACCACTACCGGGTGTTCACTGTACCAGAGATCGATACGGCGCCTGCCGGAATCGAGAAAGGCCTGCATCGAATCCCTCACCGTCGGTTTGAGCAGCATAACCACCGGCTGCTCCCGCTCGCCGTCGGATGCCACGGCGAGATCCGCCTCTGACGCCTGCAGCTTTTGCGCCATACGCTCGACCAGGTCTTTGGGCAGCAAAGGGCAGTCGCAGGGCACCACCAACAGCAGATCGGCATCTGTCTTATCCAGGGCGCTGATCATTCCCGCCAACGGCCCGGGATAACCCTGTTCCAGGTCGGCAATGACAGGAAAACCGAACTCAGCATAACGTGTTTGATTGCGGTTGGCGTTGATCAGGATCTGATTCACCTGAGGTTTTACCCTGTCGATAACATGGGCAATCATGGGGCGCCCCAGCAGGTCCACCAGGCCTTTGTCTTCTCCGCCCATACGCCTTGCCATGCCTCCGGCGAGTATCACCGCATCAATGCGCTGCGACATAGTTGTTCTCCTGCAGTTCTTCCGTGGCCAGGGTCAAATTGGCTGAGGTTGTCAGTTGTTGTGATTCTATATGCCAATGTTGGTGACAAAGTGCCGTTAGTTCTGAGTGCTGGTGGCTACTGATAAGCAGTCCTGTGCCTTGTTGCTTCAATTCGGCAATCATAGCAAAAACGGTTTGCTGCGATGCCCTGTCCATATTGGATATGGGTTCATCGAGCATGAGTAACTTGGGTTTCAACAGCCAGGCTCTGGCCAGTGCCAGCCGTTGCCGTTCACCGCCGGACAGAGTTGAGGCGTTGGTCTTGAGCAGTTGCCCCAACTGGGCATGTTCTATCGCGCTTTGCATCCTAGTGTGCTGTTCGGTCTTATCCAGGCAGCTGTATTTCTGCGCCAGTTGCAGATTGTAGCTGACATTGCCTTCAAACAGGTACGGGTGCTGATGCAGGTAAATAGCCTTGCCGAGCAAGGTATCGCGTCGCCACCAGGGCGCAGCTGGAAATCCTTGGGTATAGATGGTACCGGCACTGGGTTTGAGTAAACCGGCCAGCAGCTTCATCAGAGTGGTTTTGCCGCAGCCATTATCACCTTGCAGATAGATGACCTCGCCCTGGCAAAACTCCAGTTGCCGGGTGCGAAATAACAGGCGTTCACCAAAACGCATCTCTAGATCTTGGGCTATCAGCTTTATCATCAAGCGTCCTAATGGCTTCTGGGATTGGCCCTGCCACGCAGAGTACCCAGAGCAAAATTCAGTATCAATGCCAGCACCAGCAGCACCAAGCCAAGGGCTATCGCCTGGGCAAAGTCGCCTTTACTGGTTTCCAGTGAAATCGCGGTGGGAATGTTACGGGT
Organism: Shewanella sp. K8; assembly: GCF_028823715.1. NCBI lineage: Bacteria > Pseudomonadati > Pseudomonadota > Gammaproteobacteria > Alteromonadales > Shewanellaceae > Shewanella > Shewanella sp. K8. Next base: position 44,124 of record NZ_JAPEHY010000001.1, read on the forward strand.
GACATGGGCTATGTTGCCACCAACCATCATGGAACAGCCGACTTCAGTAATGATACGGGAAAACGCGGCGATAATCGCCAGTAACAGAGGTACTCTCAGCTCGCGGCAAACCACCCAGATGGCAGAGGTCCAACTGGCGCCCAGAGTGCGGCTGGTTTCCCAGGCGCGGCGGTCGACACTGGTGAAGGCGGCATGGCTCATGGCTATCAGTACCGGGGCACAGATCATCATCTGCCCGAGGATCATCCCCTTCTGGGTAAAGAGCCAGCGAAGATCACCCAGGGCACCGTTACGGGTCAGCAGTAAATAGGCCAACAGGCCTACCACCACAGTGGGAATGGATTGCAGGGTTTGCACCAGATTGGTTACCAGCCAGCGGCCGGGGAATTGCACAAACGCCAGGGCGAACCCCAGTATCATGGACGGCAGTAAGGTGATCAGCAGCGCCGCGAAAGATACCGAGAAAGAGACGGAGATAATAGACCAGACTTCAGGGTCTCTGGAAAACAGCAGGCCTAGGGCCTGCTGTATAAGGGCTAACCAGCCTTCACTCATTTGCCGTAAGTTGCCTTGAACAGTTGTTCGCCTTGAACTTTATAGCTGTTGATCATGCTTTGTGCTTCTTTGCTAATCAACCAATCACTGAAGGCACGTGCACCTTTGTGATTCAGATCAGGGTATTTGGCAGGGTTGATCAGGATAACCTGGTAAGGGTTGGCCAAAGTGGCACCGCCGTCGAAGTCGATGCCCAGGTCCAGTTTGGCTTTGTAAGCCACGAAAGTACCACGGTCAGACAGGGTGTAACCTTGCAGTTCGTTGGCCATCAGCAGGGTTTTGCCCATACCTTGACCTACAGAGGTGTAACCTTTGAAGTCTGGAGTCACGTTGGCGGCTTTCCAGATGATCAGCTCTTTCTTGTGAGTACCTGAGTCATCACCACGGGATACGAAAGGTACACCTGACTTGGCGATTTTGGCGAAGGCTTCTTCGGCATTTTTGCTGTCACGGGCCTTGGCAGGGTCGTTCTTGGGGCCAAGGATAACAAAGTCGTTTTCCATGATGCCGCGAGGCTCAACACCGAAACCGTCGGCGACGAACTTGGCTTCTGCGCCAGGAGCGTGAGTCATCACCAGATCCACATCACCCTGAGAACCCAGTTTCAGAGCCTTACCTGTACCTGTGGCAATCACTTGTACCTTATAGCCTGATTCAGATTCAAATTTTGGCAGCAGGTAACCCAGCAGACCTGAGTTTTCAGTACTGGTGGTAGTGGCCAGCTTGATGGTTTCCTGAGCGGAAGCCGGGGCAGAGATCATCAGGCCTGCCGCAATGGCAAGACCCAGCAGTTGTTTCAAGTTCAACATTATTGCTCCTTGGCGTGATTTTAATAAGTGGGCCTAACCCATAAGCCTGCGGGCCACGGCCTTGTACTCGCACCCATTAAAGCAATTTGGGTGCCAAAAACGAATGTTTGCTATAAACCGATATTGAGGGATCCAATATGTGAACTGGATCCCAAGCTTGGTAAATAAGTATCAGACAAATTGTCCCAACCGGCTTTTTCTCTGGTTCATAGTGACCAATTTTTACCGTATCAATGATAGAATCTATTTCAATTGAGTCAAAATGTCCTGAAGCCGACAATATGAGCCAGATAGAAAAGCCACTTAAGTCTAAGCCAATGCCTTCTGCCGTGTCCGTGTTGATTGTCGACGACGAGCCCGGTATGCGCAGTTTCCTCAACAAAGCGCTGGCAAAGAAATTTGCCCTGGTAGAAACCGCTGCCAGCATAGAAGAAGCCGAACAACTGCGCAGCCGTTGTCACTTCGATCTGCTGATTGTGGATATACGTCTGCCCGGCCGCTCAGGTATTGAGTGGCGTGAGGCGCTGGATGATCAGGAGCGGCGCTCCGACATCATCTTTATGACTGGCTATGCCGATATGGAAGTGGCGATTCAGGCACTCAGGGCCGGCGCTTCCGACTTCATCATGAAGCCTTTCCATCTGGAGCAGATGATGAAGGCGGTCGATCGCTGCATCGAGCGGCGCTTGCTGAAGCGGGAAAACCTGATGCTGCGCCGGGAAGTGTCCAGCGGCTATTCCTCCACCATCATAGGCAACAGTGATGCCATGATGGAGGTCAAGCGGGTGATAGAGCGGGTGGCACCGACCAATGCCGTAGTGCTTATCGAAGGTGAGTCCGGCACGGGTAAGGAGCTGGTGGCCAGGCAACTTCACCTGCTCAGTGGTCGTCAGGGCCCGTTTGTGCCTGTTAACTGCGGCGCCATCGCTCCCGAGCTGCTGGAGAGTGAACTCTTTGGTCATACCGCTGGCTCTTTTACCGGTGCCAAAGGCAATCGCGAAGGTCTATTCAGCTTTGCCTCCGGAGGCACCATCTTCCTCGATGAGATCGGGGAGATGCCGCTGAAAATGCAGACGGCCTTGCTGCGGGTGTTGGAGCAAAAGGCGATTCGTCCGGTTGGCAGTGAAAAAGAAGTTAATATTGATGTCCGGGTGATAGCGGCAACCAACCGTAAGCTGGCCGATGAAGTGGAAGCCGGGCATTTCCGCCGCGACCTCTTCTACCGTCTCAATGTACTCGACATAGTTATCCCGCCATTACGGGAAAGACCGGATGATGTGGTGGAATTGACCCATCACTTTACCCGCCAGTTGGCTGCAGAGCTCGGGGTGAAAGAGGTGGTGTGGAGCCATGAAGACCTGCTCAAACTGCAGCAACATCAGTGGCCTGGGAATATCCGCGAATTGCGTAACATGATAGAGCGCTGCATTCTGCTCGGTAAGCCACCGGCGGAATACTGGAAAGAACAGCCCAAGGCCGAGCTGAATGCCCAGCCTGGCTATCCCCACGACTGGGCGCTCAAGGATGTGGAAAAAGACCATGTCACGGCCGTGGTTGACTCCCACGGCGGCAATAAGTCGGCGGCAGCCCGGGTGTTGGGAGTGTCTCGCAAAACACTGGATCGTAAATATAAAGAGTGGTTTGACTGCGAGTCGGAGGTCTGAGCTTGTCACTGTTCAAACGGCTCTTTGGCCTGAGCTGGCAGCAACTGCAGGCAAAGGTGCGTTATCGCATTCTGATCCTGACTCTGTTGCCCATCTTGCTGACGCTGGTGAGCCTGGTGTTTATCACCATTTACTGGAATATCAGCTACACGGGCAAACAGCTGTTTATGAAGGTCAAGGCCGACCTGACAGTGGCCAACAACACACTGGCCGCGGTGCAGGAGCGTCAGGAAAAGCAGCTGGAACATGTGATGCAGTCCTTCGATTTCCAGACCCATTTTCGTTCGATACTCGAAGGTGAACAGCAGAAGCAGAAAGATCTCAATGCTTTCCTGGATCAACAGCGCAAGGCGTTGGATCTCGATTTTCTGCGTCTGGTCAGAATTGCCGATGCTGCGGCCGATCCTGACTTGCGGCAGATGCTGCCCTTGGTTCAGGGGCAAAGCGCCTATTCAGGGCTGATGGTGCTCTCCTCCTCGCGGCTGGCACGAATCGATCCCGAGTTGGCCGAGCGTGCCAAGATCCCGGTGAAAATGACCTTAAGGGCACAAAATCCCGACAGAGAAGTGGAAGAGCGGGGCATGCTCAGCCGCAGCCTGCTGCCGGTAGCCGATGAAAACGGCAAGGTCGGCTGGTATCTGGATGGCGGGATCCTGTTTAATCGCAATACTCGCATCGTCGACCATATTCGCGATCTGGTCTATGACAAGGGCACACTGCCTGAGCGTTCCATAGGCACTGTGACCATCTTCCTCGACAATATCCGCATCAGCACCAATGTGCCTCTGCATTTCTTCCCCAAAGAGGATGAAAATCGTGGCCGGGCATTGGGCACTCTGGTGTCCGAGGAGGTGCGTCAGCAGGTGTTGGTCAAGGGCCAACTCTGGGTCGATAGAGCCTTTGTTTACAACGACTGGTTTATCTCGGCCTATGCGCCGCTGACTGATATTCGAGGCCAGCGGATAGGCATGATCTATTCCGGGTTTTCCGAGTCGCCTTTTATCCACAACTATCTGCTTAATATCATAGAGTTGGGCACCATTTTGATGTTGGTGTTGCTGGTTTCCGGGCTCTTGGTTTATCGCGGCGCCTACAGTTTGTTGCAGCCGATAGAGCGTATTCACCAAGTGGTTAAGGCGGTGCAGTCCGGGCGCAATCTGCGTATCGGCGAGCTGGGACTGGACAGAGACAATGAGCTGGCCAACCTGGCCGAGCAGTTCGACCGTATGCTCGATTTATTGCAGCGCCGCAATGCGCAAATTCAAGCGGCGGCCGAGCAACTGGAGATGAAGGTCGAGGAACGTACCCGTAGCCTGCAGGAAAAAACCGAAGAGCTGCAGCGCAACGTGCAATTATTGAACGAAACCCGTCAGCAGTTGGTGACCAATGAAAAGCTGACAGCCCTTGGGGAGTTGACTGCTGGGATTGCCCACGAGATCAACAACCCTACCGCCGTAATCCTTGGCAATATGGAACTGCTGCGGGTGGAGCTTGGGGATAACGCTGAGCTGGTCGAAGAGGAGATAGATCTCATCATCCAGCAGGTGGGGCGTATCAGCACTATTATCCGCAGCTTGCTGCAGTACAGCCGTCCCGGCGAGTTCAATGCGCCGCTGGAGATGCATCAAATCACACCTATTATCGAAGAGATGCAGCTGTTGGTACGTCACTCACTGGGTAAGCAGGAAGTGGTGTTGTTGCCTGAGCTGAACGCCAGTTATCCGGTGCAGGTAAATCGTCCGCAACTGCTGCAGGTGCTGATCAATCTGGTGGTCAACGCTGCTCATGCTATGGATGGCAAGGGGCGGATCTGGATCCGTACCTATGACTGGGTGGAACAGGACGAACCTGTGGGGATCAAGATAGAGATTGAAGATGAAGGTTCTGGGATCCCGCAAGAGCAGTTGAGTCGGATATTCGATCCCTTCTATACCACCCGTAAGGATGGTACCGGGCTGGGCTTGTCGCTGAGCTACGGTATTATCAAACGCATAGGTGGCACCATAGAGGTCAGTTCGACAGTAGGTAAGGGGACGCTGTTTACTGTCAGTATTTACCATATGGCCAAAGAGGATCAGTCAGGCCCCTATGATGGTTTGCTGTTCGGGTAGGCTCTTGGCTTGGCATGAAAAAACAAAAAAAGAGCCGGGTAATTAACCCGGCCACAAAGAGTGTGTGAGCAATGTCGTGCTTTGCAAACTCAGGAACACCATAACTCTCAGCGGGTACTGCGGGCCTAAAGCTAAGGATGAGTTTTGGAACGCAAGTTAACGATAATCGTTCTCATTTATGTTTGCAACTATTTTTTGACCTTTGGCGATAAAATTTTCCAGTGTTATTCCTCCTTTCTTGGATTTCCGACCAAAAAATCTACCTAAATTATTAATTTTAAATTAGTTTAAATCTAAGGTGCAGGCCGGTAGTCATTGGTAGTTTTGGGGCTTAATCCAGATGGCTGCACCTTCCTTAGTGCCTGATTCCCTCAATGTTGGTTTGTAGAGAGGGGCATCAAAATTTAAAAACAGCAGCGAGGGATGAAAATAGTTGGCGGAGAGGAGGAGCATAAAGCTCTGACAATAAGAATCAGCCAAAAAAAGGGCCGGGTAATTAACCCGGCCTAAAAGAGTGTGTGAGCAATGTCGTGCTTTGCAAACTCAGGAACACCATAACTTCAAGCAAATCTCAGTCGACTAGCGGTTAACTGACTCTCAGTTAAGGATGAGTTTTGGAACGCAGAACAAATGATAATGGTTCTCATTTTCGATTGCAACTGTTTTTTGTCTATATTCAAGACAAATTTATCTCAGGCCTCAGATACGATTGTCCCCGGTGCTACAAGCCAAGATACGGCTGATGGCGGCCATGCTCCTACCGCTGCTCTGCTGCCAATGATTGAATACAGCTTGTACCTGGGCCAGGCCGCTTTTTGAGCTGAAGCCTGCGTCCACCAGTTTGTGACTCTTGAGATAGTTTTGAACATCAGCGGTCAACAGGAAGCTGTCTTTACCTATGCCACGCAGAAAATAGGGGCCGGTATTGCCACCCAAGCGTGCACCACGGCGTTTGAGTTCCTGCCACAGTGAGGTGATCTCCTCCACCGGCCAGAGGGCGATATATCGGGCCAGGCTGCCGTGTTCTCTGGCAATATCCTGCACCATGAGCGCGTTATCATAAATGGCCTGGGTCTTTTTCTGGTGGCGAATGAGGCGACTGTCCTCACCTCTGGCCTGCAACTGCTCAGGGGAGAGCATCAACACTTTCATGGGTTCAAAGCCAAAGAAGGCCTCTTCATAGGCCGGCCATTTGTGTTCCACTACCTTCCAGACAAAGCCGCTCTGAAATACCTGTTTGCTGAGTGCTGAAAGCAACTCGGCATCTGTATATTCCAGCAATTCTTCCGTGGAACAGACTCTGGGTAACAGGCTCTCCAGTCGCTCGGCGCCGCCTTTGCGCTCGCAGGCTCTGGCATAGATGGTGGCAAAATCTTCCGGCTTGCTCATGTGCTTTCCCTTTTGATTCAATTACTGCTGCACCAGTGTAATACCAATCGGGATAAAGATGGGAGTGATCAATGATGATTAACCATCACAGCCCCTCCCAGGCAAAGGGAGGGACTGTGGCACGCGATATCGGGTATCAGGATTGAGTGAGGCTCTGTTCAAACAGGGCCTTAAGTGAATGCCCTGGGCGCCCCAGCAGACGTTCCAGATCTGCGCTTTGTTGCTGATATTCACCATCGGCTATCGCCTTGGAGTTGTTGGCAAACGCCTTGGCCATAAAACCGGGGAGGCCGATCCCGAGGAAAATCTGCTCCAGCTCTGCGACTGAAATGTTTTGCAGCCGAATGTTTTTGCCACTCACCTGCGACAGGTATTGTGCCACCTGGGCCTGGTTCAACAGTTCCGGGCCTGTCAGGGTATAGGTTTGCCCAAGATGGCTGCTTACAGGCGATTCCGATGAGAGAATGCCGGCGATGGCCTCTGCCAGATCGGCCTTCCACACAGGGGCAAACAAACCATTTTCACCGGCATTGAGCATGGTTTCTGTTGCCAGAGTGTGCTCCAACCCGGCCAACTGCAATTCGGCATAGGGACCGTTACGTACCAAGGTGTAAGGCACACCTGAGTGAACTATTGCAGCTTCTGTTGCCGCATGGGTGCGGGCAAAGTCGAATGCCGAGTCCAGGGTCGCCAATTGGAAACTGGTATAAACCAATTGTTCGACAGCGGCGGCCTTGGCGGCGCTGAGCACATTCATGTGCTGCTGCAGTCTCTGATCATTGGGTGTATCACCCGAGATCAATAACAGGCGTTTGACGCCCTGCATGGCTTTCGAGAGTGAAGCCGGGTCACTGTAATCGGCAAAGACCTTCTCTACATCAGCAAACTCGTTCAATTGTTCAGGGTGGCGACTTGCCAATCTCAACTGTTTGGCAGGAACCTTTGCCAATAAGGCTTGGCTGACCAGACGGCCCAATTGGCCGGATGCACCTAAGATAAGGATCATGTTTTTTACTCCAGTAGGTTTATGGCATCAGTGTATCCCCGTGGCAAAAATTGATAATGAGTGCTTTACTTATCACTTTGGTTATTGAAATTAAACAAAGGTGAGAGATGGATGCGGCACAACTCTATCGTATGTTGGTATTCGCCACTGTAGTGGAACAGGGATCGTTAACGGCGGCCGCAGAAGTGCTGGGGATCAGCCGCTCCATGGTGAGTCAACATTTGAAGAAACTGGAACAGCGTCTTGGCTGCCGTTTATTGCACAGAACCACGCGCAAGATAGGCTTGAGTGAAGATGGCCAGCAGTTCTATCACTATTGTGCCGAGTTGTTGCAGCTGGCCAAGCAAGCCGAGGCCGTGACTCGCCCCAGTGATGAACAGCTACATGGCAGTTTGCGGATCACGGCGCCGGTAGGGATAGGTGAGCTGTCACTGCTGCCCTTGATGGGGGCGTTTCACCAGCGTTTCCCCCATATCCGGCTGACACTGTTGCTGGAGGACAATAAGCTCAATCTGCTGGAGCATAAGATAGATATCGCCATTCAGGCCGGCTGGCCGGAAGACTCTGAATTCAAGGCGATAAAATTGGGCGACTTCGAAGAGTATCTGGTGGCTTCGCCCGAGTATCTCAGTCGCCACGGCAAGCCGCTGCATCCGGATAACCTGCATCATCACCAATGGCTGATGCATGCATCGAGTCATTTGCCTCGCAGCTGTACTTTGCACAATAGTCAGGGCGAACAGTTTCGTATTCGGGTTACCCCCTTTATCAGCTGCAACAGTACCAATGCCATCTCGGCTCTGGCTGCTCAGGGGCTTGGCATAGCCACCTTGCCGGATCATCTGTTGCAAAGGCAATTGGACTCGGGAGCGCTGGAACGTCTGTTACCGGATTATCATCTGCGTGAGGGCGGTATCTATGCCATTCACCCTTACCGTGAGGGGATGCCACCCAGAGTCCGGGTCATGTTGGACTTTCTCAAACAGAAGTTGGGTCAAACAGAGGGTGGATAATTCCTCGCAGCACTCATGGTAACTGTTCACGCCTTCCCTAAGCGGTAGCCAGCAACTAAAGTTAAAGTTGGTAACCATGGGGATCCCTGTCTATGGAGCTTTACTACCATCCATTGTCGCGTTATTCGCAAAAGGTGCTGCTGGCACTTTATGAAAAGCAGGCAAACTTCTTTCCCCGGGTAACGGATCTGCAGGATCCATTGGAGCGCCAACACTATCTGCATTTCTATCCATCCGGTAAGCTGCCACTCTTGGTGTGTCAGGACGGCAGCCTGTTGCCTGAATCCAGCATTATCATAGAGTATCTGGACAATAAAATGGACGCCGGCACCCGGCTGTTGCCCAAGGAGCCCGAGCTCAATCTGCAAGTGCGTCTCTATGACAGAATTGCCGATAACGACCTCAACAACAGTCTCTATCAGCTGGAGCAGCAATATAGCTTACCGGAAGAGCAGCAACTTCCTCTGGTGCAGCGTCAAATTGAAAACCGTCTCAGACTTTGCCTGCGAGCGTTGGACTTACGCCTGGTTGAGCATCATTGGCTTTGCGGAGATGGGTTCACTTTGGCCGATTGTGCCTTAATCCCTTGTCTTGGTTATCTGCAGCGCAGTTTCAACTTACTGGATTACCAGCATTTGGGGCGCTACTGGCTGCAGGCGCAATTGCGGGGTTCCTGGATGTTGGTGCAGGATGAAGTGACTCTGGCTCAGGAGGAGGCCAGCAGTGGGCTCAGGCCAATCCCCTGAACAAGAATTCAGCTGTTACGGGCCTTTTTGAGATCCAGGAACGACTTCCACTTGATGATCTCTGCCGGTAACTCGGGCGTGGTTTCATCGAACCCGGCTTCCGTCAACAGGTTTTCCGTGGGTACCGGCTTGCGTTTGCAGACGAACAAACCTCTGACATGCACTATGGCATGCAGGCCTCTGTCCGACAGGAAACGTTGCTCTATGTAGAAATACTTTTCATCCCAGCCAACCACGCGAGAAGCAATTTCAAACTGCTGTAATGGCCTGATATCCCTTACATAGGTGAACTCGGCAGCATTGACTATCGGCATCCATTTCAGTTTTAGAAAGCGCTTCAGCAAGCCCATTTCGGCCATCATATAAGTGCGGGCCAGATCCATAAATGCCGGGTAGCGGGAGTTGGTCAGGTGTAGGTTGATGTCACAGTCACTCGGTAAAGCCCGATAACGGATGCGGCTGGTGCCGAGAAAACCAATATCGTTTGCCCGGCGCACTCGCCAGAGCAGCAGCCAAAACAGGCGAAAGTAGAGGTTCATCAAAGGGTCCAAGAGTTGAGAGGAATTAAAGGCTATCAAAGGTCATACCAGACGGCAAGCGAGAACTGGCTCACAAAAAAGGCGCCCGCAGGCGCCTAATCAATTGCTTCTGCCTCAGGCTTGGATCCCTGAGTGACGCAGCAGTGCGTCTATGCTGGGCTCGCGGCCACGGAAGCGAGTAAATAGCACCATAGGCTCTTCACTGCCGCCCATCTCAAGTATGTTGTGCAGGAAGTCGCGTCCTGTGCTCTCGTTGAAAATACCTTCCTCCTCGAAGCGTGAGAAGGCATCGGCAGACAACACCTCGGCCCACTTGTAGCTGTAGTAGCCGGCGGCATAACCTCCGGCAAAGATATGGGCGAAACCGTTCTGGAAGCGGTTGAATTCAGGCGGTGTGACCACTGCCACCTGGCGTCGAACCTCATCCAACATCTGTTGAATATGGGCGCCCTTGGCCGGATCAAACTCCTGATGCAGGCGGAAGTCGAACAGAGAAAACTCCAGTTGCCGCAGCATCATCATGCCGGACTGGAAGTTCTTGGCGGCCAGCATCTTGTCCAGCATCGCCTTGGGCAGCGGCTCCCCGGTCTGATAATGGCCGGAGATCTCCGCCAGCGCCTCTTCGGCCCAGCACCAGTTCTCCATAAACTGGCTTGGCAGCTCCACGGCATCCCAAGGTACGCCGTTGATACCGGAAACCCCGCCGACATCGATGCGGGTCAGCATATGGTGAATACCATGACCAAATTCGTGGAACAGGGTAGTGACTTCGTCATGGGTAAACAGCGCCGGCTTGTCACCCACAGGGCGATTGAAGTTACAGGTGAGGTAGGCTACCGGCTTTTGCAGGCCTGTGGCCGTCATCCGCCGGGTTCGGCAATCATTCATCCAAGCGCCGCCCCGCTTGCCTTCACGGGCATAGAGGTCCAGATAGAAGCTGCCTCTGTGTTCGCCCTCGGTATCCAAGATGTGGAAGAAGCGCACATCTTTATGCCACTTGTCGAAATCCTGCTGCTCTTTGACATCCATACCGAACAAGCGCTTGATGGTGTAGAACAGGCCGCTGAGCACCTTGTCTTCGGGGAAGAAGGGACGTAGCTCTTCCTGAGATATCTCATACTTGTGTTGCTTGAGCTTTTCGCCGTAGTAACCCAGATCCCAGGCCGCCAACTCGGTTACACCATAATGCTCCTTGGCAAACTCCTTGAGTTCGGCCAGCTCGGCCTTGGCTTGAGACTTGGAGCGCAGCGCCAGCTCATTGAGGAAGGCGATAACCTGCTCGGGCGATTGCGCCATCTTGGTGGCCAGGGACTTATCGGCATAGGTATCAAAGCCCAGTAACTGTGCCAACTCATGGCGCAGGCTCAGGATCTCGTCCATCAGCGGGCCATTGTCGAACTCACCGGCATTGGGGCCTTGATCCGAAGCGCGGGTAACAAAGGCGCGGTAGCACTCTTCACGCAGACTGCGGTTGTCGCTGTAGGTCATGACCGGCAGATAGGATGGAAAATCCAGGGTGAATAGCCAACCTTGCTGTTCTTTGGCCTCGGCCATCGCCTTGGCGGCGGCAATGGCAGACTCTGGCAGACCGGCCAATTCGGCTTCATCGGTAACCAGCTTGCTCCAGGCATGTGTGGCATCCAGCAGTTGGTTGGAATAGGTGCTGCTGAGTTCGGACAGGCGCTTTACAATCTCTCCATAGCGGGCTTTTTGTTCATCATTGAGGCCTATTCCCGACAGTTCGAAGTCTCTCAGGCTATGTTCTATCACAGTCTGTTGCGCCTGGCTGAGCTGGGCAAATTCCGCCGATGCCTTGAGCTCTTTATAGGCCTGATACAGGCCCTGATGTTGGCCGACAAAGGTGCTGTACTCAGACAACAATGGCAGGCAGGCATCGTGCGCGGCGCGCCACTCTTCATTGCTGAGTACAGAATTCATATGGGAAATCGGCGACCAGATCTGGCTCAGCTCATCGTCCACCTGCTCCAGGGGGGCTACTAGGTTTTCCCAAGTGTAGGGGCCTCCTGCGGCCAGCACGGCTTCTATCTTATCGCGGCATTTGGCTATGGCCTGTTCGACCGCCGGTTGAATGTGCTCGGCCTTGATACTGGAAAAGGGCGGCAGCTCCTGTGCTGTCAGCAGCGGATTGGTCATTGTCTGTCCTCTCTTTGGGCGTGGGCCATAGGGCCTGCATTGGATGCCTGGTCTTGCCGCCATGGCGGCGAATATTCAGGGGCGTGGCTAATAGATAAGGGTTCCGCTTTGATTTATCAAGGTGATAAAAGCGATTGGTGCCATAGCTGTGGCACAGATGTGAAACATAGCAGTGAAACATAGCCGCCAAACTCGGCAGTGAAATACCCGTGAGTCACGAGTCACTGCTGCCGTGGATGAGAGCCTACCGTCAATGCACAAAAAAATCATAAATGATAACTGGATCTAAAACACGATTCGTTATCATTTACATATTGAGGTGGTGGAATAAAATAAACTTTACTTTGTAAGTTTGGTACGTTTTATGCGCTATCCGCTTTTGTTGCTGACACTCCTGTGCTGCAATCCATTATTGGCCGATGAGACCGCCGAAACCCAACTCATGCTGGGGTGGGACAGCCGCTATATTTCCGAGGGGCGTGACAACTTGTCTGCGGGCGGGATTGCCTGGAGTGGCATTCACCATAGCCGTGATGGCCTGGGGGCCTTCGTGTTGTTTGGCCGAGCCGACAGTGTGAACTACGCCGAGCTCAATGCCGGGGTGGAATACTGTTTCAACCCACTCGAATCAGTGGAAGCCGGTGTCGGCATGCAGCGACTGGAGTTTTACGGTGATGAGCGCGCCCATGACAATGAGGTGTACGCCTATCTCGCCTATCAGGGGCTGAGCTGGCTGACACCATCGATTAACTATACCTATGCTACTGAAGCCTCTGGTTATTTTGTTGAGTTGAGCCTGCACAGCCATTGGCAAGTGAACGAGCAACTGACTCTGACCCCCTATGTGACCCAGGGATTCGACTTTGGCTATGCCAGCCAGACCCATGATGGCCCCAATCATCTGCAGCTTGGTGTAGAGGCATGCTACTCATTAACCCCTTCTTTGGTGGCTTCCTTGCATTTGAGTCACAGCATAGCGGAGGATGATATCAAGCAGCAGGCGCAAGAGGAGGATTGGCATGGCGACCTGGATCAGTCTTATGCCGGCTTGCATCTGGAGTGGCAGTTTTAAACTGGCTAACATTCACCGCAGCTTCTAGACTCAGATGTGAAGACAAACAGCGTCGAAGGATCGATGCGGGAGTACAGGGAATGTTAACCTACAGAATCGGCAGGCTTTGCTGCCTGCTCCTTTGGTTGGGAGTCGCCCCATTGGCTGAATCCCAGGCCGAATCAAGCTCAGACCTGAATCCAGACCTGAATCTAGTGTCGAGTTCAGAGTCCTCAATAGATAAGCAACTCAGCAACCCGGACAAAGAGCCTGGTTCGCTCCCTCTGGGGTTAGCACTCGACAGCGAGGGCAATCTTATTGCCATTCCACAGCAGTTTGAAGCCGCACTTGAATATGAGTCTGCGCCCTTGCCCAAGGCCTCGCGCGACAGTAAACCAACGAAATCCCGAAAAAAGAAGGCATCCAAGCCTCGCCGCCAAGTCGCCGATGATCCCAGTTGTCGCTGGTTGGATAAGCGAATGAAAGAGCTGGAGCGGCGCCTCAGGCAGAAAGATTCCCACACTGCCAGATTTTTGCAGGCTGAACTCGGCGAGCATCAACAGCAGTTTCGTTGCCTCAAGTGCTCGGGTTCAGGGCCTGAGACCCAGGATTATTCGCGCTGCACCTTGTATCACTGAAATTTTTACCGGCAGACTCTGGTCTGGTCACTTGATCTGAATCCCCCTACAATGGCTCACAAGTATCCCGCCAGACGGGAGGTCGCCCTGTTGGGCGAAAGAATCTGTATCAATCGACGGAGATAAACATGGCACAACATTTTGACTATATCTGCCTGGGTGCGGGCAGCGGTGGTATTGCGTCAGCCAACAGGGCCGCCATGCGTGGCGCCAAGGTGTTGCTGATTGAAGCCAAACACCTGGGTGGTACCTGCGTCAACGTCGGCTGTGTGCCCAAGAAGGTCATGTGGTATGGCGCCCAAGTGGCCGAAGCCATGCATCTCTATGCCAAAGATTATGGTTTTGATGTCAGCGTCAACCAGTTTGACTGGAACACTTTGGTGGCCAGTCGTGAAGCCTATATCGAACGGATCCATGGCTCCTATGAACGCGGTCTGGCCAACAACAAGGTCACTGTGGTTAACGGCTATGGCCGCTTTGTTGATAACCACACCATTGAGGTCGACGGTGAACACTACAGTGCCGAGCATATTCTGATCGCGACCGGTGGCGCGCCCAGCATTCCCGACATTCCCGGGGCAGAATATGGCATAGACTCGGACGGTTTCTTTGCCCTGCGTGAACAACCCAAGCGGGTAGCCGTAGTGGGTGCCGGTTATATCGCGGTGGAAATTGCCGGTGTATTGCATGCCTTGGGCAGTGAAACCCATCTGTTTGTACGCAAACATGCGCCGCTGCGTAACTTCGACCCCATGCTCTATGAAACACTGATGGAGTCCATGGCCAGCGAAGGGCCTTCGCTGCATACCCAGAGTATTCCCAAGGAAGTGCGTAAAAATGCTGATGGCAGCCTGACTCTGGTGCTGGAAAACGCTGAAGAGTACACAGTGGACTGCCTGATCTGGGCCATAGGTCGGGCACCGGCCACAGGCAATATCGGCCTTGAAAATACCGATGTGCAGTTGGATCCCAAGGGATATGTGATAACTGATGCCCAGCAAAACACCAGCGCCAAAGGGGTTTACTGTGTCGGTGACATCATGGCGGGCGGAGTAGAGCTGACACCGGTTGCCGTCAAGGCGGGTCGCTTGCTGTCAGAGCGTCTCTTTGGCGCCCTGCCGGATGCCAAGATGGACTATGACTGCATCCCGACTGTGGTCTTCAGCCACCCGCCAATTGGCACCATGGGGCTGACAGAGCCCGAGGCCAAAGAGCGCTTCGGTGAGGATCAGGTTAAGGTCTACACTTCCTCCTTTACCTCCATGTACACTGCGGTTACTGCGCACCGTCAGGCTTGTAAGATGAAGCTGGTTTGTGCCGGCGCCGATGAAAAAGTCGTCGGGATCCATGGTATCGGCTTTGGCATGGATGAAATCCTTCAGGGCTTTGGCGTTGCCATCAAGATGGGCGCCACCAAGGCTGACTTTGATGCCGTAGTCGCTATCCATCCAACGGGCGCAGAAGAGTTTGTTACTATGCGTTAAGCTGTGACTCGTTGAGTCAAGCTTGTAAAAAAGCGCCCAAGGGCGCTTTTTTGTTGTCTGCGGCGGCTGTAATGTCATTGCCGAGGCGCCATTTTACTCAAGGCTAAAGGCTTTCCGCTTGTGTCGGTGCTTTCGAGCCCCGAGGTTCCAGACAAGCCAGTAATTGCTGTTGGGCTTCATCGCGCTGCGATTTATCTATCATGCCATAAAGAATTCTCAGTTCATGACTGACCCCTTGCTCGTCTCTAACCTTGAGCGTCAACTTGCTGCTGTCCTGATAACCCAGGGTGATTTTATCTAAGGGTAACAAGTAAAACTGTTTGCCACTGGAGTCGGGTGAGAAGGAGATCCCTTCATTGACTATGGCAAACAGGTAGCCGGATTTTTTGATCTGGTATTTGATCATGGCGAATAAAGCGGCGAAAGCCATAAAGCCCCCTACCGCCGACCCGAAGCCCATCATGAGCACGCCTATAGCCATCATGATTGCTGTGCCCCCGGTAATATCGGCATATTTAAACACTGTATGATGCTGCTTCACCTCCTCAGGGTCGCTCTTTTGCAGGTTGCGGAAGCGATAACGCTTCATATCGTTTCCCAGGCCATCGAGGAAAAATATACTCCAGGGAATAAAGGGAAGGCTGGCAATGATTGCCATGGTCAGCGTCAGTTTTTGATAACGACGGAAAGTAAACAAACAGAGGCACAGTACGATAAAGGCACTCAAGAAGAGTAGCTGCAGCTTTTCAGCGCCGCTTTGGCTCATCCCCACTTCTCGAATAAGCACTTCATCTATTATCACGGGAGTTAGGCAGAGAAAGAGTAGCGTGACAGCTAACCCGATCCAGGTTGTGGTTGAAATCCATTTCATGGTTATTTCCTTTGTTAAGCCATCTTGGCTTGAGGTTTCTGCAATAGGTTGAACAGCTTCTCCACAATAAGCCAGAAATCCGCCTTTGCCTATTGCCTTTTGGGTGGGAATTACCTCAGACGCTTTTGAGGTTAAGGGATGCGCAGGGGGCAATCTGCCTCATATCTTGTGACAGTTTTCTGCTTGGCCGCCAAGCGGTGAAATGAGATAGACTCGAAGATCAAACGCCTGAAAACCCATAAATAAGATCAAGGAAATTTGCATGTTCAAGCCCAATGCCATCGCGCTGTTTACCGCCGCGGCCCTGCTCGGCGGCCTGGCCGCTTGCCAGTCTCAAGATACAGCTTCAACCAAGGTGCCGTCTGTGGCTTCCCGTCAGGGAGAGGCCAATATAGGCATCAGTCTGGCGGCCATGGATACCAGTATTAAACCAGGAGATGACTTCTACAATTACGCCAATGGTCAATGGATGCGGGATACCAAGATACCTGCCGACCGAGCCTCCACTGGGTCTTTTCTGGTGGCTTTTGAATCGACCGAGCAGCACAAGGCCGAATTGATTGCTGAGCTGGTGGCCAAGCCCCATGCTGCCGGTAGTGATGAAGCGCGAATTGCCGATTTTTATCTGGCCTATACCAATACTGATGCCATCGAAAAAGCCGGCCTGCAGCCATTGGCGAATTACCAAAAGCAGATAGCAGCCCTGAAAACCAAACAGGCGCTATCGGCGGCCTTGGGAGCCAGTTTACGGGCCGATGTTGACCCGCTCAATGCCACCGACTATCACACTGAGAATCTGCTGGGGGTATTTGTCACCCAAGGGCTGGCGACTCCTGGAGAGGTATTGCCCTATCTGTTGCAGGGCGGGCTGGGATTGCCGGAGCGGGAATACTATCTGTCGGGCGATCCCAAGATGCAGCAACTGCGGCAGGCTTATCGTCACTATGTCGAGACCTTGTTGCAAACCGCTGGCATAGACAATGCCGGTGAACGGGCCGAGCGAATATTCGCGCTGGAGCTGAAAATAGCTGCCGCCCACGTCAGCCGTGAAGACAGTGAAGACTTTGCCAAATCATCCGCAGTTTGGAGCCGGGCTGACTTTGACACCAAGGCCCCGGGTATCGATTGGCAGGCATTCTTTGAGGCCGCGCAACTTGGCCAGCAGCCACGCTTTGCCGCTTATCATGGCCCCGCCATCCGCGCACTCTCGGCCTTGGTAGCTTCCGAGCCGCTGGCGAGTTGGCAAGATTGGTTGCTGTTCCACCAGATCAATAGCCACACAGATGTCTTGCCTTCGGCGCTGGATCAGGCGCACTTTGCCTTCTATGGCACGACCTTGTCAGGCACGCCTATGCAACGCAGCCGCGATAAGCGCGCCTTGGAGGCGTTGGATAATTATCTGGGAGATGCTGTTGGCCGCGCCTATGTGAGCCGTTATTTCCCGGCGTCGGCCAAGGCCAAGGTCAGCGAGTTGGTGGATAACATAGTCGATGCCTTCCATGGCCGGGTTGAGGCGATTGATTGGCTGGCACCGGCCACCAAACAGGAAGCTCTGGCCAAGGTTGATACTCTGGTGGTGAGTGTGGGCTATCCGGATAATTGGCGTGATTACAGCCATTATCAGGTGGGGCAGAGTGCTTATGCCAATGCCGTGGCCGGTGAACAGGCCGAATACGCTCATCAATTGGCCAAAATAGGCAAGCCCCAAGATAAAGGGGAATGGTGGATGAACGCCCAGATAGTCAATGCGGTAAACCTGCCGGTGCAAAATGCGCTCAACTTCCCGGCCGGGATACTGCAACCGCCGTTTTTTGATGCCACGGCCGACGATGCCTATAACTATGGTGCCATAGGGGCTGTCATCGGCCATGAGATCAGCCACAGCTTTGATAATAATGGTGCGGCTTTCGATTCCAGCGGCGCTATGCGCAATTGGTGGACTCAGGCGGACTTTGAGCATTTCGCCGCCCAAGGGGATGCCCTGGCCAAGCAGTTCGACAAATATGCGCCTTTCCCCGACTTGCATGTCAACGGCAAACTAACTCTGGGGGAGAATATCGCTGATGTAGCCGGATTGGCTGCCGCTTACGATGCTTACCGGGCGTCACTCAAGGGCAAAGAGGCGCCCGTTATTGCCGGTTTTAGCGGTGATCAACGTTTCTTTATCGGTTATGCCCAAACTTGGGCAACCAAGATGCGAGATCAGGCCATGCGCCAACGTATTGCCACCGATGGTCATGCCCCCGGCAACTACCGGGCCCTGACTGTGCGCAATCTGGATGCCTGGTACCGCGCCTTCGATGTCAAACCCACAGATGCTCTCTATCTGGCGTCAGAGGACAGAGTCAGGATCTGGTAAGCCTACCGATAAGAAGACCGCCATTGGGCGGTCTTCTTACATCTTGGCGGATCGCTTAAGCTAATCCAAGCTCAGAAAAAGAACTCCAGACCGATAAAGACACCGTCTACCTGATTTCTGTCCAGCATATAACGGCGGTAATCGGCTCTGATCGCCCACTGTTCGGAGAGTTGATATTGGCCACCCAGGCCCCAGTAAAAGTCGACGCCGGAGTCGTCATAACGCAACTCTTGCTGTAGCCACTGGCTGCTGAAGTCGCTCTCCCAGATAAATATCCCGCCGTTGAGGCTGAAAGACCAGTCGCGATATCGCCACAAGCGGTATTCGGCTCCGGCAGTTACCCCGGAGGCCAGTTGCGGCCCAAGGTTGGCAAGTGATTGCTGCAAGGCCTGTGGGTCGAGTGTGCTACCGGCCAGCATGAGTGAGGTTTCGCCCAAATCAAGATAGCCAAACTGCAGCGCCCAGGCATCATTAGCCTGGTAGTTCAGCGCCACAGACCAGGCGAAATCATCTTTGTCCAACTCTGTCAGTTTGACCTCTGCCGGTAAGGCCTTGTTGATATCCGACTCCGAGAGTCGGGCATGGCTGTAACCCAAGTTGAGGTTCACAGACCAGCGCGCCTGGGCATTGAAACTGACCCCAATTGCCAGTAGTAGCAACAGCGGCAGGCTTGCCAAACGCAGGCTTAAGCGCCTGAATCCTGCCATTAACAGCATTAGTGCCAAGGCCCAGGGGGCGACCGCCCCGCCGGAAGAGCGGTTTTCCACCACAACCTCTTGATAGGCCGTGACAGTCACCACTACCTGAGCGGTTGCCGAGGCGCCGTTGCCATCACTGACACTGAAGCTGATGATGTCTGTGCCCGCAAAGCCGGTCTTAGGTTGATAGCTCAGCGTCTGTGATGTGGTGATGCTGACGCTACCGGATTGAGCCACAGCGCTTTCCAGCGTCAGGCTGTCGCCATCCGGGTCACTGGCAGTGCTCAATACATCCAGCTCTATCGCCGTCCTGTCATCCGTGCCGGCGCTGCTGTCATTCACCACTGGAGCCCTGTTGTAAAAGACAACCAGTTCGGCATGGCTCATTGCCGTACCGCCCATGCCGTCGCTGACGGTATAACTCAGCTGTGCGTTGCCGATAAAGTCTTCCGGCGGCGTGTACATCAGGCTGAGCTTGTCGTCACTGACACTGATCTCACCGATAGAGACACTGGCCTGGACCAGATAGAGGCTGTCGTTATCGGCATCATTATCGTTGGCCAGTACGTCCAGCAGATGTTGCTGATTCCATGGCAAACTAAAGCTGTCAGCCTGGGCTATGGGGGCTTGGTTGGCTGACAGCTTCACGGCAACGCCGCCAGGGTCGACTATGGTGCCATTGGCTTGGCCGTCACCGTCGTTGGGGCCACCATCCTGAATAAGCAGTTGCACACACCAATGACCTTCAGTGAGGCCACTTTGCCAGCTGGCATCACCCATTGGTGGACAATATCCGGGTTCTCCCGCGCTGCTAAATATCTGGTTGTTGGCATCTGTTACAAACTCCTGCCAGCCGGAAGCGACGTATTTACGGTATTGAGCTTGTGCCGGTATCGCCTGAACTTGCGGGATCACTATGCTGACACTGCCGCCATAGTCACTGCCCTCGAGTTCGAAGTCGAATAAACCTCCGACAATTTTTCCTTCACTGTCATCTGGCAACATTGAGCCATCTTCCAGCTCAATACCGTTATCCAGCCGCTGTAGACTTAGCAGTCCCTTACGGGAGCAGATGCCGGGTTGCGCCTCGGCCAGGTAGCTATTGGGGCGGCTGAGCTGTTCGGGGATCACATTACAGGGGTGATCGCCCTGCAGATAGGCCGGAATACCGTTGCCGTCCGGATCGCCATAGCCTTCGGCACTATCCGGTAAACGGTTGTTGTTGGCGTCTGTTTCCCCAAGAGCCGGTAGCTGTGCCAGCAGCAATAGCTTGAGACTCTTGCTGCTTCCCAGCTGGGGGGAACCATCGTCCATGGCGTTCAATGTCAGAGTCACAATCCCTGGAGCCAGCGTTGCGGGGTCAAAGGTGAACTCGTTTGCAGAGGTCGAGAGGTTTGTCATCGCAGGCTCGCTGGACCAACTGAGGCTGATATTGTCTGCCGGGTTGGGGTCAGCGACTTCTGCCGTTACCGTCACTAAGCCATCCGAGCTGCTGACACTGGAGCGAATTTCACCCTGTTGACTGGCGCTCAAGCTGAGGTTGGGCGCCAGATTATTGTTACTGATGCGTATTTCAGTAGCGGCGTTGTGCCCGGGGTTTTGGCCGTCGTCCAGGGTGATTGTCAGCGATTTTTGTTGCCCGGCGGTCAAGTCGGCAAAAACATTGAACTCCAGGCTGGTGGACATTCCCTGACTCAAGAGCAGGCTTCCGCTTGCAAGGTCATGGTCTTGACCTGCAATCGCATCGCCGCTGACACTGTAGCGGATTTCCATCGGATACTCGGGGGCCGAGCCGTTGAGTAAAACCGGCACCTGCACTTGAGTGAAGTTGGCGACAGTTTTTGAGGCTCCCAGGTTAATCCTGGGGTATACGGTAACCAACTGCGACGCTGTGGCACTTACCCCCTTACCATCTGTGGTTTTCCAGTAAGCCAAATGTTGGCCGGGAGCAAAAAACGGGAAGCCGTTCAACAAGGATACCGGAATGGGGTTGTCATCGCTGTCGATGGCGCCGACCCGACCCAAGTTTACCCGGGTAAACAGACCTGTGGCGTTGGCTGTGACATCGGCCGGAATATTGATGACAGGGGCTTCTGGATTACTGCCTTCTATGTTGAAGCTCACCTTGGCACTGTCATAAAACTCTCCGTCCGTGATGCTGTAGCTGAGTCGCACCTGACCATTGAAGTTTTCCGGCACTGTCAGTTGCAGCTTATCTCCCAGTACAGTAGCAGTGCCCAGACTGGTGCTGATATCCACAATCGTCAGTGGATCGTCATCTGGGTCACTGTCGTTGGCCAGTACATCGAGTAAATAACTATTTTCCTGGCTGAAGGCCTGGGCTATCCGGTCGTGGTTGGCCTGTGGCGCTTGATTGACAGCCTTTACTTCCACACTAAAGGGCGCCAAATCTGTACTGAGCGCACCATCCGAGACTCGGATAATGATGTTGTCACTAACGCCTACATGTTCTCGCAGTGGAGTACCGCTAAGCTCGCCGCTTGCCGTGTTGAAACTGGCCCAGGCCGGTTTGTTGCTGATGCTGAACGTCAGAGGATCTTGATCCGGATCTGTGGCCGTGGGGATAAAGCTGTAATAGCTATCCTGATCTACGCTGCCGGCTGGAGTACCTGAAATACTGGGGGCCTTGTTATCCGGCTCCGGGGTTACAGTATTGGAGGGGCTTGAGGCCGGGCCTGTGCCTGCGATGTTGCTGGCGCTGACGGTAAAACTGTAGCCGGTGCCGTTGCTCAGGCCGCTAACTGTCAGCGGCGATCCGGTGCCGCTGGCGGTGAAACCACCCGGGCTTGAGGTGACGGTATAGCTGCTTATCGCCACACCGCCGGTACTTGCCGGGGCGCTGAAGCTGACCGTGGCGCTGGCATCGGCCGCGACAGCGCTGACAGACATCGGCGCGCCGGGCACCACAGCATTAACTGTAAAGCTCTGGGTCACTGTGGGCGCCGCATTGTAGCCGCTGTCCCCGGCTTGGTCGGCGTTAATGCTGCAACTGCCCGCACTGACAAAGCTGAGAGTGCCGGTAGTTGTGATGGTACAGACTCCAGTGCTGTTGGAGCTGAACACTGGCGCCAGCCCTGAACTGGCTGTGGCCGTAAGGGTTGGTGCGGTACCAAAACTCTGCGCCCCCGGGTTGCTGAAGCTAATGCTCTGGCTTGCCTTAGGGGTCACAGTATTGGAGGGGCTTGAAGCCGGGCCCGTACCCGCTGTGTTGCTGGCGCTGACAATAAAGCTATAGTCGGTGCCATTGCTCAGGCCGCTAACTGTCAGTGGCGATCCGGCGCCGCTGGCGGTAAGGCCACCCGGGCTTGAGGTGACGGTATAGCCGCTGATCGCCGCGCCGCCGGTACTTGCCGGGGCACTGAAACTGACTGTGGCGCTGGCATCAGAGGCAACGGCGTTGACGGACGTGGGCGCCCCGGGCACCACGGCATTGACCGTAAAGCCCTGGGTCACTGTGGGCGCCGCATTGTAGCTGCTGTCTCCGGGCTGATCGGCATCGATACTGCAATTACCCGTGGTGACAAAGGTTAAGGTGCCGGAGGCCGTGATGGTACAGACCCCAGTGGTACTGGAGCTGAACACAGGCGTCAGCCCTGAGCTGGCGGTGGCAGCAAGGGTTGGCGTGGTGCCAAAGTCCTGCGCCCCCGGGTTGTTGAAGCTGATGGTCTGGTTTGCCTTGGGGGTCACAGTATTGGAGGGGCTTGAGGCCGGGCCCGTACCCGCTGTGTTGTTGGCGCTGACAGTAAAGCTATAGTCGGTGCCGTTGCTCAGGCCGCTAACTGTCAGTGGCGAACCGGCGCCGCTGGCGGTAATGCCACCCGGGCTTGAGGTGACGGTATAGCCGCTGATCGCCGCGCCGCCGGTACTTGCCGGGGCACTGAAACTGACTGTGGCGCTGGCATCAGAGGCAACGGCGTTGACGGACGTGGGCGCTCCGGGCACCACGGCATTGACCGTAAAGCTCTGGGTCACTGTGGGCGCCGCATTGTAGCTGCCGTCTCCGGCTTGGTCGGCATCAATACTGCAATTACCCGTGGTGACAAAGGTTAAGGTGCCGGAGGCCGTGATGGTACAGACCCCAGTGGTACTGGAGCTGAACACAGGCGTCAGCCCTGAGCTGGCGGTGGCCGTAAGGGTTGGTGTGGTACCAAAGTCCTGCGCCCCCGGGTTGTTGAAGCTGATGGTCTGGTTTGCCTTTGGAACTACCGAGTTGGATGGCGCGGATGGCGAGCTTGTGCCCACGGCATTGATGGCCTGCACAGTAAAGGTATAACTCGTGCCGTTGGTCAGGCCTGCAACCCCTATCGGCGAGTTGGCGCCACTGGCGGTGATCCCGCCTGGAGATGAAGTCACTTGGTATGAGGTAATAGCAGAACCACCATCACTTGCCGGCGCCGAGAAGTTGACCACGGCTTGGCCATCCAAGGCAGATGCCGTGCCTATGATGGGAGCGCCGGGAACAGTAGGGACGGCAACAGTATGAACATCGCCAGAGGTGTAGGCTGCCGGCCCACTGTTGGCCTGAGCATCGCTGATGTTGGTTGCTGCTTTCAGATCCAGGCGCAGCGAACCGTTACCGCTGATATTGTTGATAGTTACAGTAACGCTGGTGCCTGAGCTGGCGGATACCGACGCAATATTACCTGCGGCAGAGCCCGTGTTGGTCAGGTTAAAGTCGTCGGTCGAGATATTATTGGCCAATTCATTGAAAC
The DNA here is from genome assembly GCF_028823715.1 of Shewanella sp. K8. Lineage (NCBI taxonomy): Bacteria > Pseudomonadati > Pseudomonadota > Gammaproteobacteria > Alteromonadales > Shewanellaceae > Shewanella > Shewanella sp. K8. Next base: position 67,944 of record NZ_JAPEHY010000001.1, read on the forward strand.
TAACTGTGTAACTGATGCTGGTTGCGGTATCTGCGGGTGAGCCATCGATAGTAATTCCGGTCACTTCCGGAGCAAGGTCATCCACCACTGTGATGCTAAAGGCTTTTTCAAATGTGGCATTGCCTGAATCTGTCGTCTGCACCCGGATGCTATAACTACCGCCAACCAAGGTGGAGGCATTGTTGGCCCTGAGGGAATCACCACTGAGATTGAAGCTGCTATTGTTGGTGTCACCACTACCGGCAATCAAGGCATAACTGAAACTGTCACCAACATCGGCATCCGTGGTTGTCAGGGTGCCCACCACAGCATTGCTGCTGCCGCTTTGGCTGACGGAGTTGTTGGAAAGCGAGATATCTGTTGGGCTTTGATTACCGCTGAAGGCTCCAGTGACACCCAATGTAACACCACTGCTGCTTCCCTGGAGTATGGAACCATTGGTTTGGCTGTCATTGACAACTGTGCCGCTGGTTTCGTTGAGTTTCCAGTAGCCAATCAAGCCGGTTTCATTGCCCGCCAGCTCGAGCTGGCGGTTATTTTGAATTTCGGTTTGAGTCCGCGCCGTGCTCCAAAGGCGGATGTCATCTATTTTGCCGGTAAAGTTGTTTACCGAACCATGATTTTGAAGACCGGCGACCAGGTTGTTGACGTTTGCCGCTTGATAATCCGGCACTGTGTTGTTGCCACCCATGTCGGCAACACCAATACCTGTGGCTTGGCCATCCAGATAAAAATCCCACTGGCCGTTGTTGAAGACAAAAGCAAAGTGATACCAGACATTGGTTGAAATAGTGATTGGATTACTTTGGGTCAAAGAGCTGAAGTCGCCGCTCAGATCAACCGTCATTGTATTGTTATATATGATAAAACCACCGGCATCGAGTGAGCCGGTAATATCCATCAGATTGATGATGCCTGAGGTGCTGGAAAAATTGGCCCACATTTCCAGGGTAAAGGTGCTGTCATTGGCGAGTGCAGAGGCGGCATTGGTGAGGGTAACCGCATCACCGTCGGAGAATTCGTAAGCTGTGTTGGACAATAGCGTATTAAATCCTCCTACGTCACCGGAAAACAATGTCCTGGCTGCAATGGCCGAGGATGTGGAGTATTCGAGTTGCCAATCACCGCCAAGACGCTTGTTGCCTGTGGCGTTGGTTGAGGCCAATACGGGCCGGGCTAAAATCGAGGCCAGATTATCGACAAAGGCTTTACCCTTTGCGTCTTGGGCCAAGTTACAGGCGTAGAGATAGAGGGGGGCACCCGGTAGTAGCAGTTGATCCAACTGGGTGGCCAGTTCCCGCGGCGCCAACTTGTGGCCTGCCAACAGTATTTCGCCGCTTTGACCGTGAGTGATCAAGTGTAAACCCGAGTACTTCTTGTCTTGGGCTATCAAGGCGTTGAGTTCGGTCAGTTCGGTAATGGGTCTAGAGGTGAGGGCCGTGGTAGATGCCTGTTCCAGCAAGGTTTGATATTGAGAGATTGTGGCATCGACCAAGATGAGCTCAGCCTTTGTCCCTGGTTCTGTGACACTCTTTGCTTGTACAAATGGCAACAGCAACAATGTCACCAGGCTTAATATCCGTATTAAAGAGTTCATGGTTTTGGCAGCCCTGAATAGTCCGGTGTTAGCTTGAGCAATTCAACGGCAGCAGGAAAGCACACTTCCAACTGCCGTTGATTGTGATGCTTTATGTTCTGGGAGGGTAAATGCCTTGTAAGGCAATGATGAAGTTCACCACGGTTAACGGCTGGCGCAAGTCGACAGTGTCACTGTTGCCTGTTGTGTTTGTGTTGCCATCCAAGCTGACTGGTGACGGTTTCATACTGGTGTCCGCCGTGGTGCTGTATGCTTCCAGCGCATTGAGACCGCTGGCAATCTTGGCCGGTACTGTATCGGGGCCTGGCTCATCAGTGGTGCCGCTGCCGGTGGATGCCAGTGGGCTGACACTGGCATTGATTGAGTCAATGGCGTGGCTATGGGCGGGCAACTGGGCTGTTGTCAGATTGGTATCCTCGACTCCAAGCATCTGCCCTTGGTTGTATAAACTGGTGCCTGGACTCTGGCCAAAGCTGACGGGTACCCGGCCGCGAAGATCCGGCAGCTTAAAGGTGCTTACTCCATCACCGCCATACATAGTGCCTAATAAAGAGAATAAAGCCGTATTACTGGCAATGCTTATTGTCTGTCCGGCGCACAGTGCCCAACCTGGCGGAGCATAGTTGAAGCCCACCATACGAATTTCGCCGATAAAGTTGTCTGCCATGATATTCACTCCTTGAAAATGAAGGCTTGGCTTGAGCAAGCCCTCTTGATGATGTCCATTTACCTAGAGGTGTCGCTGCGAGGCAGTGACAGGTCTCCATAAACACTGGTACACAAGTCTGGAAATAACAAGTTGGTTACTGGATTTTAACTTTGATTGGGTGGTTGGCAGAGAATTGCGGAGGGAGGTAAGGTGTATCTTTGCAGGCCAGCAGCTGGTACTTAGTGACAGTGCCAGCGCATCAATTCGTGAGTCTCGGTAACATCCTGGGTAACAAAGCCTTTGTTCAAGTACAGTTTTTTCGCTTGCGGATTGTCCCTGGCGACCATCAGGGATACCGCCAGTTGTTTTAGCTGGGCCAGAGATTGAATGGCGTTCAGCAATTCGCTGCCCAGGCCTTGTCCCCGATACTCAGGTAACAAAGCCATATCCAGAATATGCAGTGCTTCAGTACCCGTGTTTAGGGTGAGTATTCCTGCCGCTTGCTCTTGCACCCGGAGTATTTGGGTAATGGCATTGGGATAGTGATTCTGGAACCAGGCTTGTTGCAGCTGAAACTGTTGTAACAACAGCACCTGAGCCATCTCCTCGGGTAGGCCCAGATGCAGAAAATAACTGCGGCAGGAGTTGAAGACTTTTTGGATAAAAGCTGTGTCTGCGGCCGTGGCCATTGAGGCCGACAATTGGGACTGAGGTGTGAATTCAAGCATCATAGTGTGCCCATCCTTGAGCCAAAAGATTGATTACCAGGGGATCGCCGGGGGTAACAGGCGTTTACCCCGGTAGCCGGGCACGGCTGCGAAGCGGGGATCTTCAGCCAGCCATTGCGCTTGAGCCGCGGCAATTTCAGCCTTGCTGTGACCAACAAAATTCCACCAGATGGTGATGGCTTCTCCCAGCGGCGCACCGCCAAGCAGCAAAACCCGACTTTCGGGCGCCAATTCCAGACTAACCTCGGTGCGATTCAATCCAAGATAGGCCAAAGTGTCTTGGGCAAAGGGCTCTCCATCAACTTGCATGCAGCCTTCGAGCGGCATCAGGCCATACTCGAAATTGGGATCCAAAGGCAGATTCAATAAGGCGGAATCATGGCTCAAGAGATCCAAACCTATGATGGGAGAGAAATGTACTGCCGGAGACTTGCGCTGTAACCACTGCCCTATCAGCAGGGTGAAGTCGACCCCGGATTCGGTCCAACGAGGCAAGTCGGCATAGTGATCGAATCTGGGCTGGGTATCTTTGTGGGCTTCGGGAAGGGCAATCCAGAGCTGGGCCGCATGTAACTCAGCATGCCCCGGCTGCGCTTCTTCGGTATGGGCAATGCCGTGGCCGGCGGTCATCAGGTTGACTTGTCCAGGGCGGATAAGTTGCTGACTTCCCAAGCTGTCGCGGTGCAATATTTCGCCGGCCAGCATCCAGGTGAAGGTTTGCAAACCTATGTGCGGATGGGGGCCTACATCCATCAAGGGGCCTGAAGATGCCGGGCCAATATGGTCGAGAAAGCACCAAGGACCTATCAGGCGCCTGGCTTTCTGGGGAATGGCCCTGGCAACCGGAATGCCGCCGACATCATCGAAACGCGGTTCCAGCTTCTGGATCTGTTGTCGGCCATCCTTACTGGAATATTCCCTCGAGCCGGCGTAAAACGGCGGTATTTGCCTGTCACCCATATAGCCTCCTTTGCGATAACCCGCTTCAGTTAGACTCGGGCATTTACCCGATTTTTGCAAATAGCAGCGGCTTATTGCACATTAGGGGTTCTTCAATGGCATCTGAGTTGGAACGAGCATGCAGCTGTGGCAGATATTGGCGACATTCCTGTTGTTGGGCGCCCTGAGTGGCTGTTCCGGTCGTCCCGATCCTGTTTCCGCTCCGGCTACAGTGGCTAAGCCCCAAGACGGCACAGAGTCCGAAGCCAAGCGCTCTGAGCAAGCGCCCCTGTCACAGCAGCGGCTGCTGACGATGCAGCGAGAATGGCATGGGGTTCCCTATCGTTTGGGGGGCATGAGCAAGCGAGGTGTCGACTGTTCGGGCTTTGTCAGCCTGACTTACCGGCGTTTGAGCGACATCATGCTGCCGCGCACCGTGGATGAACAGCGCAAGCTGGGGTTTGCGGTCAAGAAAAGTCAGCTCAAGGTCGGCGATCTCCTGTTCTTCAAGACTGGCTGGAGTAGCCGCCATGTGGGGATCTACATAGGCAACAATGAGTTTATGCACGCTTCTACCAGTCAGGGGGTGATGATCTCATCGCTGGATAACAGCTACTGGAAGCAAAAATATTGGCAGGCCAGGCGTCTGCTCTAGTGTCGGGAGAAGGGAGATGGATAGCCTGTTACTCGCCAAAATAGCTACCGCCATCATAGCCGTGGTGGGCCTGTCGCTGGTGGCTGAGCGGGTCAGCCCCAGAGTGGCTGGTATTTTGTCCGGCTATCCACTGGGTACGGCTATCGCGCTGTTTTTTATCGGCATTGAATTGGGTGAGCCCTTTGCCGCGGCCAGTGCCACCGCCGCCTTGTCCGGTTTTATCGCTTCGTTGCTGCTGATTTGTGGTTATGCCCTGGGTATTCGTCTCGGTGGCGAGCGGCCACTGCCTTTGGTGGCACTGCTGGGGTCAGGGCTGGGATTGCTGGCCTTTGGCCTCAGTGGCTATCTTCTGAGTCTGTTGAATCTTAATCTCCTCGGCGGAAGCCTGGCGCTGCTGCTGGCGATAGTGCTTGTGGGCTTGGTGCTTGCCAAAATACCGGACGCCACTGTGGCCAAGCCCGTTCGACTCAGCCCGCTGGTATTGCTGCTTAGGGCTGCGGCGGCCGCCATGATAGTGCTGTTGGTCACGGCGGCGGCCAAACTGCTGACGCCGGCTCAGGCCGGTATTCTGGCCGCTTTCCCCATTACGCTTTATCCGTTTTTGTTAATCATTCATCTGGCCTATGGTGCGCCGCAGGCGCAAACCATTATCAAGCATTATCCCAGAGGCCTGGGGTCGCTCATGTGTTATGTGATGGCGGTGAGCTGGCTCTATCCGCTGCTCGGCATTGCCTGGGGAACTGTGCTGGCGTTTGTGGTGGCGACCCTGTATCTGTTGGCGTTGAGCGCCTGGCACCGCTTGAGAACCAAGCCACTTGAGACTCCCGCCCCCGAGACGACAAAATGCTCCCGCTGATGAGGGCAGGAAAGCCTAATTGTGGTATGTTAGGCGCCACTGCAACACAAGCATTTTTGCCAAGGGGAACAGCATGGCCAAAGCCAAAATCGGGATAGTAACCGTTAGTGACCGTGCCAGTGCCGGAGTCTATGAAGACATTTCCGGTAAGGCGATCATAGAGACTCTCAATGCTTATCTCACCAGTGAGTGGGAAAGTGTTTATGAAGTGATCCCGGACGAGAGGGAGGTGATTGAAGCCACCCTCAAGCGGATGGCCGATGAAGACGGCTGTTGTCTGGTGGTGACCACAGGGGGCACTGGGCCGGCCAAGCGCGATGTTACGCCCGAGGCGACCGAAGCCGTGTGCGACCGTATGATGCCTGGCTTTGGCGAGCTGATGCGCGCCGAGTCGCTCAAGTTTGTTCCGACAGCGATTCTGTCACGGCAAACCGCCGGGTTGAGAGACGACACCCTGATAGTCAACTTACCGGGTAAGCCCAAGTCGATTCGTGAGTGCCTGGATGCGGTATTCCCTGCGATTCCTTACTGTATCGATTTGATGGAAGGCCCCTTCCTCGAATGCGATGAGACAGTGATTAAGCCGTTTCGTCCCAAGGCGAAATAAGCGCCACCCCGGTTTTTACCCGGCCGATACCCTTGGGTTTAGGGGGGCGGGTTTCGGGGTTTCGGCAATCGAAAGGCAAGCCAATATTGAATCTCGGCTTGCCTTTTCTTTTGCGGCCTTGGGGTTTGGATCAGAGGCCGAACACCACCTTTTCGCTCTTGAGTGAGCGCTCCAGCCCCAGCACCAGGGCGGCGGCTATGGCCAGCGTCAGCAAGCTGGATACCAACAGCTGCAGCAGCGGCAACTCCTTACCCTTGATAAAGGCCATCAGCGCCTGTTGCTGCCCCGAAACCGGTAACCACTGCAAGGTGTCCGGCGCTATGTCGTAACTGGCAGTCATTGCCAGGGCCAAGGGCACGAACAGCACTATGGTCAGATAGGACTGGGCTTCCTTGAAGGTCTTGGCCAGGAAGGACACAAACAGTTGCATGCTGGCGGCCAGCAGGGCGACCGGCAAGCCTATCAACAGCATCAGGGCAATAAACTCGGCGCTGATACTGATGCTGAAGCCGAGCTCCTGCCAGGGCACCATGGGATAGGCAAACTTGGAGATCAGCAAAATCAGGATCAAGCCCAACATGGCAAACACAGTTACCGCCAGCAGCTTGGAGATCACCAATTGCCTCGGGGTGACAGGGTGACTCAGCAGCAGCGCCAAGGAGTTGCGTTCACGTTCGCCGGCACTGGTATCTATCGCCAGATTCATCCCGGAAATAAATACCGAGTAGATCATGGTGAAGATGGCGATTCCGAGGATCATTCCGCCCTTGGAGTCGGGCGTGGCCTGATCCTGCAGTTGCACCTTAATCGGCTGCATTATCCTGGGGTCTATACCGCGGGCCAGTAGGCGCAGGCTGCCCATTTCGGAGGAATAACCCTGCAGCGCCCGCTCCAGACGGCGAATCGATTTCTGCAGCTTTTCATCCGAGTTGTCGGCTATCAGGATCACCTCGGCCCTTTCGCCTTTGGCCATCTGCGCCCGATATTGCTCGCTTATCTGCAGTATCAGAGCGCCTGCCTGCTCGCCGCTGTCCTGATTGATCCCCTTCTGGCCGAGATAGCGCACCAGATCCGGCGCCTGTTCGGCGTTGTCTATGCGAATTTGCAGGTCATCCGGGCTGGAGAGCTGACCAATCAGCACCACAAACAGACCGCACATGATCAGCGGCGTGCCTATGGCATAGTAGAGACCGGCCATTACAGAACGCTTGTCGCGGGCGGCATCCAGCAGTTCCTTGCGAACCAGTGTCAAGAGTCGACTCATCATGCGGCTATCCCCTCATCCGTGCCTATCAGTTGTATAAAGGCATCTTCCAGTGACTCCTTACCGGTTTGACGGCATAGATCGGCCGGGCTGCCAACGGCCACCACGCGTCCCTGGGTCATGACAATCACCTTGTCACAGAGAGCGGCGACCTCCTGCATCACATGGCTGGAGAACAACACACAGTGGCCCTGGCGTTTGAGATCCAACAGCAGCTCTCGCAGTACCCGGGTGCTCATCACATCCAGCCCGCGGGTGGGTTCGTCGAGAATAATATTGGTCGGTTGATGCACTATGGCCTGAGCCAGTGCCGTCTTCATCCGCTGCCCCTGGGAAAAGCCCTTGCAGTGGCGGTCGGCAATATCGTCCATCTTGAGTTTGCCGAGCACATCGGCAGTCGCCTGCTTGGCGGCCTTACTCGGCATGCCGCTGAGTTCAGCGAAGAAACGAATATATTCCCTCGGACTCAGGCGTTCATAGAGGCCGAAGGGATCCGGAAACAACCCCAGTTGCTGCTTGGCCGCCAGTGGATTGCGGCCGACATCTATACCGTCGACTTCGGCTATGCCTTCGTCCGGTTTCAGCAGGCCAAACACAGTGCGCAGGCAGGTGGTCTTGCCGGCGCCATTGGGGCCGAGCAGGCCGGTAATCATGCCATCTTCGGCGCTGAAACTCAGGCCATCCAGGGCTTGAACCTTGCCAATGCGCTTACTCAGATTGGTCACCTTGATCATTTTGTTCCTCCTGGAATGGCTTCCACTGTGCTGGCGTTGAGATAGAAACTGCGACGCACATCTTTGTTGAGACACTCGCCATCCAACTTGTCCGGCGCCGTGCCCTTGACCAGCTCGGCGATCAGCTCATTGGCGCAGGACTGGGCGGCAACACCATGGGTGGCATAGGGGGAGATCAAGTGTCTGGCGTTGCTCAACTGAGCCATGGCCAGCTCACCCCAGGAAGGCGGCGTGGCGGGGTCCTTGGCTCCGGAAAGCAACAGGGTGGGGATATCGCTGGCTATCGGCTCGGCAAAGGTGGCCGCCGCGGCCGGGACATTCCAGATAGGGCAGCTTCTGTCCAGGCTGCTGAGCATCTCTTTGCCTATGACGCTGGCCTCTGCCTGTTGGCGCTCGGCGGCGGTCAATCTGGGCCAATCTTCACCGCAAACCACGGCGGCGTGCATGCCCATGGCGATACCTGTGCTATCGACACTGAGAGCCATTAATCCCAGCAGAGGTTGGTATTCCTCCATGGCCGCCCGGTGGATGGCGTAGGGCAGCAGAGCTCTGACCGAGGGGCTGTAGAGCGCCATTCTCAGGCTGCCAAGCAGCTTGCTACGGGTCAGGGTCAGCATGGCGATATCACCGGTTACCGGATGAGGCACCTTCTTCATCACCGCATGTTGCCCCAGGCGCTCGGCCAGCTGGTTCAGTTCCTGACGCAGCTGTGGGTAGGTCTGAGCGCACAAAGCGTCCTGCTCACAATCGCTCAGCAGCAGATCCTGGGCCCGGCCAATGGCGGCACCTATGGCCAGCACACTCTGCTGCATAGGCACGACGCCATCCAGGGTCACTGTCTTGAGTGCCTCGGGATAGTGGCGCATATAGAGCTGAGCCATGCGGCTGCCGTAGGAGATGCCATAAAGGTGCAGCTTCTGATAACCCAGATGCCGGCGAACTGCTTCGAAGTCGTGCAATGCCTGCTCGCTGCCGTATTGGCTGATGTCGGCATCCAACTTACTCAGGCAGTTACGGGTTTCCTGTTCGACATCGAGCGCTTCGTCGTTATAGGCCAGGGTTTGTTCCAGATCCAACGCCGCACACTCAAGGGCGTTGGACTGGCCGGTGCCGCGCTGATCTATCAGCAATATGTCCCGGTTTTGACGCACTTTGCTTAAGATCAGGTTGAAGGTGGCGGCATTTTCGATGGCCGACTGTCCCGGCCCGCCGGCGATGGCCAGTACGGCTTCATTGGGGGCGGTATTCTTGATTGCCGGCAAGACGGCATAGTGGATTGCCAACTGGCGCCCTTCGGGCTTTTGCGGATCCTCCGGTACTCGAATCGTGCCGCAACGCAGACGCTCAGACAGACCATCGACATAACAGCCCGTGCTTTCGGAAGCTGTCTGTGCCTGACTCAGTGGCGTCCAACAAAGCCCCAGTGCCAACAGCAGCATGCTGGTTACGGCAAGCCTGTGGTGCCGGCCAAAGTTCCTTTGCTTCATGCTTGTGTTCCTTTTTGGCATTCCTGCCGGAGTGTGTTAGTTTTATTGGTGTATCAATGTATTAATACAGTGTTTCAAGGCTAATGTTAGAACTATTGCATGTCAACCCCGGCAGCGGCGAACCCATCTACCGTCAATTGAGCGAGCAGATTATTCATCTGATCGTCGGCGGTCAGCTGCCCGAGGAAACCGTATTGCCCTCGGTGCGGCAGATGGCTGAGCATCTGGCTGTAAACCCCATGACAGTTTCCAGGGCGGTGAAACAGTTGGTGGAGCAGGGATGGCTGGAGCGGCGACGCGGCCAGGCAACCCGGGTAGCCCAGCGCCGGGCCCATCAGAATTTGTCGGCCGAGGCCATGATAATGCCGCAGCTTGAAGACTTGTTGGCAACGGCGCAGCAATTGGGGTTGTCGCAACAGGGGCTGCAACAGTTGGTAGTCAAACATTGGCCCCGAACCAAAGAATAACAGGGAACAAGTATGAAACAGCCGGCCGGGCGATTATTGCATTTCGCCAAGATTGGACTGTGAGTCTTAGCGCGGGTCAGGCTGCTCTTTGCCAAGGACGTTGTTTCATCTTGGCCGCAATAGATTATGGCGTACAGAAGTACTGGAACCCTGATATAACAACTGGTCTGATCTCTATGGGTGGAGCGTGATACTGTACGGAATTAGAGCAAAAGCTCTTATGTTTGCCTGAGCCTTGGGGTAGAATCTCAAAAGCGGAACAGCTGTAAGCTAAAAAGGTAAACCGAGTTATGTCTCTAGAGCAGTACAGAATCACCCATCTCTTGCGTCAGCAGCTTAAAGCGCGCGCAGAGCATATCGCCCTGGAAGGCTTCGAAATGGCTGCGCCTTGGGACAAGGTCAGCTGGAATGAATTTAACCGTATCAGTGCTGCCATTGCCGGAACTCTGATTGCCAACGGCTTTGAGGTTCAGGATCGCGCCGTGATCTTGTCTCGCAACTGCCCGCAATGGACCTGTGTCGATGTCGGTGTGATCCGCGCCCGAGGTGTTGTGGTGCCGGTTTACCCTACCTCCACCCTGGAGCAAGCTGCTTATATCATCAATGATGCCGGTGCCAAGCTATTGTTTGTGGACAACAAAGCTCAGTATGAACTGGCTTGTGAGTTGGAGTCCTTGTGCCCGACACTGAATTGCGTGGTGGTGTTTGACAAGCAAGTCACCCTCAAGCAGCCTCATCATCAACACCTGGACACCCTGCTAGAGCAGACAGTGCCCGAAGAAGCGCGCACTGAGCTGGCCTCCAGGGAACAGAGCGCCACGCTGGACGATCTGCTGACTCTTATCTATACCTCTGGTACGACCGGCGATCCCAAGGGGGTGATGCTGGATCAGCGTAACTTCGCCTCGGCCATGCGCCAGCATCAACAGAAGATCCCCTTCAGCAGTGACCAGGTGTCACTGGTTTTCCTGCCCCTGAGCCATGTTTACGAGCGGGGTTGGAGCTTCTATGTGCTCAGTCGTGGTGGCCGTAACGTTTACCTTGCCGACACTCAAAGAGTCAAGGAAGCCATCGCCGCCGTGCGTCCTCACACCCTGTGTGTGGTGCCCAGATTCCTGGAAAAGGTATACAGCGCGGTGCAGGACAAAGTTGCCCGAGCCGGAAATGGTCGCCGCCAGTTATTTGCCTGGGCATTGTCAGTGGGCGAGCGCCAGTTTGAGGTGATGCAGGGCCGGGCCAAACCCAGTGCCTGGTTGTCGTTGCAATGGCATCTGGCCGACAAGTTGGTTTACGGCAAACTCAGAGCCGCTCTCGGTGGTCGCCTGCAGCTGATGCCCTGTGGCGGCGCGGCTTTGGATGCCAAAGTGAGTGCGTTCTTTGCGGCCATTAACCTGCCGGTACTCTGTGGTTACGGTATGACAGAAACCACGGCAACCGTTACCTGCAATACATTGGACAACAGGGTTACAGGTTCCAATGGCCGCTGTATGCCTGAGGTGGAAGTTCGTCTCGGGGCCGAGAATGAGATTTTGGTTCGCGGTGATACCGTGATGCGCGGTTACTTCAACCGTCCCGAGGACACAGCCGAGGCCTTCGAAGATGGCTGGCTCAGGACTGGTGATGCCGGCTACCTGGATGAACAGGGCAATCTGTTTATCACCGACAGGATCAAAGAGCTGATGAAGACCTCCAACGGCAAGTACATTGCGCCGCAGCGGGTTGAAGGCAAGGTGGGTTGTTGTCCCTTTATCGAACAGGTGGCGGTGGTTGCCGATGCCCGTAACTATGTGACTGCGCTAATCGTTCCTGCCTTTGAAGCCCTGGAAGCCTGGGCCAAACAAAAGGGACTCAGTTATGAATCCCCGCTGGAGCTGATACGTCACAGCCATGTGGTGGAGCATTTTGAAGAAAGGCTCAAACACCTGCAACAGGAGCTGGCGGGTTTTGAACAGATCAAGAAGTTTACCCTGCTGCCGGAAGCCTTCTCTATGGAGGCGGGTTTGATTACCCCGACTCTCAAGCTCAGACGCAAGATGATCTATCACAAATATTCCCGCGAAATTAACGCCATGTATGGTGGTTAATTCTGAAAAAGGCTGCCTGGGCAGCCTTTTTTAATAGCATGATTCCTTTAGATTTAATACCGGCTGTTGTAGTATTGGCCCCCAATCTTGGCCGGGTTGCCAAGGTCATTTCTCAAGGAAGCAGTATATGGAACGACTATTCCAACCGGGCTTGCTCACAGGCTTATTTCTCCTTATTTTTTCCCCGCTTTCTTCAGCCTCTGAATTGGCTCACGGCCCGCTGACACTACCGGCAGGAGACAATGAGCAGTTGTCTTTCTTCCGGGATGGCGAGCAGCTGCTGGCCCAGATAAAGGGCGACAATGACAGTGAAACACTGGACAGCTTCCCGGCAGCGACTCAGGTTGTCGCCGTCTTTTATCAGGATCTCGATGGTGATGAGCAGCGCGAAGTCCTGGTGATGCTAAAGACCGGCTCAGAACTTTCCATCAGGGGATATGGTCGGGACTACAGCAATTGGCAGTGGCTGCAACGCCTGCAGCCCAGGCTTGACCGGCTGGCTCCTTCCCTCAAACACTTCACCGTGGCCGAAGTGCGTAAACAGTTGAAGCGCTGGCCGCCGCAACAATATTTGATGACTTACGATATTGACGCCACTGATGACGCCAACATCAGGGCCTTGCTGCAAGGTGCCCTGGAGAGTGACGGGCAGCTCTTGGGTTACCGGGATGAAGAGGGGCGGGCGGTGAAGCGCGCCGAGCAGGCGTACTCCTATCGGCTCAAGTATCCCGTCAGTATTAAAGAGGGACAGACAGCATTCTTCCTGACAGCCAGCTTCGAGCGGCTCAGCTTTGGTATTGGTGAAGCTGAAGGATTTATGGTGACCGAAGTGGCTTACCAGCGCGATGATATCGAGGGGGAGGCTGGTCGCAGTGGCCCGCTGCTGGGGTTTACTCCTACCGGTGGCACCTGGGGCGGTGTGACACTGAGTGCCTATTACCAGGGCGGTAAGTTGCATGGTAGTTGGGCCAGCTATAGCCCACGAAATGGCCGTATCAACGCCGCCGGTGACTATAAAAATGGCTTGCAGCAGGGCGAGTGGATAGAGGCTGACTTCGATGGTCGTTTTTGGCGGGGGCAGTACGTCGACGGCAAGCAACAGGGCCTGTGGAAGCTGGAATCCGACTATGACGAAACCTTGTCGCTGGGGTTTGCGAACTACAAAGATGGCTTATTGCATGGTGAATACGAGGAGCTTCTGGCCGATTTTGGCAGTGACGCCGAACCCACACCCACAAAAATCTGGCTCAAGGGTGCGTACTTTGACAACAAACGTCATGGCCCCTGGATTGAAGATGGCAACAGGGTGACTTATGACCATGGCTTGAAAGATGGCCTCTGGGTTGAGATGGATGGCGAATCTGAGCTGCGGACCCATTACCATCAAGGCAAGAAACAGGGACTGCGGCAGCGACTGGGTCGCAGCGGCAAACTGCTGCTGGAAGAAAATTATCTTGCCGATCAGCTTGATGGCCAGAGTCGTTACTTCTATGCCAGTGGCCAGCTGAAAAAGCTGGCGCAGTTCAAGCAGGGTAAGCAAGATGGCCAGCAGCTGTATTTCCATGAAAATGGTCAACTGAGCAGTTTGTATGATTATCAGGCGTACCAAGATAAAGAAGGTCGTTGGTATGAGATCCTTCAGGGACAGGTTCTTAGATACAGCGAGCAGGGGCAACTGCTGGAGGTGCAGCAGTATCGTGATGCTCGCGCCGAAGGCCGCTGGTATCGCTTCGATAAACAGGGGCAACTGGAGCGCCTGCAAAACTTCAGTCAAGGGCTGGGTCAGGGAATGCAGGCCAGCTTCAGCCCTCATGGGATCTCCTCTTTTCGGACCGTAGAAAAAGGGATATCCATAGGCGATGGCTATCGTTTTCACCGCAACGGCCAGTTGCAGGAGATCAACTTCTATTGCGATTATGACGGCGCGGCAACCAGCAATAACCTGTGCGGTTGGCAACACAGCTTCTATGAAGATGGTCAGGATGCTTGTTTCAGACGCCTCAGCTACGGTTATGAACAGGAATATATCTGCTATGACCGTGAGGGACGGCTGCTCAAGAGCCAGGAGCTAACGGCGGCCAACAAGATGGTTGAACGCCGTTACATCAATGGCAAGTTCCATAAGGAGGAGCCGAGGATCTCTGTATACAACCGGATGATCAATGGCGAACAGGTTTACAACTTCAATGGTGCCCGTTTCGATGGCGTGGTCATAGGCATCTATCACGATGGCCGCTATGAAACCCTGTATCGGGACGGCAAGAAAATTTGCGGCAAACAGTTTGACCCTCAAGGTAAGCTGAAGGCCGGCAAAGACAAGTGCGAGTTTTAATCAACAATAATAACAATAGGATACCCTATGGAAGCGTTAAGCCTGGATATTCAACCCAGATTCAATGAAACCGATGGCCTGGGCCATATCAATAACACTGTGCTGCCCGTGTGGTTTGAAGCCGCCAGAGAGCCTGTGTTCGAAATCTTCAACCCAGGTCTGGATCTGGCCAACTGGAACCTGATAGTGGCCGGATTCACCATCGCCTTTAAGGCGCCCACCTATTACGGTAAGACAGTCAGAGTATTGACCTCGGTCAGCCGCATAGGCAACAGCTCGTTCGAAGTATTGCAGCAGAGTTGGCAGGGAGAGCTGCTTACCGCCGAAGCCAAGACCACCCTGGTGCACTACGACTACAGCTGTGAGCAGAGTCGACCTATTCCGAATGAGATCCGTCAGCGTCTGCAGTCTTTGCTGCGGGAGTGAGTCGGCGTTTTCCAAGTACAGATTAAGCCAGCGTCTTCTACGTTGGCCTATTCTGGCTACGGTATTGGTGAGGTGTCTGATCAAAGAGACCTTTGAAGGCACAGATAAAGGCAGAATCGGACTGATAGCCCGCCTGAAATGCCACCTGTTGCACTGTTTCACCTTGTTCCAACTGCGTCAGCGAACTCAACAAACGTAGGTGCTGGCGCCAGAGTGGATAGCTGCAACCCAGTTCCCGGGCAAACAGCCGGGAAAGAGTGCGCTCGGATGCGCCCACCCGCTCGGCCCATTGGGCCAGAGTCATTTCCAATGCCGGCCTGGCAACTTGTTCATCAAAAATCCGCAGCAGACGTTTGTCTTTTGGCAGCAGTAACCCCAAACGATAGGGCGCCGCCTGGATCACCTCATCCTTGAGAACCGCCAACAACCTCAACCTTGCGTCTGAGGCTTGCGGGCTGGGTGCTTGTGTCATATGCAGCAGCAATTCCCTTAGAAAGGGAGATACTGCCAAGGGTTTGGCCTGAGTGGGAAAGCCCTGGCTATATGCGGGATCCAGGTAGAGACCGATGAACTGGGTATCCACCAGGACTCTGGACTCATGCTCCTGGGTTGCCGGAATAAACAGGGCGCCGTTATGGGGCAGTATAAAGCGGGTATCCCTGACCTGAGTCTGTAACAGGCCGCTTGCCGGAAACACCAACTGATGCCAGTTGTGGCTGTGCCAGCTATCGACATGCCCTCTGGGCATCCACAGTTCTTTGCTGAGCACCCGGGCGTCGGGATAAGCCGCTATCAGCCCGTTGGCATCGAACCGTGCTTCTGAAGCTAGGGTATCTGTTGGGGAAATAGTTTGGCGGTTTGGCAATGTTATCTGTCTTTGTGTCGATATCTATCGGTCTGCTGTCAAGGCTAACATGACGGCCAACTGAACAACAAACGCGGGAGCGACAGGTGAAGGTACATTTTATTCAACATGAGTCTTTCGAAGGGCCGGGGGTTTTGGCGAACTGGTGTCGCGCGCGCGGCTATGAAGCCAGCTATACCCGCCTCTGGCTTGGTGAATCCTTGCCGCAGAGCCTCCAAGGCGTAGGTTTATTGGTTGTGCTCGGAGGCCCACAGTCACCGGCAACCGGCATTGCTGAGTGCCACTATTTTGATGCCCGGGCGGAACAGGCCTTGATAGCCAGAGCCATTGCCGGACAGGTGGCTGTGTTGGGCATTTGTTTGGGAGCGCAGCTGATTGGCGAGGCGCTCGGTGCTCCTTTCGAACCCAGCCCAGAGGTTGAGATAGGCTTCTTTCCCGTGACCTTGACCGCGGCCGGCAGGGCGCATCCAGGCCTGGAAAGCTTCGGCGACAGTGTCACTCTGGGGCATTGGCACCATGATATTCCTGGGCTGACGGCCGATAGCAAGGTGTTGGCATTCAGTGAGGTGTGTCCGAGGCAGATAGTGGAATATGGTGCCAGAGTGTACGGCTTTCAGTGCCATCTGGAATTTGACGCCGAGGTGATAGAGGCGCTTATCAGTCACAGTGCCGCCGAGTTTAGTCAGCCCCGTCCTTGGGTGCAGCCACCTGATGTACTGCGCCAGGCCGAGACTCAGGAGATGAATGCCTTGTTGTGGCAATTTCTGGACTGGCTGGTGCGCTGAAGCGGGCAGCATAGACAGCCTAAAAGGCGTGCCCATGCTGCCTGGCGTCTATGTGGCCAGCCCGCCAACCCCCTTGCCTTACCCAAATCGGCGGCGGTTAGGCAAGCTCTGCCATGGCGTCTCTTACCCGACGGGAGCCATCTTTGGCCAGCGCCGAGAGCAACTCGGCCGCGTCGGGATAGTCGCCTTCCAGGCAATCGATCAGCTCGATTTTCTCATTGACAGTCAACTGAGTAATAAGGGGCGTCAGCGTGCCGTTTCTCAGTTGAGCGACTAGCCAGTCACAGGGAGCCTCATATTCCCCCTTGCCGAGGCAAAAACGTAGCAGTTTCATCGGCTCAAGCCGCAGCGGCTCCAGAGTTTGCAGCAGCCAGCTCAGCGCGGCTTCTTGCAGCTCATCGCTGTCCTGGTATCTCCTGTCTATGTATCGCGCCGCTGGCCAGTCGCCGCGGCGCACCTTGTCGGCCATAAAGGCCCGCAATAGCTGCTTATCGAACAGTTCAAATCCCAATTGGTAGCCAAGCAGGAGCTGCAGCAGTCGCTGCCGGGTTGGGGGGGGAAGCAGCCACAGGCACTGCTTGAGGTCATAACGCTCGTAGGATGAGTAGATACTCAGCTCATCAAGGACGAACAAGCGTTGCAGGCAGGCTTGCATGGCTGCCAGCGGCAGTTCACCACTCAGGTATGCTTGCAGTCGAGCATTGACCAAGGCGACCCTGGCATCGACCGAGTACAGGGCCTTGAATGCCGCCAAGATCTCCTCGGCGCTGACACTCTCGTCAAACAGCAGCACCTCGCCCGGAACACCTTGGGGCAAGCCCTCCGGCGGTATCGCTTGGGTCAGTAATAATGCCTGCAACTCTTCACCCTGACGTCGAATCAGGCTGACATTGAGCCAGTCCCATCTGTCATCTTGGGCCTGCTCGCAAACCACAAGTTGCGGCGCGGCAACCACAGGCTGCTTTATGCCCCGCTCCAGCAACTCGCAGCGGCCATCAAAGTCTTGAGCCAGTACCCGCTGCCAACTCTTGAGGTTGTCGCGAATAAAATACTCGAGGCAGAGTGACCACTCCCGCTGCAGCTCAGGGTGTTGGATAAAGCCTTGTCCGGGGTATTGCAGCTCCAGCAGTTCGAAGGCATTGAGCTTCTCTCTATCCGGCAGTCGTCTCAGTGCCTGCAGCAGTGAATCTACCTGGCTCGATGAGGCCTGGGTCAATGGGCTCAGCTGCGCTAGCGCGCGCAGGGTGTTGGCGCCATCGCCGCTGCTCAGCGACAGTTGGAAGTCAAATACTGTCAGCAGGGCTTCACTGACGCCGAGTGATCGCATGCTATCGACAAAGCCCTGGCGCTCGGTATCAGAGTCAAACTCAGGGTCGAAATTATCGTCACTGTAAGGCATGGCGGCATAATGCAAGAGCTTGAGTGGCGCCAGTTCCAGCAGCCATTGCCACAGGCGCCGGGCCAGTATGAGAGCCGGCGCTTGCGGCTCATTTGGCTGAGCCGAGGAGTGAGTTAAAGCGTGCTGCGAGGCCAGCAGGAAATAGCACAGCATGGCACCGCGGCGAAAACCGTCTTGTTTGTCGAGCAGCAGGTATTTGGGCTGGAAGTCACTGATGGGCTCCAGGGTCAATTGGCGGCCAACATCATCACGCCCTCTTCGATAGAGCTGGTCCTGTGCCAGTTGCAGCGCCTCAAGCTCACAAAGAGAGGGGTCGGGCCGACAGATAAACGCCTTGAGCGGCTTGGCATCGTCTGCGGCCTGTTTGAGCACTTGCCCGGCAAGCTGTTCCCAAGGGCTATTAGCGTTTAATCTCTCGCTCAGCGCCCGGCTGGTGGCGTCATGGCACCCGGCCAGACAGTCCTGTTGCCAAAGGAAGGCCAGCAACACATAGTGGCCGAGCTCCATTTGGCTCAGTGGCCAGTTATCCGGGTTGGCAAGCTGGCGGTGTTGCCGGAACAAGGCCAGGGTCTTGTTCAACAAGGGGCGGTTGTAGACCTGGCGCTTGTCGTTCCATTGCTGCAACAGTTTAACCAGTTGCGCCTCGAGCAGTGCCTGCTCACTCGTGTCACTGAGGTTGCCGTAGCGCTGCAGATATTGGCCGTCATCAAGCAGTTCTTCATCGTCGACCAGGTTTTCGCGGATCTCTTCCAATTCGGGTTTGCCAAGCCAAGCGAACCAGATATCCAGCAGGCGTAAATACTGCTGTTGCCTTTGCTGCAGACTCTTTGATGGCAAGATATCGGCAAAGGCTTCGACATCTTCTTGATCACCATGGAGCAGTTCATAACGGCTATCGCTGAGAATGCTGCTCAGCTCTTCGGCAACATGCCGATTGGATTCTGCCGTAACGCAGTAGTCGACTATGTAGTGATAGAGCCCTAGGGCTTTGGCCTTACAAGCGGGAATTAATGCTATTGGTTGCTGAGCCGCCAGCGCCTGGGATTGGCTGCCATCATGCAGATATTGCCACAATGCCGCGCCTTGGGGTTGCGCCAGTACCAATGGCTTTAACAGACGCAGCAGCCTGCCCGGCCTCTCATCGTCCTCATCCTGATAGCTGTCGTCTTGCTCATCTGCGTCGGTTTCGGCGCTCCCGGTTATGCCGCATCTATAACAGGCCAGGGCGCCACTGGCCTGGCTCTCTATGGCGGCGCGCAGGTCGCTTATCTCCTCTTCGAGACTGGCGCGGATAAACTGGCTTTCAAGCAGGGTATCCAGCCCCTCGCTCTGTTCAACTTCAAACCAGGCAAACTCAATCGGGTACATGCTGACAAAGAAATGCAGCACGGCATCGACTCTGCCGAGTGGGCGGTCTTCGGCGGCGAGCAGTTTGGGGCTATTGAGTAAACGCTCGCTCAACAGCTGTTTGAACAGAGGATATTGCTGTGGATTTTGCTTGAGGAAGTCGGCCAGTGGCTGATGACTCTGAATGCCGGTTTTGCCGCTGTAGAAGAAGCCCTGGCGCATGTGGTCGCTGTCGCACCAGACAAAGGCCCGCAGCATATCCGGGCTCCAGCCATTGAGTTCGAGCAGCCGTGCCATATATTGCTCATAGCCATTGCTGTAGACATTGTCCCAGGCGGGGATAAGAAAGCGTGCCAATAGCCAGGCCAGTTCGGGCATGCGCCGGGCCAGCAGAAACAGGGCCTCGACCCCGAAAATGCGGCTGTCGTCCAGCCACATGCGCTGCAGATCATTGTGCCTGCGGGCGAAGTCTATCATGACCTCGGCGGTGGCCAGCAGTTCGGGTGCCAGGCGAGAGTGTTGCATGGCAATGGCGAACAGCAAGGGTTCAGAGAGATAGAGGTCACATTCGTCACTGATGAGTGGCGGCAGCATGAATACTTCGCCATCCGGCCCCAGGCTCAGGGCTTCCTGCAGCAGGCTGCGCAGTGCTGAATCTTGCAGGTCATCGATTTGCAGGCGGCGGTTGCCGCTGTCGGTCACTGCGACAAATTCGATATCGAACATGCCCTGGCGCAGAATAGTACCTTGCTGCAGTTGTTGCCGGTATTGCGCCAGTGCCAGGCTGATGGAGAGAGGATCCCGGGGATCCAGCGGGATAAGGGTGTGCTTTTTAAATGACTGCATCTTCCTGACTCAGTAACTGCGAAGGCCAAAGGCCTTTAAACGAGGCGGGATGATAACAAAACTTGTTGTGGATGCGGCTACGCAAGCGTGAAAACCTGCGCTGAGTCACCGCTGTTTGCCGAATATTAACGGGTGGCGGCCAAGGCCTGACGTTCTGTTTGCTTTTGCTGTTTATAGTCCAGTGCTTCTTGGGGAACCGGACTGACTTTGCCGGTTTCCAGCCACTTCTTCAGGCGGCCGGCATCGGCCAAATGGGTCAGCTTGCCGAAGGCATCCAGTACCACAAAGGCGACTTCGCGCTTGGCCATTTTGGTGAGCATAACCAGACAGTGGCCGGCGTCATCGGTATAACCCGTCTTGGTGAGGTGGATCTGCCAGTTTTTCTTGTTCACCAGGCGATTGGTGTTGTAAAACGCCAGGTTATATCTTGGCTTACGAAACATGACGCTACGGTTGGGGGCCGAACTCAGTTCGCCGATCAGAGGGTATTTCCTGGCTTCACGCAGCAGTTTGACCAGGTCTCTGGCGCTGGAGACATTCTGCTCCGACAGCCCTGTGGGTTCGACAAAGCGGCTGTCAGTCATCCCCAGTTCTGCCGCCTTGGCATTCATCGCTTTGATAAAGGCCTGGTAGCCGCCGGGGTAGTGATGTGCCAGGGTCGCGGCGGCGCGATTTTCCGAAGACATCAACGCCAGCGCCAGTGCTTCTTTGCGTTTCAACTCACTGCCGATACGGATACGGGACACCACGTTTTGCATGATATCGGCCTGACTGACATCCACGGCAATCCGCTCGTTGAGCGGCAACTTGGCATCCAGTGTCACCAGCGCCGTCATCAACTTGGTTATCGAGGCTATGGGCTGTACCTGCTGTGGGTTGTCCTCATAGAGGACCTCGCCGGTTTCCAGATCCACTAGCATGGCGCTGGCCGAGGCCAGCTGTTGCAGCTCGGCCCTGGCCGGTAATTTTTGCGCCGCCCAAACCGGCAGACAGCAGCACAGCAATATTATTGAGCTGGTAAGTCTTCGCATTACCTTAATCTTCCCGCAATCATTTCTCGTAGGACTTTAGTATAAGTTTAAGGTGAATTACAACGATTTACTCCATGCCGATAATGCCCGTTCATCCCAACTGACCGGCGACCATAATGTCTTTGTTTTCAGAAATCTCATTGTAAGACAACACATTAAGACCTCTTGAAAAGGCCAGAGCATAACGGCCCAGCAGCGGGCGCAACTGAGGAGGCACCAGTAGGATAGGGTGATGTCCGGCGGCCTTGGCCTCGGCCAACAGCTGGGGCATTTTTTGCTGTAGCTGCGCCAGCAACTGCGGATCCACAGGGAAACCATCCAGTGACACGCTGCCTTGCTGTTGAGCGGTACTCAGGGCACTCATCAGTTGTCGCTCAAGCTCTGGGGTCAGGGTCATCACCTTGAGCTGAGGCGCATCTCCACAGATGGCCTGTACTATCGCCTGCCTTAGCGCGCAGCGAACATCTGCCGCCAACAGCACGGGATCTTTGCTGTTTTCACTGCAATCCAGCAGTGTGGTGCCTATGGTCAAAATATCCCGCAAAGAAACCTGTTCCCTGAGCAGTAGCCGGTACACCTTGAGCTGTTGAATCGGCGACAGCGCCTGGCTCAGTGACTCGGCCAGCTTGGGGGCCTGGCGCGCCAGTCGTTCATTGAGTGAAATCACATCATCGTGCTGCAATAGCTCGGCCATTCGCTCCCGCAGCAACTTGGCGACATGGGTGGCGATCACTGTGGCGTTGTCCACGACGGAATAGCCCAGGTTCAGCGCATTGGCTTTCTTTTCCTGCTCTATCCAGACCGCCTCCATGTTATAGGCAGGATCCCGGGTGATGATGCCGTCCAGCTCACCAAAAACATTGCTGCTGCGAATCGCCAGCAGTCGCTCTGGGTCCAGTTCTGCCGTGGCCACCAAGGTACCCATTATGCTGATTTGGTAGTGAGTGGGGCTCAGCGCCAGGTTATCCCTGACCCTGACTTCCGGCAGCAGATAGCCCGCCTGTTCCGACAGAGTGCGGCGAATTCCGGTCAGGCGTTTCATCAGTTCGGCGCCGCGCTCTTTTTCCACCAGAGACACCAGGCGATAACCCAGCTTGACCTCTATCGCATCGACATAGGGCAGGCTGTCCCAGCTGGGCGCTTGAGGTTCGCTCAGGGCTTCGCCGGCCTGTTTGGCCTGTGGCGGTGGCATGATTACCGGCTTGGTGCGGTACTGTTTGTAGGCGACAAAACCCAGCAACAACGCGGCACTGAGGAATACCCAAGTGGGCATGCCGGGTACCAGCCCCATGATCAACATCACCAGCGCCGCGGTCGCCAGGGTTTTGGGATTGGCCAGCAGTTGTTCGTTGAACTGGGCCGGCATCTCTTCGGCATCTGAAACCCGGGTGACCACAATCGCCGCAGCAGTTGCCAGCAGCAGCGATGGGATCTGCGCCACCAGGCCGTCACCTATGGTCAAGAGTGCATAGGTCTTGAACGCCTCTGTGCCGCTGAGATCATGCATAAAGATGCCGATACAGATACCGCCTATGATGTTGATTGCCAGGATCAACAAGCCGGCAATGGCATCGCCGCGAACAAACTTGGAAGCACCGTCCATAGAGCCGTAAAAGTCAGCTTCCGCGGCGACTTCTTTACGCCGCTCCCGCGCCTGATCCTGGGTCAGCAAACCGGCATTGAGATCGGCATCTATCGCCATCTGCTTGCCGGGAAGCGCATCCAGGGTAAAGCGGGCCGACACTTCGGAGATCCGCTCGCCACCCTTGGTGATCACCACAAAGTTGATAATCATCAGGATCAGGAACACCACGGCGCCAACCACATAGTTGCCGCCGATCACCACTTCACCGAACGCCTGGATCACCTTACCGGCGGCATCGCCGCCTTCATGGCCGCGGATCAGCACCACCCGGGTCGATGCCACATTCAGCGTGAGTCGCAGCAGGGTCGCCAGCAATAAGAGGGTTGGGAAAATGGAAAAGTCCAGCGGCCGCCGAATCGACACACTCACCAGCAACACCATGATGGCCAGCACTATGTTGAAGGTGAACATCACATCCAGCAGCCAAGGCGGCAGCGGCAGAATGATCATCGCCATCAGGGTCAGCAGCAGCAATGGCACCATGGCATGGGACTTATTGGCGGTAAGTAATCGCAGCCAGTTCATTGGGTTATCCTTTAGTCATGTCGCAAGTGGGGTGGAATATGAAATTCCGGCAGCGGTGCCGGCATGGGTTTGCGTCCGGCCCGGGCCGCCTGGATCTGCAAGACGTAATTGAGTACATGGGCCACGGCCTTGAACAGCGCCGCGGGGATCTGTTGCTCCACTGCCGTCGAGTGGAAGATGGCGCGGGTCAACGGCGGGATCCTGAGGATTTCGACGCCGTGCTGCTTGGCAATCTGTTGCATATAGAGGGCGACTTCATCGCGGCCCTTACAGAGAACGAAGGGGGCCTCGGCCCTGGCCGGGTCATACTTGAGTGCCACGGCATAGTGGCTGGGGTTGACCATCAATACATCGGCCTGAGGTACGGCGACCGAAGCGCGGGAACGGGCAAACTGTTGTTGCAGTTGGCGTATTCTGGCCTTGATTTCCGGCTTACCCTCCATCTGTTTATGTTCATCCTTGACCTCCTGCTTACTCATCCTCAGCTCTTTGTAGTGCTGCCAGAGTTGGTAGGGCACATCGACCAGGGCGATCACCAGCATTCCCAGTCCCAGATAGAGGATGTAGTCACTTAGCAGTTGCAGCCCTGTGCTGGCACCCTGCAGCAGATCCTGCTGACTCAGGTAGAGCAAGTGATCAAAATCATGCTTTAAAAACAGCAGCATGATCCCGATAAGCAAGCTGACTTTCAGGCAAGATTTCCCCAGTTCCACCAGGGAGCGAGTGCCACACATGCGCTTGAGGCCGCTCAAGGGGGCGATACGGCTCCACTTGAAGCCCGCATTGCCTAGGTTGAAGACATGGCCGCCTGGCAAGCCGCCCACAATAGCGGCCAGCAGCAGTATCATCAGAAACAGCGGTCCCAGCAGCTCGAGTATCCCCAGCAGCGCAGCGGCCAGGTGACTCTGCATCATTCCCGGGGTATCCAGGTTTTCGCGGCTGACCAGCATATGCAGCTCAGTCTGTTGCATCAGCTGCTGCGCCAGCCAATCGCCGCTGTTGCTCAGCAGCAGGGAACCGGCAATCAT
Organism: Shewanella sp. K8; assembly: GCF_028823715.1. Lineage (NCBI taxonomy): Bacteria > Pseudomonadati > Pseudomonadota > Gammaproteobacteria > Alteromonadales > Shewanellaceae > Shewanella > Shewanella sp. K8. The sequence continues at coordinate 92,240 of NZ_JAPEHY010000001.1, forward strand.
CAGCACACAGGCGCCGAGATCCTTCGAGCGCGGGGTTTGGCCTTTCTCTCTGGCCTTGCGCAGCTTGTGACTGCTGGCCTTTTCAGTCTTATCCTGGGAGGAGGATTGACTCATTGGCTCCCTCCCAAAAACTGATGCATGGCAAACAGGGCGTCGAGGCAAAAGTCGCTGTACCTGTCCGGCAGGGTCGAGAACGACAGCAGGACACAGACAAGCCCCATGATCATGGTCATGGGAAAACCCAGGGCAAAGATATTCAAAGAGGGCGCCGAGCGGCTGAGCACCCCAAATGTCAGGTTGACCACCAACATCGCCATCACCGCCGGCAGCGCCAGCATCAAGGCGGCGGCAAACATCCAGCCAAACTGGCCGATCAGCTGCATCAAGGGCAGGTCGAACAAGCCGTTGCCTATGGGCCAGAGGCGGAAGCTGTCCACTATGATGCCGATGGCAACCAAGTGCCCGTCCAACGCCAGAAACAGCAGGGTGCCGTACATTACCAGCATCTGCCCCAGCAGAGGTTGGCTACTGCTGCTGCCGGGGTCGTTGGCCAGCGCCATGGAGAGCCCCATCTGCATCGACAAAATGGTACTCAGCAGGCTGAGGATATGTAGCATCAGGCTGAGAAACAGCCCCAGCATCATGCCCAGCAGCAGTTGCTCCAGCGCCAGCAATACTGCCCTGAATGAGAGTGCGTCGAGGACGGGAACCGCCGGTAGTATCGGAATGATCAGCGCCGCCAGCAGCAGTGCCAACAATACTCTAATCAATACGGGGACATGGATATGGCCGAGGAAAGGCATCACCAGAAAAGCCCCCAGAAGACGACTGAAAGGCCACCAGAAAGAGCCGAGCAGTTGCTGCAGATAGTCTGTCGTCAGGCTCAGCATTTTAGCCAATCACATGGGGGATAGAGAGGAACAGCTGGTTGAACAGATCGAGCAGCTTCTGCACCAGCCACTGGCCGGCGAACAGCACCATTAGCAGAGTCAGTACCAACTTGGGCAGAAAGCTCAGGGTCTGCTCATTGACCTGAGTGGCGGCCTGAAAGATGGCGATCAACAGACCCAGCAACAGGCCCGGGCTGATCAACACCAATACCATCAATACCGCAAGGTAGATGGCATCGGAGAAGAAGCTTGTCAGTTCACTCAGCTCCATGGCGCTATCCGAAGCTGGCCGTCAGGGTGCTGACAGTCATAGACCAGCCATCGGCCAATACGAAGATTAACAACTTGAATGGCAAGGAGATAATCAGCGGCGACAGCATCATCATCCCCATGGACATCAACACGCTGGCCACCACGAGATCTATCACCAAAAAGGGCAGATACAGCAGGAAACCAATCTGAAAGGCGGTTTTCAGCTCCGACAGCACATAGGCCGGCAGGATCACAAAGAAGGGGATCTGCTCCTGGGTCAGGGTCAAGGGTTCCTGGGCGATTTTCAGCATCTGCTCCAGGTCGGTTTCCCGGGTTTGCGCCAGCATAAAATGCCTCAGCGGCTGCTCGGCAATCGCAATCGCCTGCGGCAGCTCTATCTGCCCCTGATCATAGGGAAGGTAGGCCTTTTGATAGATCTCCTTGCCCACGGGTTGCATGATAAACATGCTGAGTACCAGGGCGATACCTATCAATACTTTGTTGGGCGGGCTCTGTTGCAAACCCAACGCCTGACGCAAAATTACCAGTACTATGATGATACGGGTGAAACTGGTCATCATCAGCAGCATGGCGGGTAACAGGCTCATCACTGTCATCATCGCCAGAATTTCCAGCTTGATGTTGACCTTTTGTGCCTGTTGGCCGTCGTCCAGGGTGAAGAGTGTCATGCCATCGGCGGCAGACACAGGAAGGGCCAGCAGTGACAGCAGCAATAAAACGAGCAGGAATAGGCCGCTATTCTTTGACCAAGGTTGCGCCACTGGCAACGACCTCCAGCAGCCGCACACCGTAACGACCATTGACTTCAACCACTTCGCCGCGTCCGAGCAGGGCGCCATTGACCCGGATATCCAAAGGCTCACCCACCATGCGATCCAGGGCGATAACATCCCCCTGTCCCATATGGGTGAGTTCGCCGAGTGTCATCTCAGTACTGGCCAGTTCCAGAGTGACCTGCACAGGCAACTGCTTGAAGAAGCTCATATCCCGGGAGGGCTTTACCTGTACCGAGGTCAACGGCTCTTCGAGCAGTTCATTGTCGAGTAAAAAATCATCACTCAGCGATGTTTGTCCATCCACTTTGATCATCCTCATTTTGTTGGAAAGCATCTTGATTCAGGCGAGCGACCAACTTGCCTTGGTGGCTGTGTACCGAGCCGTAGAACAAGGTCAGCCCTCCCAGTGAAATCGGGCAGCGTTGATGCAGATTCAGTGGAATGATTTCCCCGGGCTGCAGTTCGGCCAGAGCCTGTACCGGCATGGGTTGCCAGCCCAGCTCCAGCTTGAGCTTGACCGGGATCTGGGTCAGCTGTTGTTCCAGTGCCTGTTCGAGATTGTCGGCTTGTTGATATTGGGGGGCAGCCTGACCGATACGTCCCAGCAGTTCGTCTGTCATGGCAAACAACATAGGACTGGTGTAATGGCTGTTCGGAAAGCTCATCGACCAAAGGGCCGCGACCCTGTATTCAGTCTCGGCACCGGACAGTTCTATCTGCAGTTCGTCCGGCTTGATGGGATCAAAGGGCATGCTTGCCAGCACCGCCTGCATCAGTTTGAGCCCCAAGCGAAATTCCGACTGAGTCGGCGCTCCCAGCGGCGAGTACAGCTTGCCGGATTGACCGCCATAGTAGCTGCTGGCCAGCTGTTCGAGGGTACAGCGATCAATTCGCAATAAACCCAATAGCTTGCGTTGATATTTAAAGGCAAACCAATGATGTTTATTACAACTTTTCAGCAGAGTTTCACCGGGCGTTAATTCGGTACGAATCAATGCCGGAAGTCCCTGTCTTGTCAATGGTTTGAGTATTTGATTTAGCGCTTGTAATAATCCTTGATTACAGTTATCCAACTGTCCGAATAAACGACTACGGGCTAATTTTTCTCGAATTAGAGCAATCGGCCTACAATCATGAGTCTGATCTGATTTTATTAGCTCTGCCCGTGCAGTTATCTTCATTCCATTATTACCGTGCAGTTATTTTCATTAAACCATTACCGCGCAGTCGCCGTTCGCAACAATACAGCTACAAAATAAGTTAATTTTTTGATAAAAAATAACCAATGACATATTAGACGTAGGGGGCAGAATATTATCAAAGTCTGGGCATCATACAAGCTGAAAAGTGTGTATTTATTCAGTGTCAAAAAATGGTTCTAAGACAAAAAATTGACACATTGATGTTAATCAAAAAAAGCGCTTTGTAATTTGACAGGATACATTTGTATGAGCTATTTTCGCCGTCAATTTTCTCGATAGAAAAGTGATTGTTTAATATTCTAAGAGATTTTTAACTGTTTTAAGGTTAATCGAATTGGCTATATTAATAGCGATTAAAATAGCGCCTACCTCTGGGTTTTAGGTGCTTTGAGTATATTTAGTTCAATTCGAATTCATCGCTGAAATTAAGGGTAATAACAAAGGAATTTACATTGTAATTATTCCATCTATTTATCCTTCACTAACTGGAATTTACTGTGTTGAAGCCTTTGACCCTAGCCCTGTGTTTCTTGCTGTTCAGCGCTATCAGTTTCGCAGAACCCATCACGCAGACGGTGACCTACAGAGTGGCCGCGGACGATGATGCCTGGCAACTGAGTAGCAGCCCCTTTGGTTGCCGGCTCAGCGTTGCTGTTGCCGGAGCCGGCTTACTGCAGCTGGAACTACTGCCAGGGCAACATTCCAACTTGTCCCTGATCTCCTCCTGGCTCAATCAAGCCCACAGCGTAAACGCCAGCGTTGGCTATCCGGCATGGGGCGAGGGATTTCCGGGCAAGGTGCAGAGCCGGCAGATGCAATGGCAAACAGGAAAGGCCAGCCTGAGAAGCGGGGAACTGGGCGTCTTTATCAAGGGGCTGGAGCAGGGATGGCGCTGGACATTTGAACTTGGACAAAGTGATGGATTCCTGCTTGAGGTCGATACCCTCAGTGCCCGAAGCCAGTTACAACCCTTGCGCCAGTGCCGCCAACAACTGCTCCCACAAGATTATGACTATGTTCATGATTTATCTATTTTTTACCCCTCAGGAATCGCTGGAATGGATTCGTCCATGCAGGCCGATATTCAAGCTGTGGCCCGTTATGTGGTGGTGGATCGCAACATCAAAAAAATCCTGATCGATGGTCACGCAGACGACGGCAGCTCCAGGCTGGCGGATCTGGTATTGAGCAAAGACAGAGTGGAAAACGTGGTGGCGGCTCTGGTGGAGCTGGGGGTGAAACGGCAGATGATAGAAGCCAGACATCATGGCAATCGTCAGCCCTATTCCAAGGAACAGTCCGAAGTGAATCGTAGAGTACGGATTCGACTGGTCAAAGCGGTATGAGGATAGAGTCTTGAAAAACTACAGCGTGGTTGGCTGCAAGGGGCTGGTCAGTACTCAGACAGCCCAGCTCATGGAACAGGAAGGGTTTAATATCATTGAAGGGATCAGCAGCTGGCTGGCGCTGGTCGATGTTTCTGCCTGCAGCCCCGAGCAGGTAGCCGGACGTCTGCATCGACAGCGGGCCCACAATTTGGTGGCGTTGCTGCAACCTGAGCAGACTGAGCTGGCGGTCAAGGCCATGCAGGCCGGGGCTCAGGACTACCTGCTGCTGCCCCTGGATGAAAGCCAACTGATCAAGCTGCTGTTTCGCCTGCGGCAGATGGAGCAGGAAGACAGCGAATTGGTGGTGGCTTCTCCCCTGAGTCGGCAGCTGTTGATGCTGGCCCACAGAACCGCCAAGGCGGATACCACAGTTTTGCTCACCGGCGAGAGTGGTACCGGCAAAGAGCCGCTGGCCCATTTCATTCATCGCCATTCCAGTCGCAGAGAGCAGCCCTTCGTGGCGGTGAACTGCGCCGCCATTCCTGAGCAGATACTCGAGTCGGTACTATTTGGCCATGTTAAAGGTGCCTTTACCGGGGCCAGCGCAGATCAACCGGGCAAATTCGAGTTGGCAGAAGGTGGCACTCTGTTGTTGGATGAAATAGCGGAACTGCCTTTATCTTTGCAGGCAAAACTCTTGCGGGTATTGCAGGAGAGAGAAGTCGAAAGAGTCGGCGGTCATAAAATCATTCCTTTGAACATACGCGTTATTGCAGCTACCAACAAAAATTTAAAAGAAGCTGTATCTCAAGGCCGATTCCGGGAAGATCTTTATTATCGTTTGGATGTGTTGACACTGGAATTAAAACCCCTTAGGGAAAGGGCGGAAGATATTATTCCGCTTGCGGAACATTTTATTCAGCTTTATGGCTATTTGACCAATGGTCAAGAATGTTATTTAAGCGATGCGGCTAAAAATGCGCTAATTAATTATAACTGGCCTGGTAATGTCAGAGAGCTGGAAAATGTCATTCAGCGGGCATTGGTTATGCGTCATGGCACTATTTTACAGGTTGTCGATTTAGGCATCAGGCTGCCGGAAAATATTGCAAGTGTAAATTCCATTCCGGAACCTTCCAATGGGCTTAAAGCCTCCAAAAAACATGCAGAGTTCCAATATGTCATTGAGATTTTGAAGCGTTTTGGCGGTCACCGCAGTCGCAGTGCTGATGCTTTGGGAATGACCACCCGGGCACTGCGCTACAAGCTGGTACAGATGCGGGACGCGGGCATAGATATCGACAGCCTTTTAGCCAAGGCCAAGGCCGCCTGAATGGCTGACAACAGAGAATGGCAGCAATGAGCAACAATAGTATTTCCGCCGGTTTTAACAATATCCAGCAAACACTGGCCATCCACAAGGAGATTGCCCAGGGCGCAATCATGCCTTCCATCGATGGTCACACTCCCCAAGTCGTCTCCTTTGGCAGCCTGATGAAGCAGAAGCTGCAGGAGATCAATCAAGATCAGCTGACATCATCAATGCTGACCCAAGCGGTCGACAGCGGCAGGAGCGATGATCTGGTGGGCGCCATGGTGGCGTCTCAAAAGGCCAGTCTGTCGTTTTCGGCCTTGATGCAGGTGCGTAATCGCCTTGTTCAAGCCTTTGATGATGTTATGAAAATGCCCATTTAAGGACAATAGATGTCAACGAGTTTAGCTCTACCGGCAAAACCGTCTGCCGCCGGACAGAAGCCCATGCTGGAAGCGATCAAGGGGAAGCTATCCCATGTAAACCAAATGCTGTTGCTGGCCATACTGGCCTCGGCAGTGGCCTGTGTACTGGTGTTGTTCCTCTGGAGTGGCAGCCAGGGATATCGGCCCTTGTACGGCCTCAAGGAAAAGGTCGACAGCAGCCAGATCATTGAAGTGCTTGAGGGTGAAGGCATTGACTATCGCCTGGAAGCCAATTCGGGACAGATCCTGGTGGCGGAAAACAAGTTGAGTTCGGCGCGGCTCCTGCTGGCGGCCAAAGGAGTACAAGCCCAACTGCCGGAAGGACTGGAAAACCTGGCCAAGGCGCCCATAGGTACCAGCCAGTTTATGGAGCATGCTCGCTATCTTCATGGTTTGGAAGGGGAACTGGCGCGCACCATAATGGCGCTCGAAGCCGTACGTTATGCCAGAGTGCATCTGGCGATTCCCAAGCGAACCCTGTTCATCCGTGCCGAGCCGGAAAAGCCGACCGCTTCCGTGTTGTTGGAACTCTATTCCGGGGCGCGTTTGGATGAGTCACAGGTCAGCGCTATTGCCAACCTGGTTTCCGGCAGCATTACCGGCATGACCCCGGCACAGGTGCAGATAGTCGACCAGGCCGGCAACTACCTGAATGCCGATATGGCCTCCGGCCAGGACATCAGCCAATCCCGCAGCAAGCAGCTCAAGTATACCCATGAGCTGGAAAACAACCTGATCGCCCGCGCCGAATCCATGTTGAATCCGATTCTGGGGCGGGACAATTATCAGGTGCAGCTGGTCGCCAGGGTGAACTTTAACCAGATAGAGGAAACCCGCGAGTCTGTGGATCCCAATCCTGTGATGACTCAGGAAACGCTCAACAAAGACCAAACCAACGGCAACCTGGCCTTGGGGATCCCCGGCGCTCTGAGCAACAAGCCTGTGTCCGGCAAGAAGGGCAAGAAAGAGGACAATCAGGAAAGCAGTCTGCGGCAACAGGAAACCCGCTCATACGAAGTTGGGCGCTCGGTGCGGCACACCAAATTCCAACAGATGCAGCTGGAAGGGCTGTCGGTAGCCATCCTGTTGAACCAACAGGCGGCAGGCAAAGAAGGCTGGCAACCGCAGCAGTTGCAGCAGATAAGCGACATGGTTAAAGACGCCATAGGTTTTTCCGAGGCTCGTGGCGATCAGATCAATATCAACAGTTTTGACTTCGTGGTGCCGGAAAAGCCCGTGATAGAAGCTTTGCCCTGGTGGCAGAACGAGCATCTGCGTGAATACCTGAAATATGGCATAGGCACTCTATTGGCCTTACTGCTTATTCTGTTCGTGTTGCGCCCCCTGGTTCAGCACCTGACCCGCGGTGATTCAGGCTCAAGACACTCTGGCAACAAGGCCGGTGACAAAGCCGCTGAAATGGCACTGGAAGCCGAGCCCCTGACACAAGCCATTGAGCCGCCTCAGCTGGCATTGCAGGCTGAGGACAGCAAGGCCTTGCCGCAGTCGAATCTGCCACCGCCCGGCTCGCCCCTGACGGTGAAAATGCAGCACCTGGGACTGCTGGCAACGGAAGAACCCGCCAGAGTCGCCGAAGTGATCAGCCATTGGATGAAGGACAAAAATCGTGACTGAACAAACGACTCTGGACAATCTTGAGCAGGCGGCCATGTTGCTCTTGTGTATGGGTGAGGAAGGTGCCTCTCAGGTCATGGCGCACCTCGACCGCCAGGATGTGGAACAACTGAGTTACAAGATGGCGCGCCTGTCTTCGGTGACCCAGCAGGAAGCAGAATCTGTACTGGATCGCTTCTTCAACCGCTACAAAGAGCAGGCCGGTATCGCCCGGGCATCGAGAGCCTATCTCCAGAAAACCCTGGATTTGGCACTGGGTGACAGAGTCGCCAAGGGCCTTATCGACAGCATCTATGGCGATGAGGTCAAGATGTTGGTGAAGCGGCTGGAGTGGGTCGATGCCAAGCTGTTGGCGCGGGAGCTGCAGCACGAACATGTGCAGCTGCAGGCCATCATGTTGGGACTCTTGCCACCGGAAATTGCCGCTCAGGTATTACAACATCTGCCGGGAGACAACCAGGACGAAGTGCTGGTACGCATAGCCCGCCTCGGCGAGCTGGATCGGGATGTGGTGGAAGAGCTGCGGCAACTGGTGGAGCGCTGCATGGTGATGGCGATGGAGAAAAGCCATACCCAGGTGTCCGGCGTGCGTCAGGTGGCTGACATTCTCAACCGCTTCGATGGTGACCGTGAACATCTGATGCAGATGATACGCTTGCAGGACAAGCATCTGGCCAATGATGTTACCGAAAACATGTTCGACTTTATCATCTTGGGCCGTCAGAAGCCGGAAACCCTGCAGGAAATCCTCGGGGCGGTCGAAGCCGAGTCGCTGGCACTGGCACTCAAGGGTATTGATGGCGAACTGAAACGCACTCTGCTCAACGCCCTGCCCAAGCGTATGTCTTCCGCCATTGAGACCCAGGCCGAGGCCTTGGGCGCTGTGCCGCTGAGCATGGCCAATGAGGCGAGACGCAACATTATGGAAACGGCCAAAGAGATGATGCAGAACGGCGAAATCGAGCTGCAACTGTTTGAAGAACAGGTGGTTGAGTAATGGGTGCAGATAGTCGCCTTTGGCGCATAGGTGCATCTCAGGTGCGCCGTTATCAATTTGCTCCCCTGGAAGGGGAGAGTCCTGAACAAGGCAACTGGCAAGACTTCCAGCAAGCGTTGGAGCGGGGCTATCAGGAAGGCTGGGAACAGGGCTTTGAAGCCGGCAAGACTCAGGGCGAAACCGAGGGGCGCCAAGCGGGCCAGGAATCCGGGCTGCGGGACGGGCTGGAGCAGGGGCGCAGCCAGGGTTTGGCACAGATAGATGAGCAGTTGAATCAGCTATTGACTCCCATGACGGCATTGCAACAGCTGCTCGCCGAGAGCCACGCAGAGCAGATCCAGGCGCAACAGCAGTTGATTGTCGACCTGGTCAGAAGGGTGGCACAGCAGGTGATCCGCTGCGAGTTGTCGCTGCAGCCTCTGCAGATCATTGCCCTGGTTGAAGAAACCCTGCAGGCACTGCCCAAGGATGCCAGTGATATCAAGATCCACCTTGAACCCTCAACCATCAAACAGCTACAGCATCTGGCGGCCGACAAGGTGGCCGACTGGCACCTGGTGGCCGACGACAGCCTGAGCCAGGGCAGTTGCCGGGTGGTTTGCGATCAGTGCGATGCCGATGCTTCCATGGAAACCCGCCTCAACAACTGTATGGATCAGGTTGAAGCTCATTTGAACGACGACTTGATTCCAGAAGCCGAGGCCACAGTCGCCAGCAATGAAGACTAATGTCCTGGCCGGAAACTGGCCCCGGGTACCGGTAGCCCAGATATACGGACGCCTGACCCGCGTGAGTGGCCTGTTGCTGGAGGCGGTCGGCTGCAACCTGGGTATTGGCGATCGCGCCATGGTGGAGCGGCGCGATGGCGCCTATGTCGAGGCCGAGGTGGTGGGGTTCCATCAGGGGATCCTCTGCCTGATGCCTATCACAGACACCCAGGGGCTGAGCCCTGGCGCCCGGGTCATTCCCCAGACAGAGACCCATAAGATCCCTCTGGGTGCCGGCCTGCTCGGCCGGGTACTCGATGGCCTTGGCCAGCCGCTGGATCAGCTCGGGCCGCTGAGTGGCGTGCAGTTTTGTCGTCCTGTCACTCAGGTACCCAATCCTCTTGCCCGGCAACCCATTACCCGCATTCTCGATGTGGGGGTCAGAGCCGTCAACGGCTTGCTGCCGGTTGGCTGTGGTCAAAGGGTAGGCTTGTTTGCCGGTCCCGGGGTGGGCAAGAGTGTACTGCTGGGGATGATGACCCGCTTCACCGAGGCCGACCGCGTGGTGGTAGGGCTCATCGGCGAGCGCGGCCGAGAGGTGCGCGAGTTTATCGAGCAGGCCTTGGGTGAAGAGGGGCGCCGCCGCGCCGTGGTGGTTGCCGCTCCGGCAGACACTTCCCCCTTGATGCGCCTCAGAGCCATGCGCCTGTGTCACCAGATAGCCTGTGGCTTTCGCGACGAGGGCCATAGGGTGTTGCTGCTGGTGGATTCACTGACACGTTACGCCCAGGCACAGCGGGAGATAGCCCTGAGTCTGGGGGAACCGCCGGCCACCAAAGGCTATCCGCCTTCGGCCTTCGCCCAACTGCCTTCATTGGTGGAGATGGCGGGCAACGGTACTCATCCACAGGGAACCCTGACGGCGTTTTACACTGTGCTGACCGAAGGGGAAGATACACAGGACCCTATCGCCGATGCGGCCAAGGCGATACTGGATGGCCACTTCTTCCTGAGCCGCCGCTTGGCCGAGGCCGGGCATTTCCCGGCACTGGATCTTGGGGCCTCTATCAGTCGTTTGGCGCTGCAGATTGCCCCCAAGGAACAACAGCAGGAGATGGCACTGGTTCGGCGTATGTTGGCGCGTTATCAGGAAGTACGTGAGCTCTTGCCGTTGGGCGGTTATCAACCTGGGCAGGATCCCGAGTTGGATGCCGCCGTGAGCCATTACCCGAGGATTGCCGACTACCTGACCCAAACCACAGACGAGGCGGTTGACCTTTCGGGCAGCCAACAACAACTGCAATCGCTGACCCGCGCACTGCGAGGTGAGTCATGAAACTATTGCAACGCCTGAGCCATCTTGAACAGCGTAAGCTCAGCGAGTTGGCGGAGCAAAAACAGGCGCTGCAGCAACGTCAGGCCCAGGTGCAGGGGCAACAGCAGCAGGTGGCGTTACTGGAGTCCCATTACAGCCAGTTTCGTCAGGGCTCAATAGTGGGGCTTTGCAACAGTCAGGCCTTGCTGCAAAGGCTGCAACCATTGAAGCAGAGTCTCAATACTCAGCAGCAGTTGCTCGGCAATGAACAACAAAGGCTGCAGGGCTTATGGCAGCAGCAGTTGGGGCGTTATCAGCGGGTGAATTGGTTTGACGGGCAGCAGCGACAGCGACAGCGACGACGGCTGGAGCAGCAGGAGCAGTTTCAGCTTGATGAGTTGGCGGGCAGCAGTACGGCGCGGCTTAAGGCTTCAGGGAAACTGAGGTGAGGCGAGGTTCTGTGGGTACTCATCGGCATTTCCCAGCCCCAGAATGCCGCGGATGATTTCCTGTTGGCGCACCAGCAGTTGGCCGTTGAGCTCGTTGAGTCTCTGGCTCTCTCTGGCCTGTTGCAGCAGTTGCTGCCACAGTTGTTCCAGTTTGTGAGCTGCCTGCTCGGGCAGTTTACTCTGCAGTTGGCGTATGCCCTGATGATCATTGCTGACACCTATTTGTGCCAGATGTGCGGCGCGCTGCAGCGAATTGTGCTGTAACTTGGCAACTAACTGATCCTGCTGCTGGTTATGCTGGATAAGCCCTTGATTGTCATGGCGCAGCATCAACTGGCGCTGCTGTTGCAGCAGCTTCTTTAACTCCCGGTAGTCCAGTATGTCCTGGCGGATCCCGGCGACCAGACTTTGCACTGCTTCGCGTTTATTGCTCATGGATGGCTTACTTGTCCTGTTTCCCGTGCTGCTGCAGCATAGCTTTGGCCATGGCCTCGACATCCAGTTCAAAATTGCCCTGTTGCAGTGCCTGACGCAAGCTGGCCACCTTGAGTTGATCTACCTCGCTCTCCTGAGCCAGTTGAGTCTGGGCCTGATTCAGCCAGTGATACTCAGGGCTTACCTTATCCTGCTGGGCTGCGGATACCGTGGTTTCCTGGCGTTGACGCCGATTCGCTGCGGTGACGCCACTGTCGCTGACAACCGCATGCAGACGCTGAGTGATTTCCATTGAACCCCCGAAATAATGTGCTCTAGTGAGTAAAGGCGACCGGATCCGTAAAAAATAAAATTATTTTTGTGATGTGGCTACTTTTGCTGAGTAATTACTTTTGTGGTGTAACTATGCCCTGCGCTATCGGGTAGGCCTTGATGACCTTCTGCGAGCTTAAGTTTCGCACCCTAATCACTTCTCCCCGGGAGGCACTTTCCAGCGCGGTGCCCGGCATTTGAGCTTCAAAACCCTCCTGGCTGACCTGGATGATCACCTGTTCACCGGCACGCACCCAATCACTCTGGCTCAGCTGGCGCAGCAAGATGGCTTCACCTGCGCGGATCCTGCGCGCCACCTGTTTGCCTATGAGCTCGCGTTGGCTGCTGACAATGTCTCTGTCACTGGCCTGCAACTCCAGCCAGCGCCACTCTATGTTCTGCGCGTCGATGATGCTGCCTCTGTGCAGGGTTTGTGTCAGCACAGGCAATTGGGCCTTGGCTTCGACCCTGGCCCGTAGAAAGAAACGCCAGTCGGCCGCCGGACAACGCACCTCCAAAGATACCCGTCCCCAGAGCGGCGCCGAAGGGTTGGCCAGGCTGATGTCCGGCTTTTGCGGGCAGTCGGCCAGGCGCTTGACCCCAGATGGCAGTGTCATTCGAATCTTGCTTTGAAGCGGTTTCATCTGTTGCGCCGCAGCAAACTGCTGCAATTGCTGCTGCAGATATTGTCTGGCCGCTTGCTCGACCTGGTTGGCCGAGGCGGCCGCCGGCAACGGAAGCAGCGGAAACAACAGCAAAAGCAGCAAGGCAAAAGGGGAAATCAGGGTTCCGCAATTATTGGTGGTTGGCTTGTTAGTCATTGTATTTTATGGATAAAAACTATTGGCATGGTATTTGTTACAAGGAGCGAAAACCTATGGATACCTTACTAGGAGAAACCATGGCTATCAAGCTCGATGCGGCATTGGGTCTGCATCCTCAATTATTGGATTTCAGGGTTGAGCGCAGCAAGGTGCTGGCCGGAAACCTGGCCAATGCCGAAACACCCGGCTACCAGGCCAGAGATCTGGACTTTGGTGCTCTGATGGCACAGCTGGATGCCGGCATCCCTTTTGGAGGGCAGTACACAGTGGGGTATCGGGTGCCTTATCAGTCCAGTGCCGATAACAGCACGGTTGAACTGGGGCAGGAGCAGGCGCGTTTTTCACAAAATGCCATGGACTTTCAGACCAGCCTGACCTTTCTCAACATGAAAATCCAAGGCCTGAAGGCCGCTATCGAAGGGAAGTAATCGTGTCATTTGCAGAGATATATCAGGTTGCCGGCAGTGGCATGACGGTGCAGACCCTGAGACTGAACGCGATCGCCAGTAACCTGGCCAACGCAGGTGTGGCTGCCGAGTCCAGTGATAGCGCCTACCGGGCGATAAAACCGGTATTTTCCACCCTCTATCAGCAACAAAACAACAGCGTCAGTGCCAAGGTGCAGATCAAGGCCCTGGTGCAGTCCGATGCACCGTTGGAAACCCGTTATGAACCCGGCCACCCGCTGGCCAATGCCGATGGCTATGTGACCTATTCCAATGTCAACACAGTGGAAGAGATGGCCGACATGATGGCCGCCAGCCGCGCTTTTGAAACCAGTGTCGAAGTGATGAACCGCGCCCGCTCCATGCAGCAGGGACTCCTGGCTCTGGGAAAATAAGGGAATAGAGGATGCAACAGGTACAGAACGTCAATACCCGCGAAGATGGCCAGAAGACAGATGCCATCCGTGCCAACGGCAATGATCCCGCTTCGCTGAAGAACGAGTTCATGTCGTTGATGATAGCCCAGATCAAGAATCAGGACCCTACCAACCCCCTGGATGCCAGTGAGTATCTGGGCCAGTTGGCGCAGTTTTCCCAGGTGGAGAGCCTCGAGGCGATGCGCCAGAACCAGAAAAACCAGATGACCATGATGGAAAACCTCGGGCTGGTGCAATCGGCTTCCCTTATCGGTAAGCAGGCCATGGTGCCGGCAGACAGCTTTACCGCGGCCGAACATGTGATAGACGGCAAAGTCTATCTGGAGCACAGCGCCTCGGCGGTGACTGTGGAGATCAGCGATAAAAACGGGGAAGTCGTCAAAACCCTGGAGCTCGGCAGTCAGGCGGCAGGTGATGTCAGTTTTCAGATAGATCCCGAAGGACTGGGGCTTCCTCCGGGGGAATACCAATTGAAAGTTCAGGCCAGCGACGGTGAAAAAGCATTGAAGGCTCAGTCATTTCTCGCAGGCGAAATCAGCAAGGTTCATTTCGTCAGTGCCAAGGGCATGATGATGGCTGAGCTGGCCAACGGTTTGGGCACAGTGTCTGTGCTGGATATTTCCGAAGTTTCATAACAGGAGACAAGATGTCTTTCAATATTGCGCTAAGTGGATTGCAGGCCACCAGTCAGGACCTCAACACCATAAGTAACAACATTGCCAACGCCTCTACCTGGGGCTTCCGTGGTGGTCGCAGCGAGTTTGCCGCCATCTACAACAGTGGCATGGGTGCCGGTGTCAATGTGATGAATACCAGCCAGAACTTCTCCCGTGAGGGCACGCTGACCTACACAGGCCGTGAGCTGGATATGGGGATCCAGGGCAGTGGCTTCTTTATGTTGCGTGGCACCGATGGTTCCAATCTTTATGCCCGCGCCGGGATCTTCGGCCAGGATGCTCTGGGCTTTATCACAGATCCTGTCGGCAACCGTCTGCAGGGCTATCCGGCCACGGCCGATGGCGTGCTGCAAACAGGCACCATGGGTGACTTGCAGATCAAGACAGGTTCTCTGCCGGCCAAGGCGTCGACTCTGGTCAATCAGGTGTCCAACCTGGATGCGCGTATGGAAGCCATAGATCCTGCAACGACGCCATTTTCGCCCACAGACCCGGCGAGTTATCACTCCTCGGGTACTGTCAGTGTGTTCGACTCACTCGGCAACCAGAGATCCCTGACCCAGTACTACGCCAAGACAGGCGACAATGAATGGAAAGTCTACTTCGTGCTGGACTCGGCCGTTCTCGAACCCAAAGACGGCCACAGCCTGCAGTTTGACAAGAAGGGCAGCCTGAGCGGCGGCGACAAGCTGAGCCTGACTCTGCCCGCCAAGGCCGGTGCCGAGGATGTCAGCCTGGCGGTGAACTATGAAGGGTTCACTCAATATGCCAATGACTATAACAACTCCAGCCTGAGCCAGGATGGTTATGCCGCCGGTGAATTCAACAAGATACGCCTGGATGACAGCGGGATGCTCTTTGGCACCTACACCAATGGTCAGGAGTTGCTGCAAGGTCAGGTGGTGCTGGCAGATTTCAACAATCCCAATGGTTTGACGCCGGTGAGCAACAACGCCTGGCAGGCCTCTGCCTCAGCTGGGCAGGCCACAGTCGGCGCACCTGGTAGCGGTACTCTGGGCAGCCTGAAGGGCGCCTATCTTGAGGGTTCCAACGTGGATACCACGGCCGAGATGGTCAGCCTGATGACGGCGCAGCGTAACTATCAGTCCAATGCCAAGGTACTGGACACCAACTCGACCATGCAGCAGGCGCTGCTGAACGCCATCTGACGGATGACTCATGGATAAGATGATTTATACCGCGGCCCAGGGTGCCAGCCGCATTCTGCAGTCCCAGGCAATTCGGGCCAACAACCTGGCCAATGCCGATACCCAGGGCTTTCGTGCCGATCTGGAGCGGGTTGCTGCGGTTCCTGTGCCTGAGACCCAGGGAAGCTTTGCTTCGCGGATCTTGCCGCAGACCCAGAATGTCGGTTTCAACAGTCGCCATGGAGAGATAGTCAGCACTGGGCGCCGGCTCGATATGGCGATTAAGGGCGATGGCTATTTCACAGTGCAAACACCTCAGGGCGAAGCCTATACCCGTAACGGCGCCATCAGCGAAGGTGCCAACGGTGAACTGACAGTGGCGGGTTTCCCCTTGATGGGCGCCAATGGGCCTTTGGTGCTGCCTCAGTATCGCGAGCTGATTGTCAGTGAAGACGGCCGTCTGTCGATAGTGGCCGAGCAGGGTGGGCTGATTGAAGAGGTTGCCCAGCTCAAGCTGGTGAACGCTGCCCAGAATCAGCTGCACAAGGGCGCCGATGGTTTGCTGTATGCCAACAACGGCGAGGCCCAGGTGTCCGAGCAAGTACGGCTGGCTTCCGGCGCGCTGGAGAGCAGCAATGTCGATGCCGTTGGTGAGTTGCTGGCCTCCATGGATCTGGGTCGTCAGTTTGAAGTGCAAATTAAGTTAATGAAAAGCGCAGAGAAGTTGGCTGAGGCGGGTAATCGCCTGCTGCGTGACGCCTAATATTGAGGAGAGTCTAAATGCAATCGGCATTATGGGTGAGTAAGACAGGATTGACTGCTCAGGATGTGAAGATGACGACCATCGCCAACAACCTGGCCAACGTTAATACCACAGGTTTCAAGCGCGATAGAGTCGGTTTCAACGATCTCTTCTATCAGGTACAGCGCCAACCAGGCGGCCAAGTAGACGAGCTCAATGAGTTGCCATCCGGGCTGCAATTGGGCACGGGCGCCCGAGTAGCCAGTACCCAGAAGGTGTTCACCACAGGCGACATACTCACTACCAATCAGCAACTGGACATCGCTATTGAGGGCCAGGGTTTTTTCCAGATTGAAGAAGCCAATGGCGAAGTGGCATACAGCCGTGATGGCCAGTTTTATCGTAACAGCGACGGCATCATGGTGACCTCCCAGGGGCTGCCCTTGGTGCCCAACATCCAGATCCCCGAAACCGCCACCGGGATCACCATAGCCGAAAACGGTGTGGTGAGTGCCAAAGTGGCAGGTCAGGCAGAGGCGATGGAGCTGGGACAGATCACCCTGGCGCACTTTGCCAACCCGGCCGGGCTCGAGTCCCGAGGCAATAACCTGTACCACGAAACCGCGTCTTCCGGTGTGCCGATAGAAGGAGTTCCCGGCGAGGAAGCGTTGGGCAGTTTGCGCCAGGGTGCGCTCGAAGGGGCCAACGTCAATGTGGTCGAAGAGATGGTAGAGATGATCTCGACCCAGAGAGCCTACGAGATGAACGCCAAGGTGGTCTCAGCCACTGACGATATGCTCAAGTTCCTGAACCAATCGGTATGAAGACCATGAGACTCTTGTTGGCGCTGCTGATGCTGTCGCTCAGCGGCTGTATCTCCCACTTCCCTGACGCAGAACAGCAGCCGGGTAACAAAGAATGGGCGCCGCCTGAGGTGGACTACTCCTTGCCGGAAGCCAAAGACGGCAGCCTGTATCGCCCCGGTTTTATGCTGACCCTGTTCAAGGATAAGCGGGCCTTTCGCGAGGGAGACATACTCACAGTCTCCCTGGATGAGAAGACCTACTCCAGCAAGAAGGCCAATACCCAGACCAATAAGTCTCAGGATCTGAATTTTGGCGTTCAGGGCGGGGTGGATGACAGTAGTTTCAGCGCCAATGGTGAGGGCAAGTTTGGCCGTGGCTTCAATGGCAGCGGCGCCACGACTCAGCAGAACCAGCTTTCCGGCGCCATTACAGTGACGGTGGCCAAGGTGATGCCCAACGGCGTGCTGCTGATCCGCGGTGAGAAATGGCTTCGCCTCAGTCAGGGGGATGAGTATCTGCGTCTTATCGGGCTTATCCGCTCCGACGACATAGACAACCAGAACACTATCTCATCGCAGCGGATTGCCGATGCCCGCATTATCTACGGTGGCCAGGGCGCCATTGCCGACAGCAATGCCATGGGCTGGGCGGCTCGCTACTTCAACAGCCCCTGGTTCCCTATGTAACAGGAATGAAGATGACAAGACTGCTTTTAGCTCTGCTGTTGCTGGGGCTTACCATGCCGGGCCAGGTGTTGGCCGAGAAGAGTCGCCATCTGCTGGATATGGTAGATGTGCAGGGAATTCGCGAAAACCAACTGGTGGGCTATGGCCTGGTGGTGGGTCTCGATGGGACAGGTGACAAGAACCAGGTGAAGTTTACCGGCCAGTCGGTGGTGAACATGCTGAAACAGTTTGGGGTGCAGATTGATGGCAGCATGGATCCCAAGCTGAAAAACGTTGCCGCCGTGGCCGTGGTTGCCAATGTGGCGGCGCTGGCAAGCCCGGGGCAGACTCTGGATGTGACCGTCTCCTCCATAGGGGATGCCAAGAGCCTCAGGGGCGGCACTCTGTTGATGACGCCTTTGCGGGCGGTCGACGGTGAAATCTATGCCGTCGCCCAAGGGAATCTGGTGGTGGGCGGCGTGTCGGCCCAGGGCCGCAACGGCACCTCCATGACCATCAATGTGCCCACTGTCGGCAGTATTCCTGGGGGCGCCTTGCTCGAGGCTGTCATTCCCAGCTCTTTTGCCAGTAATCCGCAGGTGATACTCAACCTCAAGCAGGCTGGCTTTCGCAGTGCCCGCAATATTGAGAAGGCGATCAACGCCGTGTTTGGCCCGGATGTCGCCAAGGCCGAGAGCCATGCTCGGGTGAGCGTCAGGGCGCCGCAATCCGAGCGGGAGCGGGTAATGTTTATGTCTATGCTGGAAGACATCATGGTCGAGCCCGGCCGCATTCCTCCCAAGGTGGTGTTCAACGCCCGCACAGGGACTGTGGTGATGGGCGGTGATGTGGTGGTGCGCAAGGCCGCCGTCAGCCACGGCAACCTGACAGTGACCATTACAGAGAAGCAGCAGGTGAGCCAGCCCAATCCGGGGATTTTTGGCGATGCCGCCGGTCAAACCGTGGTGACCAACGACTCGGATGTGGATATTCAACAGGAAGACGGACGTATGTTTGTCTGGCCAGAGGGCAGCTCTTTGAATGATATCGTACGTGCCGTCAATAGCATGGGAGCCTCTCCCATGGATCTGATGGCTATCTTGCAGGCACTGGAAGAAGCCGGTGCCCTGGAAGCTGATCTGGTGGTGATCTGATGAAAGTAACCCAAACTCCGGGGCTGCTGGGGCGGCTCGATTCGGGCGAGCTGATTAAGGCGCATGGCGAAAAGGGCGCCCTGAAGCAGGTCAGCCAGCAGTTTGAAGCCATGTTTTTGCAGACTGTGCTGAAACAGATGCGTACCGCCAGCGATGCCATTGCCGATGAAGATAATCTGCTGTCATCCAGCAACGATGGCCTGTATCGGGATTGGTATGATTCCGAGCTGGCACTGAGGTTGTCGCAGATGCAATCGACCGGGCTTGCGGATGTTATGAGTCGACAATTGGGGGCAAAACTTCAGTTTAGTGCCGAACCGGTCGCTTCTTCTGAGAAGACGACCATGGCAATGCAACCTGCACTCCTGGTTCCGCCAGTTCACAAGGAGACTGAATGAATCTGCTCAATAACGCCATGTCCGGGCTGAATGCCAGCATGGCGGCCTTACAAGTCATGTCCAACAATACCAGCAACGCTATGGTGCCTGGCTATTCCCGCCAGCAGGTGTTGCTCAGCTCAGTCGGTGGCGGCGCCTATGGCGCCGGTAATGGCGTCAGTGTTGATGGGGTGCGGCGGATTTCGGATCAGTATCAGGTGATGCAACTGTGGCGTACCGGCAGTGATGTGGGCTTCGCCGGTGTTAAACAGAGCTATGCCGGCCAGCTGGAACAGCTGATGGCCGCCGACAGCAACAACCTTTCTACCGGCTTGGATCATCTGTTTGCCGCCATGAATGCGGCCATGGAAAAGCCCAATGACCCGGCGCTCAGACAGGCGGTGCTCAATGAAGCCAACGGCGTGGCGCAGCGTTTCAACTCGATAGCCTCAGGGCTGGACAGTCAAGAGCAACAAATCGTCGGCCAGACCCAGGCCAGCATCAAAGAGATCAATACTCTGCTGGAGAAGATAGCTCGCTTGAATGAAGATATCGCTGCCGACGGGGCCGCCAAGGTGCCTTCGGCCTCGCTATTGGATAACCGGGATGCCGCAATAGCTGAATTATCTTCACTCATGGATATCCGGGTAGTAATGGATGACAAAGGTCTGGCCAATATCTCGCTCTCTCAGGGGCAGCCGCTGCTGAGTGGTATTGTTCCGGCAACACTCAAGGGCGTGACAGATCCGGCAAATCCCAAGCAAATCAATTTAGAGCTCAGTTTTGGCCAGTCTCAGTTTAAGTTACAGGAGACGGGCGGTCAGCTGGGGGCTCTGCTCAACTACCGGGATACCAACCTGAAACAGAGTCGGGCTTTCCTGGATGAACTGGCAACCCAGTTGGCACAACAGATGAATGATATTCAGGCTAAAGGCACAGATCTGGCCGGCAATAAGGCGACTCAAGCCATTTGGCACTTGGATGCTTCCAACCCGGCAGGCAGTCTGCGGCTCAATCAGGGCCTGAACTCCGGCGATCTGGCCTTCGGCCTGGATGGCACTCCGGGGGATAACAGCAATCTCAAGGCCTTTGTGGCCTTGGCCAATCAGGAGCTGGACTTTGCCTCCATGGGCAGTCGAGCCACCCTGGGTAATGCCTATGCCAGTAAGGTGGGTGAGCTGGGCAGTATTTCCCGGCAAGCGCAGCAAGAGAGCAAGACAGCGCTGGCACTACAGAAAGAAGCACAGAGCCAATGGGCCAGCACCAGTGGCATCAATTTGGACGAGGAAGGGGTCAACCTGATCGTTTATCAACAGTCATACCAGGCCAATGCCAGGGTGATAGCCACGGCCGATAGGCTGTTCCAGTCCCTGCTGGACAGTATTTAAGGAGTCCTGAATGCGGGTAGCCATGTTTAATATGTACAGTGCCAACTTGCACTCAATGCAACAGACACTGAGTCAACTGGGGCAACTGGATCAACAGCTGTCCAGTGGCAAGGCCTTGCTGCGTCCTTCCGATGACCCCATAGGCAAGGTAAAAGTGCTCAACTGCGAGCGGGACCTGGCCAAGACTTCACAGTACATAAGCAATATCGACAGCCTGTCGACCAGTCTCGGACGGGTGGAAACTTATCTCGATAGCCTGGTGCAGGCGCAGACCCGGATGCGGGAAATTGTCATTTCCGCCAACAGTGGTCAACTGTCGGCTGCCGACCAACAGGGTTATGCCGATGAACTATCGGCCCTGATGGACACCTGTGTCGATATCCTCAACGCCAGGGATGCCGACGGCAACTATCTGTTTTCCGGCAACCTTAGCCGTACTCCGGCGGTAGCACAGGACAGCAGTGGTCGCTATCAGTTTCAAGGGGATGCCCAGCATCGTCAGGTGCAGATAGCTGCCGACTCCTGGGTCGATGCCAACGTCACGGCGCAGGAGTTCTGGTTCGGTAACGGTAGCCAGGATCTGCTCAATCAAGCCGCCGAGTATGTCGAAGTGCTGCGGGATCCGGCCAAGGCTCCCGGTGATGCCGATTTTGAGGCCGTGGCAGGCGCCATGATGCAGTCTCTGGATGAGACTCTCTCCAGTATAGGCGCGGCGATTACAGACATAGGTGGCAAACAGAACCGCCTGAGTCTTGGCAAGAGCAGTCATCAGGAGATGGCACTGTTCACCAAGGAAGTGATAGGCGAAACCGAGGCGCTGGACTATCCGGCGGCAACCTCAGAGTTTCAAATGAAGCTGACGGCCTTGCGGGTGTCGCAGCAGAGTTTTGTCAAAATCAGCCAACTGACGCTGTTCAACCAGCTTTAATCAGGATTGGGGAGACGCCTAACTTGTTCCAAGACTGTCATAGGGTGCCATGATCCATTCGGTTACCGATGCCCTGCAACTGGCCGGGCAGATAAGACCCATCAGCCAGAGTGCCCCCCTGCTCGATATGACAGTGGTCAACAGCACTCAGGAGAGTTGGCGCGAGCTGCTGCCTTATCGGCAAGTGGCGTTCGAGCGCTGGGAGCGGGCCACCCGGCTGCAACATAACATCAGTGCCATGCAGCTGGTGGATGCAGGTTTTGAAGAGGTGCAGCGGATCCTTGAGAGGATGCGGCCCTTGCTGCTTATCAAGCCTTCTGCCGAACAGTTTGAGCGACTGTTGTCGCTGCAAAAGCAGTTGCAGCAGTTGCAGCCCAGTTATCTGCAGTACCCCTTGTGGGATCCCATGTTCAACATCATCTATCCCAGACGCAGAGCCTTGCGGCGGCGCTTTCGACTTAAGGCGGTTTCCCTGCTGGAGCCCAAACACAGGGAAGAAAGCCTGCAACTGCTGCTGCCGGGTGCCGATGGGCCACAGAGCCTGTCGTTGCAACTGCCGGCCAATACCGACCCGAGCCGTTTGGCACAGTTAATCAACGAGCAGCTGGCGCCTTTGGGTATCTCACTCAATGTCGAAAACCAACAGGCTGTGTTTGAATGCGACGACCAACTGTGGCAACAGCTGCAGGGTAATCTCAGTCTCAGTGGCCAGGGTATGCGCCTGCCGGCCGGTGAGATGCACAATATCAGGCTGGAAGAACTGCTGGACTGGCGCGATCCCAGAGAATGGCGTTTCGACAGCCCGGAGATGTTGCGTCAGACCCGGGCCAAGCTGGAGCGTACTGCGCGGCGGATAGAACACTGGCGTCAGGATTGGCAGGTACAGAAACAGCAAGTCACCAGCAATTTATCGCAGCAACTAGGGGAAATTTCTCTGCCACCTGTGGATGCTTGCTTCGGCTCGCAACTGGAGGCGTTGCTGGCTCAGGCCAACATCGGCCGAGGTCACGCCGAGGATCTGCTCAAATAATTTGGTCTTTTTAAAGTTTTTTTCAATCAGGCTTTCAGTTTGGTTTTTTCGGGTCGCTTTGTTGTTAATGACACAAATACACTCTTCGGGAGAAACAAACCATGTTGTCTGTACATACTAACTATGCCTCTCTGGTTGCCCAGAACTCCGTAAACAAAAACAACGGCCTGTTGTCTACCGCCATGGAGCGCCTGTCTACTGGTATGCGCATCAATGGTGCTGATGATGACGCCGCAGGTCTGCAAATTGCCAACCGTCTGAACGCCAACGTTGTTGGTATGAGCACTGCCAGCCGTAACATCTCTGACGGCGTCTCTATGCTGCAAACAGCCGACGGTGCCCTGAGTGAACTGAGCTCTATCGCCAACCGTATGAAAGAGCTGGCAACCCAACACGCCAACGGTGTGAACTCAGCCGATGACAAAGCCGCTCTGGCCGCAGAATTTGATGCACTGACAGCTGAAGCTACCCGTATCAAGGACAGCACTGAATATGCCGGTGAAAAACTTTTCACCAAACTGGGTACAGGTGTTGCCATGCAGATTGGTGCCAGCAAGGCTGAAACCATGACAGTGACTCTGGCTACCCAACCTGATGTAACCAAAGCCAAGATTGACGATCTGGATACCATCAATACCTTCATCGGTGAAATCGGTACCAACCGTTCTACTCTGGGTGCCAACATCAACCGTCTGGGCCACACTGCCTCTAACCTGGCCAACGTGACCGAAAACACCAAGGCTGCTGCCGGTCGCATCATGGACGCTGACTTCGCCAACGAATCAGCTGCCATGACCAAGAACCAACTGCTGGTTCAAGCCGGTACCAACGTACTGTCCCGTGCCAACCAGAACACTGGTCTGGTTATGGGTCTGCTGGGCTAAGCAAACATTTTGTTCCAAGCGCCGTCAGTCAAGATGGCGCTTTTTTTTAAGCTCGACAAAGAAACGGCGGAAGAGCTGATTCCTGTTTGAGGCCTTCCGAGGAAGAGACTGTACCAAGCTACAGTAGTCACTCTTAAGTAACTTTCAAATTTTACAAAGGGTTAGCTTTGCCGTTTGAATGGCATACCTCTTGCTATCCCCGAATATTCCAAGGACACGAGTCTGTGTCTATGAGGAGTTGAAAATGATTTCCGGAATGAGTGGTGCCCAATTCGCGCAGCAGCTGATCAGTGCCGAGAGGGCCGGTAAAGACAATCTCTATCAAAGCAGCAAAACGGGCTACCAGAAACAGTTGGATGCCTACACCTTGCTGGATAAGGGGCTCGATCGTCTTAACAGCAAGCTGACAACCCTTGGGACCGATGCCTTCAAGGGCAATATCGCCGAGGTCACAGATGAAAACATCTATGTCAGCAGCTCGGCCAAGGCGCCGCAGGGGAATTTTCAGCTGTCGGTAGAGCAGTTGGCTCAGGCACACCAACTGGTCAAGCCCTTTGCATCGGAAGATGCCACTCTGCCGGCATCCGGGGTTATTCAGATCAGCATGGGTGGCAAGAGCATGAGTGTGGATCTGGCCATGGTTAACAGCGGTGGCAGCGTTTCTGTCAGTGAGCTGCGGGATATGATCAACCAGCATCCCAATAACCCGGGCGTGCAGGCTAGCCTGGTACGCACCGGCGGCCAGGTGCAGCTGATGCTGACCTCGAAGGAAACCGGCAAGGCCAACAGTATTAGTATCAGTCTGGATGGTGCTGACTGGGGCATGGTCGAGACTCAGGCCGCTCAGGATGCCAAGGCTACGCTCAATGGCATGAGTATCACCTCGGCCAGCAACATGCTGACTCAGGTTGTGGACGGGGTGGATATCGAACTGCGTAAGGTTCATGAAGCCGGTGACAGCAGCAATATCAGTATCAAGGCGGATCAAGAGGCCGGCAAAGAGGCAGTTAAAGCCTATGTGGATACAGTCAATGAACTGCTGCGGCAGATAAGTCAATTGACTCGAGGCCTGGGGGTTGATGCCCTGGATGACTCGAAAGACAAGGACGACAAGGATAGCAAGAGCAGCAAGATAGATGAGAGTCAGCTGGGGATCCTCAAGGGTGATACCAGCCTGAGAACCCTGCAACAAAGGCTGCGTGAGCTGAGTTTCCAGGCTGCTCCCAATGGTTTGACTCTGGCCGACGCCGGTATCGAACTGACCCGTAATGGTGAGCTAAAGCTGGATGAGAAAAAGCTGGAAAACGCCCTGAAGACCCAACCGCAGGCGATCAGTGATCTCTTCGGAGCCAAGGGCGGCATGGTCGATAAGGTTCAGGAGATCACTAAACCTTATACCCGTTTCGATGGCTATATGGATATGAAGAAGAACAACCTGAAACGCCAGTTGGACCGGGTCGAAGACAATATGGAACGCCATAACCGTATGATGGAACAGCGTTATCAGATCTATCTGAAGCAGTTCACCGCGATGGAAACCACCATCAATGAGTTGAACAGCGCCAGTGGATTGTTTTACTGAGGAATTATTCGATGTTTTATGAGCAGGATCCTTTCAGCGGCTACCGTCAGGCCAGCTTGGATGCCCGGGCCGCGGCGGCCAACCCCCATGAGATGGTGCGTATGTTGCTGGATGGCTTGTTGGATGAACTGGCCAGAGCCTCGGGGCATATGGAACGCAAGGCGTTTGAGGCCAAGGGCCAGAGTATCAACAAGTGTTTGAATGTGATCCATGGGCTTGATGTGTTGTTGGACATTGAAAACGGCGGCGAAGTAGCAACCAACCTCAACCGTCTCTATGACTATTGCAGTCGTCAACTGGTTAGCGCCAGTGTCGAAAATAACCCAGAGGCACTGCAGCCTGTGGTGCAGGTTATTCAACAGATTAGGGAAGGTTGGGCCCAACTTGAGTGAGTCTGTGATAGCCCGCTGGCAAGCCTTGGGACAACGCCTGCAACAGCAGGCTGAGGCCGAAGACTGGCAGGGAGTATGCCGGGTCAACCGGCAGATGATCCAGTTGCTCAGGCAGCAGGGAAAGCCCCGTTCTCAGGCTGAGTTACAGGCGCGCAAACAGTTGGAGTTTTGTCACTCGCAAGTGATGCAACAGCTGCAAACCAAGAGTGAATCGCTACAGCGGCAGATGCAGCAACTGCTGGCACAACAAGAGGGCATGTCCGCCTATCAACTGACCCAACTCAGCCAACCCGAGTTTCAAGAGGGAAACATGAGTAAAGGAGACCTGTATTGAGTATTGCGCTGATCCCGGCGCTGGCTGAAACGCCGGCGAAAAAAGTGCCCTTGTCCGCTCACCCGGACAGCAGTGGCAGAAAGGACTCTTATCGGCAGGAAGAACAGTCTCTTTCTCAGGCCGCGACTCAGCCGGCCAACTCCACAGCTTCCGGTATGAATGCCAAAGCGCAGGGTGCTCAAGAGAAGGGCTCTCAGGTAAAGACTACTCAAGGGCAAAGCAGCACAGTAGAGGATAGGGAATCAGGGACAGAGTCGGCAGGCGAGATGCAGGCCAATACTGTGGTGGCGCAGGAACTCTTGCCGCCTTTGATGCAGCCAACTGCAATCCAAGTGACCACTCCGCCAGGAGCACCCTTGGCGCAATTGCAGGGCCAAGGTCATGATGAAAATACAGTGCCACCTTTGGGCGGCATCACGGCGCAGGGCATTGTGGGCACGCAGCAAACCAATCTGTCACTGGCAGGCATCAGCCAACCTGTGGCAGCGAACCCGCTCAATGGTGAGGGCAGAGGTGCGGGTGATATGCGGGGACAAAGCCTGCAATTGGCCGCCGCCTTCCCTCAAGCGGCTACTCAAGTTTCGAGTGCGGCAACTGAGGCCAAAGGCACGTCTTTTCTGCCCGTTGGCACCATGGCGCAGACCGCCATGCCGTCGCAACAGCTAACGGTCAATGCCGCGGCGCAGCTGGCGGCCTGGCATGCAGATCCTTCCAGCAAGCCTGTGGCTGAGCTTGGTCTGCAGCCGGAGGTTGCCGCATTGACAAGCGAGCGCCCGGGCGTGAGCCAGTGGGGCCCCTTGCCTCTGAGCGCTCAGGGAACTCAGGTGCAGCATGCCAGAGAGCTGTTGCTGCCACTCAGAGATCAACTGCGTTTTCAGATAGATCAACGCATTCAAACCGCCGAGCTGCAATTAACCCCGCCCGAGCTTGGACGGATAGAACTGAACATTCGCCTCGACGGTGACCGGCTGCATATTCAGATGCATGCGGCCAACAACCATGTGCGCGATGCTCTGCTCAGCGGCCTGGAACGCCTGCGCAGTGAACTGGCCATGGAACACAAAGGCAATATTTCCCTGGATGTAGCCACCGACAGCGAGCGACGCCAACCTGAGCAGGATGCCAGAGAAGGGTATGCCGGCGCGATCGCTTCATCCCGGGTGGACGAAACCAAAGGTGACACAGAAGCCGAGCGCAGACGCGATAGGCAACTGAACCTACTTGCCTGATGATAGAGATGAAAGATTGATATGAAACGAAATTTACTCATAGTTGCGTTACTTATTCTGGCCACTGGAGGCGGTTTTTTCATCGGCCATCAGCCGCCCGCATGGTTGGGGAAATGGTTATCGGCGGAAGAAGAAGTGCAACCACAGGCCAGTTTTTACCCGCTGGATAAGATGATTATTTCGGTACCGGGTGATGAATATCCCCACTACCTGTTGCTCGAGCTGGCGCTCAAGTCCCGCAGTGACAATGCGGCCCAGGAGATCAAGGCGGCCGACCCACTTATTCGCAACACCATGATGCGAATGTTCAGCAGCAAGTCTTTCAACGTGCTGAATCAACCGCAGAATCTGGAAACGCTGCAACTGGAGGCCAGAGAATCCCTGATCAAGGTGCTGACCAAAGATCAATTTACTCTGGATATTGAAGAAGTCCTGTTCACCCGTATGGTCATCCAGTAAAGGAGGCGCCTTGGACAGTGAGATGACAGCCTATGATTTGGGTTATCAGGCGTATGGCAATGAGCGGCAATCCGAGCAGGCGTTGTTACATCAGTATCTGCCCTTGGTAAAACGCACAGTTTGTTCCCTCAAGAGTCATTGTGGCCCGCTTATCGGCCAGGAGGACATGGAGCAGATAGCTCTGATGGCCCTGCTGGAGGCTGCCCGGCGCTATCCGGGTGAATATGATGCCGGCTTTATCTCCTTTGCCGGCCAGAGGATCCGTGGCGCCATTCTCGATGAACTGCGGCGCCTGGATTGGCGGCCACGCTCGGTGCGCCAGCAGGCACACTCATTCAACGATGTGGTCAGGCAGTTGACCCGGGAGTTGGGCCGTTACCCGAAAGACAGTGAAGTCACTGCAAGAATGGGCCTGACCCAGGAAGAGTACCGGGATTACCTGCATGCAACCCTGGCAGAATCCATGACCAGTTTGGATGAGATGCTGGGAGAGGGGTTGTCACTGGGCGGTCAGGACAAGGAAATTGTCGATTTTGAACGCAATCAGCTGTTAATTGCGGCAATCAAGCAACTGAGCAACAGAGAACAGGTAATTCTGTCGCTTTATTATCAGCATGAACTCAATCTCAGAGAGATTGCAGCCACCCTGGGGTTAACCGAAACCCGGATATGTCAATTACACAAGGTTGCCGTGCGCCAGTTACAGGCGATTTATCGGCAGGCTCAACTCTGATTTGGAAGCCTGATAATGAGTAAGTTTGTTGGTTTAATGGTGATTTTGGTGTGTGTCTTCGGCGGCTATGCCTGGGCCGGCGGCAACCTGCTGGCCTTGTGGCAACCGGCAGAAATCCTGATCATCCTAGGTGCCGGCATCGGCTCTTTGCTTATTGCCAACCCCCGCGCTGTGCTGGTGGAGCTGTGGCAGCAGTTGCGCCAGATCGCCAGACAGGATACTCCTGAGCCGGAACTCTACCCTCAGCTGTTTGGCCTGATGAACATGCTGATGGCGCAGATCCAATCCCAGGGGATGAAGGTGCTGGATGCCCATATCGAAAATCCGGACGAGAGTTCGTTGTTTTTGATGTATCCGGTGGTGCTTGAACACCCTCAGTTGCTGCAGTTTTTGGTTGATAACCTGCGCCTACAGTCGATAGGTAAAATCTCTCCCCACGATCTGGAAATGATACTCGAGGAAGAGATCCACAGAATCGAAGAAGACAGCCTGCGTCCCTCGCTGGCACTGGGACGAATCGCCGAAGCCATGCCGGGATTCGGTATTCTGGCGGCAGTGATGGGGATCATCATTACCATGTCCAACATTGATGGCCCCATCAGCCTGATCGGGGTCAAGGTAGCGGCTGCTTTGGTGGGCACCTTTATTGGGATTTTCGCCTGTTATTGCTTGCTCGAGCCGTTGTCAAAGGCGCTGGAACATCAAGTGGATCGGCAGATCAGTCAGCTCAAGTGTATTGCCGCCATGCTGACGACGTTCGCCAAGGGCAAACCGCCGATACAGGCGATTGATGCCGGCCGCAAACAGATCCAGACCGAGAGCCGCCCCAGCTTTGTGGAATTGGAACAGATACTGACAGAACAGAGAAGTTAATGGCACCAAGACAGGAAACTATCATTGTCCGTCGTGCTCGGGCGGGCAAACAACACGGTGCCCATGGTGGTGCCTGGAAGGTCGCCTTTGCCGATTTTACCCTGGCAATGATGGCGCTGTTTTTGGTGCTGTGGATCATGCAGGTGGCGGATCAGAAAGAGCGGGAAACCGTGGTTAAGTATTTGAATGGTGAGTTGTATCCCTCCGGCGATATCAACCCTTTCGATCTGCGTAACATCCCCTCGCTCATCGATCTGCAAGGGCAACCCAGTGTGCAGCAACCTGTGGTTCCTACCCCGGCCAGTGGTGATGAGATGCGTGGCCCTGCGCTGCGCACCCATGTACCAGAAGGCAAGTGGCAGCCCAAGGCCGGTATGGGGCCCAAACTGAATGCCATTATCCCAGGCGAGTTCGCCACTCAGGTGCAACTGGAAGTGTTGGCGCGGCAGATCCAGCGGGTCGTTGACCAGGCGGGTATGGGTAAAAACGTACAGTTGGACGCAGTGCCTCAGGGAATAAGGATCCGCATTCACGACAACAATGAACAGTCAATGTTCAAAGTGGGCCAGGCGCAGATGCGGCCCTATTTTGAAGATCTGCTGTTGGCCTTGGCGCCTGTTTTGCAACAGGTGAAAAACCAACTGATCATCTCTGGCCATACCGACTCGCTGCCCTATGTCGGTCGCAGCTATACCAATTGGGAGTTGTCCAGTGAAAGGGCGCTGATCGCCAGGCAAACCATAGAGTTTGGTGGCGTGCGTCAGGGGCAGATCCTTCAGGTTAACGGTATGGCCGACCGGGTACCCTTTATCGATAATGAGCCTTTTAACCCGGCCAATCGCAGAGTGGAGATACTGATCCTCACCAAGGAAGCCTCCGAGCAGATCCAGAGCCTGGCAGGAGGAAAGGCACTCTTTGAGGCCAATGAGGCGGCCCGCTTTAATCAGCCAAGGGACAGGTACCAGTGATGACGGACAATAGCAGTGACGAGGCGCAGCGACGCGAGCATTTGCGTATCAGCCTGAGGCTGGGTAATGACGCCGACTTCCTGCTCGACTGTGATGGCATGACGGTGCAACTGGGACACTGGCACTGGTGGCGCCCCGGCAAGCTGGGGCTTGGAAATATCAAAGATATCAGCCGCGGCGGGGTTGGTTTGATCTCCGCCTGCCGTTTGCATCAGGGCATGAAACTGAAATTGCTGCTGAACGATGACCTGATGTTACCCATCAGCATTACCCATGGCCGACAGTTGTACGGTCCACTGTGGTTTTACGGCGGCCGTTACCTGGAGCTGTCGACAGAAGATCTGTACCGGGCACTGCGTTTGGTACAGCAGCACAGGCGCAAACTGCGGCAGGGCCGGCGCCAGCCTGTTCTCGAGCCCTGACTTAGCCTTGGCTTAAGCTTCCTGGCTGTGTTGCCTGAGAATCGTCAGCAGTTCCTGCGGTAGTTTGGCCTTGGTGCCTTTCTTGAAATCGTACATCACGGCGACAGAGCTGCCTGTAGTGGTAATGGCTCGCTGCGCCTTACTGTACGCCTCGTAATGCATGGTAAACCTGTCTTCACCTATGTCGCTTATTCTGATGCCTATCAACAGGGTATCCGGGTAGGTGACCGGGCGCTTGTACCTGGCCTGATTCTCACTTATTACCGGTCCCATTCCCTGTTTGTACATCTCACCCAAGGGAAAATGGCGGTTGAAGAAGTCGATTCTGGCGGTCTCAAAGTAGCGGAAATAGACCACATTGTTGACGTGTTGCAGGGCATCCATTTCGCCCCAGGCCACTGGGATTTGCGAGTATTGTGGGTGACGCTGAGTAAAATCTTCCATATTTAAACGACCGTTTTATTTTTGTTGGCTCAGGATAACAACAGCGGCTCTCTGTCTCAAGAGGGGAACAACATTCCGTACAGGCGTTGATTTTCCGGGATAAGAAATAGGTGTTGTAAACAATAAGGGGAGCCATTGGCTCCCCTTGATTTAGCGGCTAACTCTGCTTGTTATCAGTCAATCTTCAGCTCGGCGAAACTCTTCACCTGCCGGAAATCGCCTGTGCGTTGTCCGGCCTCTCGTACCATTTGGCAGGTGATCAGCCCGGCAGCGGCAGCGGCCTTGAGTTCGCCCACCATGTCGGAGACAAACAGTATCTGCTTGGGGCTCAGACTTATGGTGTTAATGATGTTGCAGTAGGCTTGCTTATCCAGCTTGCCGCCGGTGCGGGTATCAAAATGACCGTTGAACAGCTCGGTCAGATCGCCGCCGTCACTGTGGCTGAACAGTAACTTCTGGGCTTCCACTGAGCCGGAAGAGAAGCTGTATATCCTGAGTCCCTGAGCCTTGTATTCCTTGATGGCTTCAATGAAGTCAGGATAGATATGACCGGTGAACTCGTTCTTGGCATAGCCCTGTTTCCAGATCAGGCCCTGCAGCGTTTTCAGCGGCGTGGCCTTGCGGTCTTCGGCAACCCACTGCTGGAGTATTTCTATTACCCGCGGCAGATCGGCATCCGGCTCCAGCGCCATCTCTTTGGTGTCGCTGATACAGTTTTCTACCAGGATATTATCTTGATAGCGTTCCAAAAATTCCGGCAATGCCTTGGCCGAATAGGGGAAAAGCACATCCTGAATAAAGTTAAGATCTGTCGTAGTGCCGGCGGTGTCGACGACTATGGCTCTGATACCCATAAGGTGAATTACTCCAAAAAGTGCTGTTTTCTGTGCAGATCCTAAGCTTTATTGGCGCGCTTGACCAGCTTCTTTAACCCTTTGTTTCCCTCCAATTTTACATTTTGGGCGGCATGCCAAGCCCAGAGGCCGGATGTGAGGTATGCAGCTGTTAAGTGATTGAAGCTCAATGGAGAAGTCGCCTGCTGCAGACAACAAAAAGCCCGGCACAGAGGCCGGGCTTTGAGGTGACAGGCGAATTACTCGGCCTGTTTTCGCAGTTTGCGTTCTTCGCGCTCACGCTTACTGAACATGCGCTCTACCACCACGAAGAAGAGTGGGATAAAGAAGATACCCAGGAAGGTCGAGCTGATCATACCGCCCAGTACCCCGGTACCAATGGCGTTCTGACTGCCTGAACCCACGCCTGTACTGACGGCCAGTGGCACAACCCCGAGGCCGAATGCCAGCGAGGTCATCAGAATTGGCCGCAGACGCACCCGCACCGCATGCAGTGTCGCGTCAATCAGCTTGGCACCCTGCTCATAGTACTCCTTGGCGAATTCCACAATCAGAATGGCGTTCTTGGTCGCCAGACCCACAGTAGTCAACAGACCCACTTGGAAGAACACGTCGTTTGGCAGGCCGCGGCCATTCATGGCGATCAGGGCACCGATAATACCCAGAGGCACCACCAGAATTACCGCGAAAGGCACAGACCAGCTTTCATACAGGGCCGCCAGTACCAGGAATACCACCAGAATCGATAGCGCGTAGAGCGCAGGCGCCTGGTTGCCTGACAGACGTTCCTCGTAGGAGAGGCCGTTCCATTCGATACCAAAGCCAGGAGGCAGTTGGTCAACCATGCCTTCCATGATGTTCATCGCTTCACCGGTACTGAAGCCTGGAACCGTCGCACCCTGGATGTTCATCGCCGGCAGGCCGTTGAAGCGTTCCAGACGTGGTGAACCATACTCCCAGCTGCCGGTGGCAAAGGCTGAGAAGGGCACCATGTCTCCCTGGGTGTTACGCACATACCAGGAGTCCAGATCTTCAGGTTGCATCCGATACTTGGCATCGGCTTGAACATAAACCTTCTTCACCCGACCACGGTCGATGAAGTCGTTGACATAGGAGCCACCCCAAGCGGCAGAAAGCACGTTGTTGACATCACCTATGTTGACACTCAGCGCCCGTAGCTTGGCATGATCTATGTGTAGCTGATACATGGGCGCATCTTCCTGACCGTTGGGGCGTACACCCACCAGGTTGGGATTCTGAGCCGCCATGCCCAGCAGTTGGTTACGGGCCTGAACCAGCTTTTCGTGTCCTTGACCATTCTTATCCTGCAGGAAGAGGTCAAAACCGTTGGCCGTACCCAGCTCAATTACCGCAGGTGGTACGAAGGCAAACACAAAGGCTTCTTTCATCTGGCTGAACACCGCCATGGCGCGGCCGGCAACCGCCTGAACATCACTGCCTGGAGCAGTACGCTCAGACCAGTCTTTCAGTCCGACGAAGGCGATACCCATGTTCTGACCCTGACCGGCGAAACTGAAGCCCGCCACACTCAGAACCGATTTGACGTTTTCGTCTGCCAGGAATTGATCCGAGACCTTCTCCAATACCTTCAGGGTACTTTCCTGAGTGGCGTTGGTTGGCAGAATCGCCTGGGTAAACAGAATGCCCTGATCTTCGTCCGGCAAGAAGGCGGTTGGCATGCGGATAAAGATCCAGCCTACGGCCACAACCAGCGCCAGATAGATGGCACTCATACGTACCGAGCGTTTGATGATGCCGGCAACAGTACCTTCGTACTTACCCGTCATGCGCTCGAAGTTGCGGTTAAACCAACCGAAGAAACCGGTTTCTGCGTGGGTATGCCCTTTCTTCAGCGGTTTGAGCATAGTGGCACAGAGCGCCGGAGTCAGTACGATTGCCACCAATACCGACAAGGCCATCGCCGATACGATAGTGATGGAGAACTGACGATAAATAACCCCGGTAGAACCCGACATGAAGGCCATAGGTACAAACACCGCTGACAGTGTCAGACCGATACCCACCAGTGCGCCGGTGATCTGGCCCATGGACTTCCTGGTCGCTTCTTTGGGACTAAGTCCCTCTTCCGACATCACACGTTCAACGTTCTCCACCACCACAATGGCGTCATCCACCAAGAGACCGATAGCCAGTACCATGGCGAACATGGTTAGGGTGTTGATCGAGAATCCGGTGAAGGACAGGATGGCGAAGGTACCCAGCAAAACCACAGGCACGGCGATCGTTGGGATCAAGGTGGCGCGGAAGTTTTGCAGGAACAGATACATGATGACGAACACCAGTACCACGGCTTCCAGCAGAGTATGAACCACACCTTCGATAGAGTTCTTCACGAAGGGGGTTGTGTCATAGGGATACACCACCTGCATGCCGGCCGGGAAGAAGGGACGCATCTCTTCGACTTTGGCGCGAACAGCTTCGGCAGTATCCAGCGCGTTGGCACCGGTAGCCAGCTTGATTGCCAAACCTGTAGCGGGGCGACCGTTATAGAGTGACTCAATGGCGTAACTCTCGGAACCCAGCTCAACCTTGGCAACATCGCCCAGATAGACGTTGGCGCCCGAGGCGTTGGACTTGAGGATGATGTTGCGGAATTCCTCAGGCGTCTGCAAACGGCTCTGGGCCGAGATAGTCGCATTCAACTCCTGGCCTTGAACCGCAGGGGCTCCACCCAGCTGACCGGCAGAAACCTGGGCGTTTTGTTCTCTGATCGCGGCGATCACGTCCAGAGTCGTCAGGTTGTAGTTGGTCAGCTTCAGTGGGTCGACCCAGATACGCATTGAGTACTGGGCACCGAACAGGGTGGTTTCACCCACACCGGGCACACGACTCATGGGGTCCTGAACGTTGGAACCTACGTAATCGGCGAGGTCGGCCTTGGTCATGGAGCCGTCTTCAGAAATAAAGGCGACTACCATCAGGAAGCCGGAGCTGGATTTGTTAACCCGGACGCCTTGAGCCGTTACTTCCTGAGGCAGCAAGGCCATGGCGGCCTGCAGCTTGTTCTGAACCTGAACCTGGGCGATGTCGGGATCCGCTTCGGCGTTAAAGGTCAAAGTGATTTCGGCGTTACCGAAGCTGTCACTGGTGGACTTGATATAGCGCAGGTGGTCTAGACCTGTCATGCGCTGTTCAATCACCTGGGTCACAGAGTCTTCAACAGTTTTGGCCGACGCACCTGGATAGTTGGCAGCAACCACAATGGTTGGCGGCGCAATATCCGGGTACTGGGAAACCGGCAGGGCCTTAATGGCCAGGACACCTGCCAGCATGATAATAATCGCGATCACCCATGCGAAGATGGGGCGATCGATAAAGAAACGTGCCATAACTTCCGCCCTGTTATTACTGGTTTGCTGTCATGGGTTTAGCCGTCACTGGCATGCCTGGACGGATTTTCTGCAGCCCTTCGACAATCAGTTTGTCACCTGGCTTAAGGCCATCGGTAACCCGCCACTGGTGATTGATGACATCGGCAGTCTTGATAACCCGAGCTTCCACCTTGTTTTCGGCGCCAACCAACATGGCCACCGCTTCACCCTTTGGATTACGGCTGATAGCCTTTTGCGGTACCAGAATGGCTTGAGGATCGACACCTGTGTTGAGAATGGCGCGAACATACATACCTGGCAGCAGGGTGTGATCCGGGTTCGGGAACTCGGCTCTCAGAGTCACAGAACCTGTGCTCTGGTCGACGCTGACTTCGGCAAACTGTAAGCGACCCTTGTGATCATAAGTCGAGCCATCTTCCAGCAGCAGAGTCACTTCAGCATCATCGGAAGCCTGCAGTTTGCCGGCTTTCAACATGCTTTTGAGACGCAGCATCTGGGTGCTGGACTGAACGATATCCACATTGATGGGATCCAGTTGCTGGATAGTCGCCAGAGGTTGAGCCTGGTTGGCGGTCACCAGAGCACCGGCAGTAACGCTGGACTTACCGATACGGCCGGAGATAGGCGCCTGTACTTCGGTATAGTTGACGTTAATGGTTGCAGTATTGATGGCCGCCTTGGCCACTTCCACCGCCGCCAGCGCTTCTTTATAGGAAGCATCTGCCTTGTCGTACTCTTCTTTACTTATGTACTTGGTCTTGACCAGTTCCTGGTAACGGGCCTGAGTTGCCTTGGCAGACGCCAGAGCCGCTTCGGCGCGGGCCAGATCGGCTCTGGCACTCTGCAAAGACGCCTTATAAGTAGAAGGGTCAATCTGATACAGTGACTCACCCTGCTTCACATCTCCACCTTCGGTAAAGCTGCGCTTCAGAATGATGCCGTTGACCTGAGGCCGAACTTCGGCTTCAAGGAAAGCTACGCTGCGCCCAGGCAGTTGCACTTGCAGTGCCTGCGGAGCCGACTTGACTTCGAGGACACTGACTTCCATAGCGGGGGCCGCCTGATTGCTTTTGGCTTTTTCAGCTTCCGACCCACAGGCCGTCATCCATAACGCCATACTTACAACTGAGGCAACTTTTAATACATGCCGCATGATAACTCCTAATCAGTATCTGCTTGCCGGGAAGGAAAAATGTCTTGTACGACAGGCTTCCTGGCGCAGTTAGCCAGCAAAATTTTCGAACCCATATTTATCGCACAAGCATTCTGTATCAACAAGCTACAGGATAAGCGAAAAGTGTAAATGAATGAAAATTTTTTAATCAATAAACGACACTATTGCCATTTATTTACATTTAGTTGTGAGATTTATGAATTCAACAACTTATGTATCCAAATCCCGTTTTTGCCCGTTTGGGAGAGATTCTGTTTTTGCCCTGGAGGCAGAGAGTTCTTTCCCAACAACAGCAAGCGTTTTATGGTTGAGCGAACCAAGGCAAAACTGCATAAATTTCTCTGCGTCATGCTGGATCCTCCACCGCGAGGCGAGTATTCTACTACTGTCACTATAATTTGATTAGTCACATAGAAATAAACCCACTGTCCCACAGGTGCAACAATAAATGGATCTAAACAGGGTACAAATATTTGCTCAAGTTGTTGAGCAGGGTAGTTTTACCGGCGCGGCCAAGGCGTTGGGGCTTACCAAGACCACCGTCAGTCGTAAAGTTGCCGAATTGGAGAAGGCGACCGGTGTTCAGCTACTGTTCAGAACCACCCGGGCATTGAGGTTAACCGAGGCCGGCGCCGAGTATTACAACAAGATCACCAAGATACTGGTAGACCTGGAAAATGCCGAGGCGCAGCTAAGTGCCAACCAGCAGCGGGTCAAGGGTAACCTAAGGGTGGTCTGCCCGATCGAGATGGGGCAGCTATTTCTCGGCCCGGTATTTGCCCGCTTTCTTGAGGCCTACCCGGATATCACCATAGAAGCTGAGCTGACTAATCGCAAGGTGGACATGGTTGAAGAAGGAATAGACATACTGTTCCACCTGTGTGGTATCGAAGATTCACGCCTGCAGCATTACCAACTGGTGAAGACCAGCACCACCCTGATGGCCAGTCCGGAATACCTTAAACGCCACGGTACTCCGCAGACCCCGGATGATCTTTGGCATCACAAGGGCATAGAACAAGGGGGGATCCAGCTCATCAATGATGGTTGCTGGAAGATTTTCGATGGTAAGGAGTGGCAAGTGATTACTCCGGAGGTACAGCTCAAGGTCAACAATATTACCTTGGCCCGGGAAGCGGCCATTGCCGGTTTGGGGATCACTTGTCTGCCTCCCATGATCGCAGATGAAGCCTTGCAAAAGGGGGAGTTGGTCGCCGTGCTGGAAGACTTTCCCATGGAACATAACACCCTGTTGCTGTCTTATCCAAAACGGGCTTACTTACCTCGTAAATACATAATCTTTATTGATTTTATCTATCAGGCCTTGTTCGGTTACTGGGGCAACATGCTGCTGGAGATCCCCGAGTATGTGAAGCGCCCCGAAGGCTTCGAATAAGCCGCTATGACTGCGGCGTTGCCGCAGTCATTCATAATTGTTCACATTTATTCCTCCATGGTTCATTCATCTAGATAACCCTGTTCACAACTTCTTCTTACTATCCGGGCTAACAATAATCATGCTCTGGTGGATAAAGATGAACCCAACTCATAAGCTGTTTTTATCAGGTTTGCTGCTGTGCAGCAGTTCTATGGCTCTGGCAGACGAAGCTCCCCGTTTCGCCGGTGGCAGTTTTGCCGGCAATCTGACCTTTGCCTCTGACTATGTGTTCCGTGGCGAATCGGAAACCCTGGATGGCGATGTGCCTGTAGTCCAGGGCACATTCAGCTGGAACCATGATGCCGGTTGGTACGCCGGGGTATTTGCTTCCAACATCAAGTTTGCCGACCCCAACCTTGAGATAGTCACTGCGCCTTTCATCGGCAAGAGCGGTGAGTTGGGCGACTCAGGTTTCACTTATGATGTCATGCTGTTCTCTTATCTCTATCCGGGCGCATCCTACTCCAACTACACAGAGCTGTGGCTGAAACTCGGCAAGTCTTTCGGTCGGGCCCATCTGCAACTGGAAGTGACGCCGACTGTGGATGACTGGTTCGGTGTCGATGGTTGGCACGGGGTCAACTATGCCCTGCACCCCAGTTACAGTTTCGAGAACGGTATCAAGGTTTCCGGTTCTGTCGGTTATCAGGACCTGAACGGCAATGGTGCTGAGGGATGGGGACACTGGAACTTGGGGGTAAGTAAGGAGTTCTATGGTTTCAACCTGGATCTGCGCTACCACGGCAGTACAGTTGAATCAGACCACAAGGTTTATGGTACCCAGACAGAGATCTTCGATGACAGATTGGTAATAGGTATCAGCAAGGCGTTTTAAGAACTGCTTCCCTGCAGTCTTTGTGAGTACGCCGGTTGGCGTGCTCTTTTTTTAGGTAAGGTGCGAACAAGCCTGGATTCAAGGCGTGGTTCGCAGCAAATGGCCCTAGTCCTTTGCAAGATTTCCTTAGTACATGCTCTTTTCAAGATAGAGACGGTTGTCGGCAATATGTCCGGGCTCGGCGCGGAAGTCCACTACCTGATACTGATGGCTGATCAGCATGTTCAACATAGAGCGGAACTGGTTGCGGGTCTTGACCTGGATCTGCTTGTAGCCGGCCTGAGTGGCCCAGCGTTCCTGAGCCTCAAGCATGCTGCGTGCCAGCCCCAGACTGCGATAATCGGGTAATACACCGCCCAGCCAACTGTAAAAACACTGCTCATCCAGAGCATAACCCAGCTTGAATCCCGCCAGTTCACCTTCCACAAAGGCCAACAACAACAAACAGGCATTGCCTGTCAGCCGACGCTCGAACTCCTGCTTTTGGTAGCCGGAATCAAACTCGGGGATCTGGGCACTCAAGGCCATGATCTCATCGATCTGTTGCTGATCTATTTCAGTAATAGCTTTGATTTCAATGGAGTACATCATTATTCTCTCAACGGACCGCAAAATGTCACAGGTTGCGGGATAAAAACTGGCCAAAATTATAACAGGTCTGGCCAGTTGAATGCATCAGGAGAATTGCTGCTGGTTTTCCGTCTGTAAGATCTTATCCTGAAGTACCCGCAGCAGCACGCCATAGGCCGGCAGGAACAGCCCCAGACTGACCAACAGCTTGAAGCCGTAATCCACGGCGGCGATTTCCGGCCAGTTGGCGGCCATGAAGGGGTCGCTGGAGGCGAAGAAGGCGATACTGAAGAACACCAGAGTATCCACCAGGTTGCCCACCAGGGTTGAGGCTGCCGGTGCGACCCACCAGGCACACTGGCGGCGAATTCTGGCAAACACTGCGATATCCATCAACTGGCCCACCAGATAGGCGGCGAAACTGGCAAAGGCGATACGGAATACAAAGGTATTGAAGTCCGACAGGGCGCTCAGCCCCTGAAAATCACCCTGATGAAACAGTACGCCCATGGCATAGGAGATCAGCAATGCCGGCAGCATGGCCTTGAAGATGATCTGCCGGGCGGCGGCCTGGCCGAATATCCGTACCGTCAGATCGGTTGCCAGATAGACGAAAGGAAAGCTGAAGGCACCCCAGGTTGTGTGGAAGCCGAATAGCTGAAACGGGAGCTGCACCAGATAGTTACTGGCACTGATAATAAGGATGTGAAAACTGACCAAGAGGATCAGTGCGCGTTTGAGCTGCGCGCCGGTTAACATTAACATATTGTGACCTTTTTAGTTGGCTGGGCGGGGTGAGGGAACCCGCATCTTCGGTTCGACCGAAAGGGCGCACATTATAGTGCCCATAATCCGGCTGACAAGGGGGAAGCGTAAAAAATGTCCAGTCCATCTCAAGCTACTCTACACTGAAAAGGAAGACAGGAGAGTAAAATGAATCGAATCTGCTGCCTGCTGCTGGCCTTGCTGACTTTTGTCTGGCCGGCCATTGCCGAACCGACCAAGATCCAGATAGCTACCGCCAGTTGGGGCGGTTATACCGAAACCAATGGCGAAGGCTATTATTTTGAGCTGTTGCGAAGGGTCTTTCCCGAGTCGGAATGGCAACTGGAAATCCAGTTTGTGCCCTTTCCCCGTTCCCTCTACATGCTGGAGCGTGAACAGGTGGACATGGTGTTGGGGCTCTATCTGGGGGATATCTCCAAGGGGATTTACAGCGCCAAAAAGGTAGAAACCGAGGTGAGAGATGCCGCGGTGACCCCTGAGCTGGCCAGTGTTTGGCAAGGAATGGACTCACTGACCCATCGCAGGGTTCAGGCCCTGATCGCTTATCGCTTTTTTACCCTGACCCAGGTACCCATGCACTATCAGGAAAACAGTAGCCTGCTGGAAATGCTGCGCAAGGTGAATGAAGGCAAAATCGATGCCGTGCTCGACTATAAGCCGGACATCTTGCCGCTGTTGCCACAGTTGGAACAGCCCAGAAGATTGGTGCTTATTGAGGATGTGCTACGGGCAGATGTTTATTTTGCCTTCGCCAATAATCCCAAAGGGCTCGAGCTGAAGGCCTTGTTCGACCAAGGCTTTGAACAGTTGGAGCGTTCCGGGGAATTGGCGGAGATTAAACAGCAGAGCCTGGAGCAGCTGCAACTGAGGATACAGGAACAGCCATCACCCTAGAAATCCAGCAGAATCGACATTATGGTGGCGAGCTTGTTTTCCAGCTCCTGCCATTCGGCTTCCGGGTCTGAGCCTGCGACTATGCCGGCGCCGGCAAACAGATTGATGCAGCCAGGCTCCAGCAGGGCGCAGCGGATGGCTACCGCAAATTCACTCTCATATTTATTCAGATAACCGCAGGCCCCGGCATACCAGCCGCGCATATAACCTTCCCGTTGGCGCAGAAAACTGATGGCCGATTCCCGTGGCAGGCCGCCGACGGCCGGCGTCGGATGCAAGGCCTGCAGCAGTTGAAAATCTTTTACCCCGTGCCGTAGCTCGGCGCGAATCGATCTGTGCAGATGCTGAATATGGTTGAGTTTGAAGATGGTCGGTGTCTCATCGGCACCAACATAGCGGCTCAGGGGAGTCAGTGCCTTGACAATATGCTCCCTGACCAGCTGATTCTCATGGCTGTTTTTGCTGTCATCCAATAGCTGCTGCGCCAGTAGTTCATCCTCTTCCGGGCTCAGGCCGCGAATGGTGGTGCCCGCCAGTGCTTCGGTATACAGCTCTTGCTGATGGCGGCGATAGAGACGCTCGGGCGAACAGGAGATAAAGCTGCGCTCGGGGCTGAATTCGAAGCCGAATTGAAAACTGTTGGGGTTGCGCCCTTGCCAACTGGCCAACACCTGCCAGGGATCCGGAGTGTCTTTCACTTGCAGCTGAGTCAGGCGCGACAGCACTACTTTGGGTGTGTCCTGGTTGAATCTGGGGGCGGTCACCTGTTCCACCAGTGTCTTCCAGCGTGGATAGTCGGGTCTGTCATTGCGTGACAGCTGTTCAGTCTTGGTCGGTGGCGTCATGGGGCGGGCCGGAACCAAGGCATCCAGCGCGGCTTGTGCCTGAGCTATTTCCGCTTGCCTGTCAGCCTGGCCCAGATTCAGGTTAACCAAGAGGCGGAAATGATCTGAACTGCGTCTCAGCTCTATTCTGGGTAACAGGAATCTGGCGCGGCCAAACTCGGGCCAGGAGGCGATTTCGCGGTCGAAGGCGACGCCGCCGTAGTAGCGGATCTCCTGATTACTGGAGTAGGCGCGCTGCTTTTCATAAATTTCGGCCAGGGCCTCGTCTGTGACTTCATCTTCGAAGCGGAAATCCAGGCAGCAGCCGATGGCGGCAACCTCCTCGAGTCTGTCTCTTCCTTGCCAATAAATTCTGGGATAGCTGGGTTGGGAAGCCAGCCAGGAGATCAGTGGAATTGCCTGTACCTCGGCGGCCAATTGGACAATAGGCTCTGCTGGCGTCAGCTTGGCCAGTTGACACAGCTTGTCTTTGAGTGACGAAATGGCCTGAGGCAGGGTAAGTGCAGACAAGGGGAGCTCCGAACATCCGAACAAAGGGATCCGGAAGCAGAAAGCGTCCGGCTAACAGTATCTTTAACACAAACTAAAGTTCCTCACCTTGAGTGTCAAGCCGTCGAACTGGCCTGTGTGACGTGTAGCATGATCCCATTAATCAGCTTAGGTTAATGTGACACGAGTGGACATTTTTGCTCGGCAAATTGTCTTGATGGGACAATCTGTCCGCGGCAGACTCTGTTATCTACTCCCTTTGTATTAATTTGTCGATCTGTATTGGTTTTTACCGTCACTGAGCTTGTAGCTTTTTTGGGCGGCGCCAGAATAGCCCGGATAATCCCAATCAGAAATGACAGAAGAGCCTTATGTCCCATATCCCGGTAAAACTCTCTGCCCTCGCACTGGCGTTGGGCTGTGCCATGCAGGCCAATGCGGCCTCTATCGAACGCGATCCACTGGTCAACAATGCAATGGACGTCATAGTGGTGCACGGTGAGCGTGCCAACGCCACTGAAGTTGCCACTACAAGTTGGAGCATTTCCGAAGATGAAATCAAGGCCTTGGGTGCTCAAAGCTTGGATGAAGTGCTGAAAAATGTTCCCGGTGTTTACGTACGTTACGGCGGCGAGGGTACGCCAAGGGTGGATATCCGTGGCTTCAAAACCCGCCATGTGACTCTGTTGGTCAACGGTGTACCGGCCAACAGTGCCGATGATGGTCAGTTTGATCCCAGCGTGATCCCAACCAGCCAGATTTCCAGAGTCGAAGTCTCCGTTGGCCCAACTTCAGTACTCTATGGACCAGGCGGCGCTGGTGGTGTTATCAACATCATTACCAAGCGTGGCGACAGCGCCCCGGCTGTATCCGGTAACCTGGAATTGTCCAAGGACGATACCTTCAAGGGTGATATCAGTGCCGCCGGCTCGGGCGACAACTGGCAGGGACTCATCAGTGCCGGTTATCAGCACACTGATGGTTTCCCCATGTCTTCTGATTATCAAGTTACTGAATATCAAGATAAATATCAGCGCAACAACGCAGATAAAGAGCTGACCAATCTGTACGCCCAAGGCAGCTATTGGCTCAGTGACAATACTCAACTCATTGCCAATATGGCGCTGCGTTCAGGCGAGTGGGGCAAACCACCAAGAGATGGCAGCGGCAGCGGCCGGGTGAAATTTGAGCGTGTCGATGACTATGATTCACAGACTTTCCAGCTGGGTCTGGCACATAAGTTCAATGATACTTTCACTTTCCGGGGTTTTGGTTATCACAACCAGAGCGACACCTATGAAACTGTGTACGGTGACAACAGCTATGCTGAGCTGACCCAGGCTCAGGACGGCCGCTCCAAAGTACAGGGGGCAAACCTGCAGCTGATCACCGACTTCGACACCGCGGGTATCCTGACCACCTCTGTGATTGCTGAAAAGCAGAGCTGGGAAGCGGTAGCCGAAAGCTTAGGTTCCTCCAAGTCCGGCAGCAGCAAGGTTGCAGCAGCCAAGGGCTCAGGTGGTGGTACTGGTTCAGGCGGCGGTAACGGCTCAGGCGGTGGTACTGGTTCAGGCGGCGGTAACGGCTCAGGTGGTGGTACTGGTTCAGGCGGCGGTAACGGCTCAGGTGGTGGTACTGGTTCCGGTGGCGGTAATGGCTCAGGTGGTGGCAGCGGTGAGTCTTTCGATGATTCGGCCTGGGTTTATACTGCGGCGGCCGAGTATCAGTTCCAGTCGGAAGGCGATTGGGGCTTTACTCTGGGCGGCGCTTACCACGATATGGACAAGACCGAAGGCAACGAGAAGGATTACTCGGCGCTGGCCTCAGGTTTCTGGCAAGCGGCTGACGATACCCGCCTGAGCCTGAGTGTGGCTCGGAAGGTGCGTTTCCCATCCATGCGCAACCTGTACTCCCTGTCTTCAGGCAATCAGGAACTGGAGACGGAAATCTCCAAGCATGTTGAGTTGGGACTGGAGCAAGGCCTGGGTATGAATACCGAGCTGCAACTCTATCTCTATCACACAGATGCCGATGATTACATTGCCAAAGATGCCAGCGGCATGTATCAGAACATGGGCAACTATCGCTTCCAGGGTTTGGATACTGTGCTGTCCAATAACAGCATAGAGAATCTGGATCTGAGCCTGAGTTACAGCTATCTGCATGCCGAAGACAGAGACAGTAGCACAGGTTTTGATGGTCTGGACTATCGTCCCAAGCACCAGCTGCGCTTCCAACTGGGTTACAAGCTGCCTACCGAGACCCGAATCCACCTGAATGTGGAACGCATCATGGATCAGAACTACTACGAGCAGGAGAAGATCGGCGGTCAGAAGGTGTGGCAGGAGAAATCACTGGATGATTACACCCTGGTAGACATCAATCTGGTACAGCCTTTGCTTAAAGATAAGCTAGAGC
Source organism: Shewanella sp. K8 (assembly GCF_028823715.1). NCBI lineage: Bacteria > Pseudomonadati > Pseudomonadota > Gammaproteobacteria > Alteromonadales > Shewanellaceae > Shewanella > Shewanella sp. K8. The sequence goes on from NZ_JAPEHY010000001.1 coordinate 136,915, forward strand.
TCTATTTACGAGCCACCAACCTGCTGGACGAGAACTACTATCAGAGCGATTCTCTGCCTCAGGCAGGTAGACAAGTCTTTGTTGGGATTAACTGGCAGATCTGATAATGCGCTTACTCGAACTCGAAGGGATCAATTTCAATCATGGCTGTTTGCAGCCCTTGATATTGAGGGATCTGGATCTAAAAATAGAATCCGGCTCCTGCCACTGCATCAGTGGTCCCACGGGTTCGGGTAAATCCAGTCTGCTGGCTTTGCTTGCCGGGCTGCAACGGCGTCCCTGTGAAGGCGGCATTTTCCGCCGTCAGGGGTTGTTGGTGGGCCTGGTGATGCAAGATCCCCAGGTGCAGATACTGCGCCAGACAGTCGGGGCCGAAGTGGCCTTTGCCTTGGAAAACCTCGGTGTGCCCAGCGGCCAGATGATCTCCAGAGTGCAGCATGCATTGCGGCGGGTGGGGCTGTTTGTCTCGCTGGAAACTCAAGTCAGCAAGCTGTCTCTCGGACAGAAATATCGCCTGATGATCGCTGCCCAGTTGGTGAGTGAGCCGGCGGTACTGCTGTTGGATGAACCTTGGGCGCAGTTGGATGACGCCGGTGTCGATGAACTGCTGGCAGTAATCCGTAACCTGCTGGCGGAAGGTATGGCTGTGGTACTGGTGGAGCATAATCCCCAGGCTTTTGCCTCAGTTGTTGAACATTTCTGGTACCTGGACCAAGGGCGCCTGTTACCCGGCAGTTACCGGGTCGAATCCGCCAGCCATTTGAAACGCCTGGAGCCGGACCGAAGTCGGGAACTGGTCAGTGCCACTTCATTTGAATTTCGTTATCAGGGGCATTCGCCCCTGTTTGTGTGTCAGCAGGGCCTGTCTTTGGGCGCCGGTGAGCTGGTTACTCTGGTGGGTAACAACGGCTCGGGCAAGAGCAGCCTGCTGAAGGCGATAGCCGGTATTCAACCCGCGGTGGCGTCGATGCAACTGCGGGTCTTTGGCCGTAAGCCCAAGCCTGGTGCCTATGGCCCCATGCTAGGCCTGTTGATGCAGCGCCCCAACCGTCAGTTGTTTGAAGCCACAGTCATAGAGGAGATGCAGTTCAGCCTGCGCCGCTTCGACCTGCCGCTGTCCCGGGCTGAAAGCCTGCTTGAGCAGCTCGACTTGCTGCATCTTGCCCAAAGCTCGCCCCACACGCTTTCCTATGGGCAGCAGCACTTGATTGCCCTGGCCTCTATCGCTTGTTTAACCCCCAGCTTGATGCTGTTGGATGACCCCTTAGCGGGATTGGATGGCAAGCATCTGGGGCAGCTTTGGCAGATACTCAACTATCTGCGGGAACAGGGCGGCAGCATAGTGATTGCCAGCCACAGACCCCTGCCGGGCTTACCTTGTAGTCAGCTGTGGCAGTTGCAACAAGGCCAACTGGAAATCGAGTTTGCCCCAGAGGAGGTTGCCTGTGTGGGCTAAAGGACGGCGCCACGGCCGTGCTTCTCCCAAGGGGCTGGATTTAGGTTTGTGGGGCAGTGCCACCGCCTTGTTCTTGGTAGTGATTCTGTCATCGGCAGCCTTTCTCTTGCCTCAGGCGCAGCTTCCCTGGCTGGCGGCCATTAATCTGATCTTGGTGGTTCATGGCATGCTGCAGCGCGGTGCCATAGGCGGGGTAATCCGCTTTGTTCTGCTGCAACTCGGCTTTACTTTGGGGCTGTATGCACTGATGCATGGTGGCGAGCAGCTGGGACAAGGTACCTTGGCGGTGGCCCGCATCACCCTGGCGCTGCTGCCGGGATGGTGGCTATCGGTTACCGTGCGCCCGGAACGGATCGGTGAGGTGTTATGCCTGGTCATGCCGGCTAAATGGGCCTTTGTGGTGGCCGCTTCTATAGGTCTGCTGCCCTTTATGACCCAGGAGATCGCCGAGATCTACCAACTGCAGCGGCTGCGGGGTGCGCGAATTGCGCCCAAGCAACTGCTCAACCCCCGCAACTGGCCTGAACTGGCCTACTGTGTGTTATTTCCCCTCTTGATCCAACTGCTTAAATTGGCCAAACAGATGGCGCTTGCCGCCAAGAGTCGCCACTTTGGCCACACTTCCAAGCCGACCCATTGGCAGGACCACCGGAGCGAACATGGCAACAAATAAAATCAAAGGATTTCAATTGCAGGATGCGCTCTTTATCGGCTTTTGTGCCACCTTATTGGTGGCAGTCAAGAGTATGCTCAGGCTGAAACTCGGCTTGTCGGGACATTCTATGTTGCTGATGAGCTTTTTCTATCTCACCTGTTACGGCATTGTCGGACGCATGGGCGCCATGACAGCTTGCGGCGCCTTGGCCGGAGTGGTTGCCATGACCTTGGGCGTGGGCAAAGGCGGCCCGCTTATTCTGCTCAAATTTGTGGTTCCGGCTGTGTCCATGGACCTGGCGCTTCTGCTACTGGCCAATGCTTTCAACTTGCGCTGGCGTTTCATCGCCCTGGCATTGGTGGGCTGTATCGCCTGGGCCGCTAAAGGGCTGGTAGAGGATTTGCTGGTGGGCATGAGTGAACAGGTGGCCTTGGTGCGCTTTGGTCTCAAGTGTTTACAAGGTGGAGCCTTTGCCATAGTCGGGGCCCTGTTGGTGCCTCCCGTTTTGAGACGCCTCAAGGCTCACGATCTCCTCCACAAAGATACCCAGACAGATTGATTAAGGTTTATTGATGAAAGATTGGCTGATTTGTATAGACGATACCGATGATATTGGCACCAAAGGCACGGGTGAGATCGCTTCCGAGATTGCTGAATTGTTGACCCAACAAGGCGGGCAAACCTCCCTGGTGACCCGGCATCAGCTCTATGTGCATCCGGATATTCCTTACACTTCCCATAATAGTGCCATGTGCTTTGGTTATCGTGGCGAGCTTACCTTGGAGGCGATACGTGAGGTGGCCATAGCTCATCTTCTCAGGGAATCAGCCAGCGCCGCCGACCCTGGGTTGGCGCTCTTGTCTCTGGCCGATTTCAGCGGCCAGGACGCACTGATGGCTTTTGGCCGTGAGGCCAAGCAAAAGGTCAAGACCAAGGAGCAAGCCTACGGCTTGGCCGAACACTTGGGTATCAGTCTCAGCGAGCACGGCGGCACAGGGCAGGGTGTTATCGGCGCGCTCGCGGGCCTCGGGCTCAGGCTCACAGGGAATGATGGCCGGGTGAAAGGCCAACTGAAATTTGGCCAGACAGGTGAAGCGGCGCCCTTCAGCGTTGCCGACATACTAAATCGCTCTGAGCTGGATGGCGTATTGACCACAGATGGTGAGTGGTTGCCCGAAACCGACACTGTCTGGCTCAGCGGCAAGGTCAAAGCGGTGTGGGCCGAGCATAAGTTTGCCCTCCTGGTCAGCAAACGTGGCGCCGAGTGGCACAATGCCGGTAAACAGCAGCTGAAGGAGTTCTGAATGCAGCAATGGTTTGAACTAAAGCAGGGCAAACGCCTGTTTCTCGGTGGCAGCAGCAATCTGCAGGCCGCCCGAGAGGTTGCCGGCCAGTGTGTTTGTTTTGCCGAAGATGACGAAGATGAACAGATAGATGATGTGACCCGCTCCTGTTACAACTGCCAGTATCGCCGTTGGTTGAGTGAAGGGTTTCAGTGTCTTGGCCCAATATCTGAATGAGATTGGCATCATAAAGACAAATTTTACCCCCCAGGATGCATAGGCATTTCCGGCTTTGGCTTCTAAAATAAGGCAAAGCCGAGTGACATTTGTCGGAGAGTCGTTAACCCCAGGCAAACGTTTTTCGGATTGAGGCCAAAAGCATTTACCGGAGTGAAAGAATGACCGATGTGGTATCGACAGCAGCCCTTTTGAAGTTGCCCGTCACTCAATTGGGGATAGGCATGTATGTCTCGGCCATTGAGAACAACGGCCAATTGGCCGTCGCCAATGCCGGCCAGATCAGGAGCCGCCAGGCAATCACTAAACTCAGCAACAGCGGCATCCGCTTTGTCTGGGTCGATGTGGAGCGTTCCAGCGACAACTGTGGCCTGAAAAAACAACGCCCCGTCTTCAATCACCCTCCCCGTAAAACCTCGGTGAACCATCAATTGGCAATAGGTCAGGCCAAACAGCTACTGACAGAAGCCAAGGGCTTGGTGCGCAAAGTCCTCAGTGAAACCTTCGAAGGCAAGGCGATAGAAGTCGAGCCGTTTGCGGCACTGGCAGACAATATGATCGAGTCGGTGATGCTCGACTCGGATGCGATGAAGTGCGTTTCTGCGTTGAGATCCAAAGATGCGTACCTGCTGGAACATTCGGTCAATGTTGCCTTCCTGCTGATCACCTTCGGTAAATATCTCAAGCTAGATCGCGAGATGCTCAGACAGCTGGCCATCGGCGGTATTCTCCACGACATCGGCAAGATCAAAGTGGATAACAAGATACTGCACAAGCCGGGTAAGCTGACGCCGGAAGAGTTTGAGCACATGAAGCTGCATCAGGCCTACGCCATCGAGATCATGGAACAGGCCAAGGGCTTGTCTCAAGTGAGCAAGGATGTGTGTCTGATGCACCATGAAAAACTTGACGGCCGTGGTTACCCGAGGGGCCTGAAAGGAGATGCATTGCCGCTGCATGGGCGTATGAGCTGTATCGTGGATATCTATGATGCCCTTACCGCCACCCGCTGCTATAAAGAGGCGATGAGCCCGGCAGCCGCCTTTAAGATTCTGCTCAGTCTGACGCCCTTTCATCTGGATGAGAGCCTGGTGTACGAATTCATCCGTTGTATCGGTGTCTATCCGGTCGGTTCATTGGTGCAACTGTCCGATGGCCGAGTGGGCATAGTCTGGGAATCCAAAGACAGGGACGTGTTGCACCCCATAGTCAAATGCTTCTATTCATTGAAGTTTAAGCGATATACCGATGTGACCATGGTGGATCTGCAAAAGTCTGATCTCAACATAGACAGAGGTGTATCGCCCAGCTCTTTGGATGTCGACCCCAAGCCCTTCTATTGATCTGGCGGTAAACTGGGTAAACTGATGGGCCCACCGAGTGGTGGGCCTTTTTGTTGAGTTTGTGGAGTGACCCCGATGCGCCGAATTTTACCTATCATGACCCTGTTATTGTCGCTGGCCTTGCTGCTCCCCGGGGTGACTCAACCTATTTTGAGTGTCAGCGGCACGGTGGAAAAGGCCGAGCTGACCGAAGCCGGGTTGGACATGATTGCCGAAGCCGTCAGTGATGGTTCCGGACGCGACAGTGCCAGGGGAATGCTGGCGATGATTAGCGGTATGCTGGGGCTGAATAATCTTCAGGGTGAAATGGAGGTGTTCAACAAGACCCGCAGTATCTGGGGTACAGTGACCGAGCTGCATCAACACGGCAATACCCTGGTGGCGGCGCTGGTGATGCTGTTTTCCGTGATAGTGCCGGCCTGCAAGCTGGGGCTGATGCTGCTGGCTCAGGCGCCGCTGTCCAGTAAGGTGCGGCAGATCATCGACAGTATTACCGCGGCCATTGCCAAATGGTCCATGGCCGACGTATTTGTGGTGGCACTTATCATCACCTATATGGCCGGCAACGCCTCGGCCGGCATGGGGGATTTGGTTCACACCCACGCCAGCCTGGAGTCGGGCTTCTGGTTCTTCCTCGGCTATTGCCTGTTGGCCATCGCCGGCCAGTATTGGCTCAAACCCCGTCAGTCCTGACCCAGCACGCCGTCTGTCGCTATCGGTACTATCCAATAGCGGCAGGGGTTGTGGCGGCAGACCTCCGCCAAGGTCTGCAGCAGCGCCTGCTGTGACTCTTGCGGGTGCATCACCTCAAATTTGTAGAATTCCCGATAACCTTCCACCTGTTCCTTGAGATTGAAGTGGCTGTGTTCGCGGCTGAAGCCACAGATATTGATCAGGCTGAAGCCTGATAGGTAGTCCAGCGACATCAGGGTGTCGACCACATCGTCTTTTAGATTGTGCTGCACTATCAGCACCAAGAGTTGTTTCATTGGCGTTTCTCCAGGGTTTGATACAGCAGTGGCAACAAATAGAGGGTGGTGATAGTGGAGGTGATCAGCCCGCCTATGACCACGATTGCCAGCGGTCTTTGAATTTCGGCGCCGGGCCCGGTGGCAAAGGCCAGCGGGATCAGGCCGAACATGGCGGTGGTGGCCGTCATCAGAATCGGCCGCAGTCGGCGGGCGGCCCCCTGTTCGACCCGCTCACTGAGGCTGGCAAACAGATGCCGCGACTGTTCATAGTAGCTGACCATCACCACGCCGTTGAGCACGGCTACCCCCAGCAGGGCGATAAAGCCCACTGAGGCCGGCACCGACAGGTATTCGCCCGAGATAAACAGGCTGAAGATACCGCCCATCATGGCAAAGGGGACGTTGGCCAGGATCAGCAAGGCTTTGGAGATATTGCCGAAGGTGGTGAACAGGATCAGGTTGATCAGCATCAGCGCCACGGGCACCACCAACAGCAGATTACGGGTCGCCCGTTGCTGGTTCTCGAATTCGCCGCCGAAATTCAGGCTGTAACCGCTGGGCAGAGACAGCTCAGCCGCCAGCTTGCCCTGTAGTTCTTCAACAAAGCCGACGATATCGCGGCCGCTGACATTGGTGGTGACCACGGCAAAACGGTTGCCTTGCTCGCGCTCAATCAGTATCGGCCCTTCGCGATAGCTTATTTGCGCCAGTTCACCAAGGGGCCTGAGGCTGGCATCCGGCATTACCAATAGCCTTTGCTCCAGTTGCGGCAGGCTGTTGATACCATCTGCTGCCTGGGCGATCAGCACGGGAGTTCGCTTCTTGCCCTGGATTATCTCGGTTATGGCAAGACCTTCCAGTTGGCTCTTGAGATATCGGCCAAACTCATCGGCACTCATGTTGTAACTGCGGGCCAAACCTTCCTTGAGGCGGAGGTTGATAAAGGGGCTGCCTTCGGTCATGGCGGTTTTGACATCCTGGCTGCCGCGAGTGGCGCTGGTCAGGTGTGCCGTCTCACTGGCCAATCTTGAAAGCGTCTCAAGATCTTCACCGAAAATTTTAATCGCTACATCGCCTATGCTGCCGGTAAGCATCTCGGAGACCCGCATCTGGATTGGTTGGGTGAAGTTGAAATTGATCCCCGGAAACTTGAGCACTTCGGTGCGTATGGCATCGATAAGCGCCTCTTTGCTGGCAAAGCGCCACTCTTCAACGGGTTTAAGTTCCATGAAGACATCTGTCTCATTCAGCCCCATGGGATCCAGCCCCAGTTCATCGGCACCGGTGCGGGCGACCAACTGGCGTATTTCGGGCACAGTGGCCAGCAGGTGCTGCTCTATCTGAGTATCCAGTGTCAGTGAGGCCTGCAGCGAAATCGACGGGGACTTCTCCAACTGCAGAATAATGTCACCCTCATCCAGGGTCGGCATAAAGGTTTTACCCACCTGAGTAAACAGCCCCAGGCTCAGTACCAGTGCCACCAGTGCCGTGGCGCAAAAAGCCTTACCGTGCTGGAACACCCACTGCAGACTGAGCAGGTAGCGCGCCTTGAGCCAGCCAATGGCCTTGGGTTCGTTGGCCGCTTTTTCATTGACCAGATAGGAGGCCAGCACGGGGATCACCGTCAGCGACAGTGCCAGTGCCGACAGCATGGCAAACACTATGGTGATAGCCACTGGGGTGAACAGTTTGCCTTCGAGGCCACTGAGGGTCAGCAGCGGTGAGAAGACTATGATCACTATCAGGGTGCCGGACACCACAGGCACGGCCACATCCTTGGTGGCGCGGTAGATGAGGTGCAGCCTGGGCAGGCGTTTGCCACCGGCAATTTGGTTGACCATGTTCTCCACCACCACCACGGAGGAGTCCACCAACATGCCGATGGCGATCACCAGGCCGCCGAGGCTCATCAGGTTGGCCGACAGATTGAAGTAGCGCATCAGCATAAAGGTGGCCAGTGCCGCCAGTGGCAGCGACAGTGATACTACCAGCGCAGCCCGCAAGTTGCCGAGAAACAGCGCCAGTAACAGAATAACCAACACCACGGCTTCAAACAGGGCATCTGAAATGGTGCCTATGGCTGTGCCTATCAGGTTGGCCCTGTCGTAGAACACATTCAGCTGGCTGCCTGGAGGCAGGGTCTTTTCTATCTGGGCAAGCTTTTCCCGTACCTGTTTAATGACCTGATCGGTATTGGCATCCTTGAGACCGACGATCAAGGCCTCTGTGGTTTCTTCACCATTACGGGTCACGGCGCCGTAGCGGCTGAGATGGCCAATTTCGACCCGGGCGAGGTCTTGCAGGCGATAGCTGCCGCCCTGATTGGTGGCAATCACCAGTTGTTGCAGGGCTTCCAGCGAGTCGATGCGCCCTTCGGTGCGAACCGTCAGGTTATCTGTTCCTAGCGTGATGCGTCCGGCACCCGTGTTGCTGTTGTTGCTCTCGATACGGGCTATCAACTCTTCCTGGCTGATACCGGCCTGAGCCAGGGCGACGGGATCCGGGGTGATCTGCAGTGTCTTGGCAAAACCGCCGAGAATGTTGACATCGGCGACTCCGGGCACGGTACGCAGCAGCGGCCTGACTTCCCATTCCAGCAACTGACGGCGCTCCAGCAGCGACAGCGAGGGATTCTCCAGCGAGAACATGAAGATTTCACTGAGCGGGGTGCTCATGGGGGCAACGCCGCCTTCCAGATCGGCGGGCAACTTGTCCCATACCGCCGCCAAGCGTTCACTCACCTGTTGTCTGGCCCAGTAAATATCTGTGCCTTCGTTGAAGTCCAGGGTGATGTCGGTAATTGCATACTTGCTGGTGGAACGCAGTATCGCCTGCTTGGGGATCCCCAGTAGCTCAGTCTCAACCGGTACTGTCACCTGGGCCTCTATCTCTTCGGCTGTCATGCCGGGAGCCTTGAGGATGATTTTCACCTGGGTTGGCGAGATATCCGGAAAGGCGTCCAGCGGCAGCCCCAGCCAGGAATAGGCGCCGGCACCGCAGAGCAGTAGCGCTGTTATCAGGGTAAACAGCCTTTGAGTCAGGGAGAAACGGATAATGGCACTGAGCATGCTATTCGCCCCCCAAACCCAGGAGTATGCCTTTGACGGCCGCCACTGAGTCGCTCAGCACCTCGGCACCGACCAGTGTCTCATTGGGCGCCAGGAAGTAGCTGTCGGCGCTGGCACCTAGCACTTGCACATCGGTTGGCCGCAGCTTGTTTTGGCTGTGACTCAGCACCTGGCTGCCAGTGCCCCAGGAATAGAGACTCTGTTTGGGCACCACCAAGGCATTGATGGCCTGCAGCGGAATAACCTGTAGTTGCTGCCCGGGTTGCAGGCCGCAGCTTGGGGGAACGGCCTGGCTCCAGGCGTCGACAAAGCCCTGTTTGGCCAGCTGGTCCTTGCGACTTATCTGCAGTTGGCACTCTCCGGCCATCACGGCATTGACACTGTCTTTCTGGGCCAGGGGTAAACGCAGTTTAAGCCTGAGTTCGTCGGCGGGCAGTATCCCCAGCAGTGGGGCGCCGCTCATCAGCGGTTCACTGCTATCGCCGTATTGCAGCAATCCGGCCATGGGCGCGTGCAATATCAGAGTCTCAGGACTCTCCCCCGGCTTAAGCAATTCACTGAAATGCTGTAGGTGTTCATATTGCAGCAAGGTGTCGAAATACTGCCGGCTTATCTGCGACCAGGTTTCGGCACCTATGGCGCCGTTGGCCCGCAGCTTTTGGTTGCGATCATAGCGTTGCTTGGCGAGCTTGAATGCCGCTTCGGCGGCGGCAAATTGCAGCTGAAAGTGGGCAATTTCGGCGCCCTTAAGTTGCACCAGCGCTTGGCCTTCATCGACCCATTCTCCTTCGGCCACCAACCAGCGTCGCTGTTGGATGGTTTCCGGTGCCGTGAGATAGAAGCTGCTGCCGGGCTGAGCCGCCAATATTGCCGGTACAGGGGCTGCCTCTATCTGTTGTACTTGGTTCACTGAGGTGAAGCTGAGTGTCAGCTTGCCTAGGTCAGCAACCGAAATTTCCTGCGCCCACAGCGGGGAGAAGAACAGTGTCGACACCAATGTGCCAACCAGGGTTTTAGCGGTCATAGGGTAACTCCGAGCGCTTGCAGTTGTTGGGAATGCAGCTGGGCTTGTGCCAGCCGGTTGAGCGACAGCCTGGCTTGGGTATCCAGGGCCTCAAGATGGCGCCGCAGCCAGGACTCATACTGGGCTGGGCCTTGTTCGGCCGTGGTCAGCAGGGTTTGGCTGAGCTGTTTGCTCAGCTGCACGGCTTGTTCCAGCCCTTGCTGCTCTTGTTGTAGCTGGGCTTGACGACGTTTGAGTTGCTGCAACTGCAGTTGGCTCTGCAGTAACTGCTGTTGTTGCTGTTGCTCCAGTTGCAGCCTTTGTTGCTGCAACTCGCCAAGCTGTTGCTGGCTCAGGCCGTTGCCAACAGGCAAGGGGATCTCCAGTGCCAGACCCAGAGACTGTTCATCCTGTCCCAGAGTTGCAGTGTTTTTGGCCGTGACAGACACCAGCCAAGGAGTGTCATCTCCTTCGAGTTGGGCGTTTGTGGTGAGCTGCTGACGTTGCTGCTGCAGCGCCAGCAATTGCCACATGGGATGCCCGGCTCCGGCATCATCCGGCAGTGGGGTGTCACTTTCATCCAGCGATGGCAGCTGTTGCAGTCCGGTCAGTCGCTTGAGTGCCTCGTTGGCTTCTTGTTGTTGCTGCTCCAGTGGGAGTTTAGTGAGCGACAGCTCCAGCAGTTCACGTTTTAGCAGCAGTACCGCAGTTGCCGGCATTTCACCACTTCGGCTCAGGGCCTGTTGCCGCTGCAGCAGTTGCTGCAATACCTGTTGCTTGTGGCGCAGTTGCGCCAGCTCCTGCTCGGCTTGTGCCTGTTGCCACCAATACTGACGCAACAGGCCAGAGAGATAGAGGCGCTGCAGTTGGCTCTGCAATTCCAGCATGCGTTCGTTAATGGGCTTGAGTTTGGCATTCTGGCGCTGCATGGCCGGCGACTGAAAAGGCAGGTTGAGCGAGAGCTCCTGCTCATAGCTGTTGTGGCTTTCCAGGCTGCCAAGATGGCTCAAACTGATGCTTGGCAAGCCTGTCAGCCAGTCCGAGCTGTGATATATTGGAGCCAATTGTGCCGAAGATGTGTGCAGCCTGTTTTGACTCAGGGCCAGCAGGGCATCTCTGTCTGTTTCCGGGGCCGCTCTCAGCTGAAACACCATTAACAGCAGGCTACAACCCAGATAGAGGGGGCGGATTTTCATGGGAGTGTCTCTTGGGGAAATACCAGCCGCCAGCCTGGCACTGATTTGGCCTGTCGTCTTCGGCAACCTGTATCATATTTGCACTTATGGGACATATGTACCATAAGTTAACTGCTTGTTTTTTAAGCTTATTAATCGGGAGTTGCGTCAATGAAGGATCTGGTGATGATAGTGCTGCTCAGTGTGATCATGACGCTGAATCTGCTGGATGTGTTGTCAGACATGCAACTTGGTGTGCCGACTTATCACATAGTGCAGGAGAGCATTTTGGTGGCGCTTTCCGCCTGTGGTGCCCTGTATATCAGTGTTGATCTGATCCGCCGCAGCCGCGAGATGCAGTTACTCAAGTCAAAGTTGGCCAATGCCGATGCCAGGATCTGCAATATCTCCAGTCGAATGCAAGCCGCCCGCCAGGAATACACCCAGGCGGTACAGCAACAATTTGAGCTCTGGTCGCTGACCCGCAGTGAGCAGGAAGTGGCTTTATTACTGTTGAAGGGCTTGAGTTTCAAAGAGATTGCCAGTGTTCGCAGCACCAAGGAGAAGACGGTGCGGCAGCAGGCATCGGCAATTTACGCCAAGGCGGATGTTGATGGCCGCCATACCTTCTGTGCCTGGTTTATGGAAGACTTTATTCAACCCGTTGCTAGCGCCGATACTTCACAGGCGGCCTAAGACGCGGTTGGCATCTGTCGTTTTGAAGCGACTTTACACGCGTTTCTTGAAGCTAATCCTGCGGCGGCTGAGCAAGTAGGATTAGGCATTTTCCCCGGTAACTTTCCTCCTTGCTACCAGGCTATCCCCGTCACAGAGGGCGGGTTTCCTGCCAGTTAATGCATATAAAAAGGTATAAAAAATTTTTTCTTAGTGCTTTGGGTTCTTTATTATTGAGAATCGATATTGGCACCCAGGCTCCACAGACACCAATAATAGCGGCATTATTTAACTGTGGAGGTGGCGGTGAAGCCTGGCTATATCCTGCTGTTTCTCTTACTGGTGGTACTGGCATCGACCCAGACCCAAGGCTTGTTGCGGGCTCTGATAGAACTCAGCGCCTTCGCAGGCTTTTGTTACCTGTTTTCAACCCTGCCAGAGAATATAGCCAAGAGACGAGCTGCCGATAAACAGCCAGAGAGTCACTCCAAGAAGTAAGGGCTTACTACCACTCTGCTGTAGTTTCCTGAAGGTGATACCACAGCCAATCAGGAACAAACACACCACCAGGGTACGCTTCGCCAGCTCAAATAGCTCCTGATAGATAAATTGGCCCTGAGGTAACAAACTGGTGATGGCAATAGCCAGGCAGTAAAACAGAATAAACCCGGGAATATTGAGTTTACCCTTGCCACCAAACAACAAGGCGCTGATTGCCGCCAGAGGCACTATCCACAAGGCACGTGCCAGTTTGATGGTGGTCGCCGTTTTGAGTGCTTCTTCACCGTAGGCGGATGCGGCGCCCACCACGGACGAGGTGTCATGAATGGCGATGGCACTCCAAACTCCGAAGTCATGTTGGCTCAGCTGCAGTAGATGACCTATCACGGGAAAAACAAACAGGGCAACCGAGTTAAGTACAAAGACGCAGGCCAGTGCAATGGCGGTTTGTTCGTTGCGGGCATTGATAGCCGGTGCCACCGCGGCGATGGCGCTGCCACCACAGATGGCCGTGCCACTGGCAATCAAGTGACCGACTCGTCTATCCAATCCCAAAACCCGAGTCAACGCAGTGCCCGCCAGCAGGGTCAGCAATATTGATCCCAGGATTAACGGCAAGTTGCCCACAGAGGCGTCGATCGCCTGTTGCAGCGGAATGCCAAAACCCAGACCGACAATGGAGATGGCCAGCAGTTTTTTGGTCAGTTTCCCCAGATCCCAGTCCGATGGCAACCAGCCGAGATTAGCCAGCACAAATCCCACCAAGAGTGCCAGAGGTGAGGAGATTGCGGGGTGTAGGCAGGCGATGGCAAGCAGGCAAAACAGCCACTTTTTCTGCAGTTGGCTCATGGACAAGAGATAGCAAGATTCCGGGAGCGTTAGTATAAGTGAGGCAAAATGCTAGGAAAACTAAAATTAACTTAATGTCCAGCGTAAGTTTTACTGAATCTCTGACTAAGACAACAGGATCAGGGAAGCCAGTTCCCCGATCCCGAGTTTATGTCATTTCTGGCAGAAGTTTGCTGTGCCTTTTGCTGTGTCTAATAAGGCCAAGTGCCTATGACGCTCTGTTGCGATTAGACCCGTGAAGACAACTGATATTCATGGCCATCTTTGGTGGTAAAGCGTTTGCAACTCTTGTTGCTGCGTGGTTGACCGCCATCATTATGCAACAGGCTAATCCACTCACGTTTGAGTCTGTTGTCCTGGCAGCGGCCATCGATGAGACAGCGTTCCAGCTGAATGTCTTCAATGGCGGCACAGTCGCGGCTGCCGATGCAGCCTTGGCGGTCAAAGCTCAGTTCCAGGTGACAGCCGCAATCATCCTTGAGCAGTATGGCTTCTGGCTCGCTGCGGTGGCCGCTCAGGGCGACAAACTGTTGTGGCTGTTTGAGGCCACACTGGCTGCCATCGGCAAAGCAGGCCAAGAGATGCTGATAGTAGACCACATAGCAAACCACCTCGGCATGTGAGCCGTTTGCCAGTGGGAACAGCCGGTCAAGCAGTTGCTTGGCATTGGCCATCTTGTCGGCGATATGGCGTTCACCGAGTGCTTCCACGGCAAAGACGGCTTCGGCGATGAAAGGGTTGTGCTCTTGATTGATTTTTTGCTGCATAGTGGAGATGTTCATCGTCTCGCCCTCGTGTTTTGCTTTCCTTGACCTGATGGCACTGTCGCCTCATGGCCGGACAATTCCTGTGAATTGCTTAATTTGTAGGCTAGCGTTTTTTTGATTACAATTTCACAATAAAAATTTTACAGTGTGAATTTTACAAAATGCGCCAAGACCAAAGCCTGATCCGTAAGTCACATTTTCTGGGTACTAAAATAAGAAACCTCAGAAAGCGCAATCACTTAACTATGGAAGACTTGTCGGCACGCTGTGTCAGGGTCGATCCTGAGTCGGCGCCGTCTGTGTCATACCTGTCGATGATCGAAAGGGGCAAGCGTGTTCCCAGCGCTGGTATGCTGGCGGTCATAGCCGCAGTTTTTCAGAAAGAGGTGAGTTGGTTTCTGGACGATGCGCCGGAGGAGCAGGCTATCACTCCGGACAAGGGGCGGCGCGGTGGTGTCAGTGGTATGCCGCTGGAGCCGGGCTTCCTGTTTTCCAATGATATTTTGCAGATAGCCATTCCCGAGATGCTGTCACAAACGGGGATCAGCGGCCGCCAGTTTGCCCACCTGTTGATCCGCGCCCATCAGGAACACCATCAAAACCATTTCCCCGATCTGGAACGGGCCGCCGAAGAGGTGGGTAAGAAACGTCTACCCTTGTCGGTAGAAGAGATGCTGGATCTCGCCGCGACGCAGGGACTGAAGATCCAATGGTTCGCCCGGCCGGCAAAACTGCTGACGGATGCCCAGGGGATCAGTGCCGGGGAGTTGGTGACTTCCTACATGGAGCCGCCGGGAACGCTATTTCTCAACGAGATCCTTAAGTCTCAACCAACCAGGCTCAAGTATGATTTGGCGGTGCATATAGGTCACTGTGTGCTGCACAATCGCGATGGGCTGAGCAATGTTTTGACCGTGGGCCGCAGTGGTTTCAGTGAAACCGATCCCCAGATCCAGAGTTCGTCTCTCAATGCCCAGGATATTCTCCAGGCCTGGCGTGGCTTTGAGGCCAGTTTCTTTGCCGGGGCCTTGCTCTGCCCCAAAGTAGCATTCAGGCAACTGCTGGACAGATACGGCTACGAGATAGATGCTCACCGGCTGGCGGGGGTTTCTCCCTCGGTAGCGATGCGGCGTATGACAGTGGTTTCACCTTATCCTCACTGGCATTATTTCGATGCCTATGCTCCGGGCAAGCTAAAAGCTGTGTATCGGGGCAACGGTATTCCGCTACCCTGGGGGAATATGCGGGCGGTGGCCGACCCTTGTCAGCACTGGGCGGTATTTCGGATGATCACCGAGCCCAAGGAGGGCAGTTCGGCGCAGATATCCATTTTGGATGTGGAGCAACAACCCAGGATCTATTGCTGTGAATCGGTCAAGGTAGAAGACTTGGCCGGTAATCATCATGTGCTCTGTGCCGGAATAGATCTCAATCCTGCCATTGAGGCCCAAGGGGAGGATGCCTTGTCATTGGCGCAAGATCTTAAACAAGCTTGTGTCGAGCAGGGCGGAGAAGGTGCCATTCCCAGAAAGATAAAACAGCAACTGCTGACAGTAGCGCGGATACTCAATATTAATTGGGTCGAGCGTGGTATCGCCGGCGATGCCAGATTGATCTGCTCCAGAGGTGCAGTTTGCCCAAGACGCCCCACCTGCTATGGCGAGCAGCCTGAGGTGAGTTTTCCCTGGCCCAAACAATAACCTTGGAACACTAGCAGAACTTTGGGTTGGTAAACACAGGCCATAGATAACTGATATTCATCTATAGTCTGTCTTGAATAGCGCTGGGCTTAACGGGTTTTAGCTCACTCTAATATGGCCATTACAAAGCCTATGGTCAACAGAATAGCCATTATCAGTCTAAGGCTGCTCTGTTGTTTCTGATAACGAATAATCACAGGATCCTGGCTGTTGGCCAGAGTGCCAGACTCCAGCGACTGTTTGACTCTTATCGCTATATTTGGTGAATTATTTTCATCTGTATGAGCCAGTTCAGGATACTGAACCCGTATATGTTTCAACAGTTGCTGCCAACGCCAAAGCTGCAAGACAAAGAAGAGTCCTGCCAGAATAAACATCAGCCAGGCGATATGTGACAGCACCCATTCTATCTGTGGTTCCATGAATACTCTTTTATTAGCCGAAAGATAGTTGCGGCTATGTTATACCAATCAGCAGCAAGATTCAGGAGTTGCATGTGTACTCAAGGCTTTACGGGAATTAGGTTCAGTATTCCCAACGGCAGTTGCAAGGCTGCCGTTGGGGAACCTGAGGTTAAACCTTGAAGCGGGCGACTAAGGTATCCAGCCTATGGGCCAGATTATTGAGTGCGTCACTGGCTGCTGCGGCGGCTTCGGCGGTCTCGGCTGTGCGCTGGGTTATCTCATTGATCTCACTGACGTTACGATTGATATCCTCCACTACAGTGGATTGCTCCTCTGTGGCCGCCGCCACTTGGATATTCATATCGCTTATCTGGGCAATTTGTCCTGAAATACCGCTGAGCGCCTGGCTGGCTTCATCCACGGCCTGAACGCCTTCACGGGAGCGATTACGGCTCAGCTCCATGGCACTGACGGCTCTGGCGGCTTCGGCCTGCAACTTATCTATCATTACCTGCACTTCATCGGTTGAGGCCGCGGTGCGGGAAGCCAGGTTTCGGACTTCATCGGCCACGACCGCAAAACCACGGCCGGCTTCACCGGCCCGAGCCGCTTCGATGGCGGCATTCAGTGCCAGTAGGTTGGTTTGCTCCGAGATGGCACGGATCACATCCAGAATGCCGCCGATGGATTTGGTATGGGTCGCCAGAGACTCGATTACTTCGCCGACCTGAGCCACATCCTGCGACAGCTGGTTAATGGTATCCCGGGCGCGGGTCACCACCTGTTGGCCGGTGGCCGATTCGCTGTCGGCATCTTTGGCTGTTACCGCCGCCTGGGCCGCATTGGCGGCAATCTCGTTAACGGTTGCCCCCATTTCGTTGATGGCGGTCACCACCATCATGGTGCGGTCTTTCTGATCCTGGCTGTCGCTCATGGTCTGCTGGGCCTGCGCCGAGACATCCTTGGCTGATAACCCCAACTGTTCGCTGGTGGCGGCCACTTCGACCACAGAGTCCTGGATCTTGGAGATAAAGCTGTTGAAGCCCTTGGCCAGTTGGGCTATTTCATCTTCACCCTCGACCGGCAGACGTTGGCGTAAGTCGCCTTCGCCTTCGCCTATGTCGCGGAACATTTCCGCCACCTTGCTGATGGGGCGGCTAACAGAGCCGGCCACTATCACAGCCAGGAAGATGAAGCCGGCGGCAATCAATGCTGTCCATAACAGAATCTGGTAGGCGGCCTCTTGCAACAGGGCAAAGATTTCCCCTTGAGGAACCTGAGCCACCAGATACCAATCCATTGACGGAATATAGCTGCTGGCAACCAGCATATCGGTACCATTGACTTCGGTTTCGAGCAACTGGAAGTCGCTCTTATTCAACAGTTTGCTGACATTGCCTGGGTAGAGATCCTGCAAGTTACGTTTGCCTGTCAGATTCTTGTCCGGATGCAGTTGGATCTTGCCCTGATTGTCGGTGAGGAACACATAGCCGCTCTGCTCAATCTTGAAGGAGTTGAGCAGGCGCACCATATCGTCGAGTGACTTGGCCAGCCCCACCAGGCCGCGACCGTTGGGCTGTTGATAGTTAATGAAGAGTTTGACCTCGCCGTTGGCTTCGGTGAACACATTCAACATGCGTTCCTGGCGACTGTCTCTGTAGTTGAAGAACCAGCCGTCCTGCTGTTGATTGAGGATCCGCAGGAAACCGTCCTGGGTGTAATAGGCCGCCGTCTCGCGGTCGGCGTAGGAGGCTTGCGCCAAATGATACTGACGGGTCATGTCCTTGAGTTGTGAGATGACCAAGGGGACTTCGGCTTCGGGACGCCCCTGTTCCAACCAGTGTTTGAGCATCTGACTGTGGGCAAGTTGCTCGGCACCGTTCATCAGTGTACTGATCTCCAGATCCAACTTATTGCGGATCTGCAGCATCAAGCTGGGCAGCTCGGAACCGAGCATACGTTGTTCGACAACTTCACGGGCACTGCGCTGGCTGAGCACACCAACTAAAATAGTCGACATCAGCACGGCCAGAGTCACCGTCAGTAAAATCTTTTGTTTGATGGTAAGCATGAGTTTCATAGCGATCGCCTATCCATATCCTTATTAATGTGGACAACAGCATTAATTAGCCGGCGTTGGTTACGGCCGCGAGCTAACACAGTGGCAGGGACTTTCCCTTAAGTCTTTGTAGAGTATAGGTATGCCAGCTGTTTTATGGGGCTGGATCTTATTGTAGAACCGGGATTATGACTAAAAATTGCCCTTCCTTCAATAGAGCCTAATGTTGCGTTCGGTAAATAAAAAAACGCGCCTTATAAAGACGCGTTTTTGTGGTTTAGGTTAATCAATTACATATTGGGATAGTTGGGACCACCGCCTCCTTCGGGCGTCACCCAGGTGATGTTCTGGCTGGGGTCCTTGATGTCACAGGTTTTGCAGTGAATGCAGTTCTGGCTGTTAATCACAAACTTGGGTTGCCCCTCGTCTTCAACCACCTCATAGACACCCGCAGGGCAGTAACGCTGCGCCGGTTCATCGTATTTCACCAGGTTGACCGCAATAGGGATGTTGGCATCTTTCAAACGCAGATGGCAGGGCTGATCTTCCTCGTGGAAGGTATTGGAAAGATACACTGAAGAGAGCTTGTCGAAGCTAAGCTTGCCATCCGGCTTGGGGTAGTCAATCTTGCTGTAGGCGCTGGCTTCACCCATCTGGGCATAGTCGGGATGCTCATCTCTCAGGGTCACAGGGAACTTGCCGCCAAACCAGTTTTGATCGATATAGTTAAAGGCTCCACCCAGGAAAGTGCCGAACTTGTGCATGGCCGGGCCGAAGTTACGGGAGCGGTAAAGCTCATCAAAGAGCCAGCTCTGTTCCAGCCGTTCCTGGAAGCAGTCGAGATCTTTTCCGCCTTCAACCCCGGCAATAAGGCCTTCGGCCAGAGTCTCGGCCGCCAGCATACCGCTCTTGATGGCGGTGTGGGTACCCTTGATCTTGGCGAAGTTGAGTGTCCCGGCATCACAACCTATTACCAGACCGCCTGGGAAGCTCATCTTGGGCAGAGAGTTTAGCCCCCCCTTGGTGATGGCGCGGGCACCATAGCTCAAACGTTCGCCGCCACTTAAGGTCTTGGCGATGACAGGGTGGGTCTTGTAACGCTGAAATTCATCGAAAGGGCTCAGATGCGGGTTCTTGTAGTTGAGATCGATGATCAGCCCCACGGCAACCTGGTTGTCTTCCATATGGTAGAGGAAACCACCACCGCTGGCGCCTTCCAACAGCGGCCAGCCGCCACTGTGAACCACTTTACCCTGTTGGTGTTGCTCGGCCGGGATCTTCCAAATCTCTTTGAAGCCTATGCCGTAGTGCTGTGGTGTCTTGCCGTTATCCAGGTGGAATTTTTCTATCAGCTGCTTGCCCAGATGGCCGCGGCAGCCTTCGGCAAACACAGTATATTTGGCGTGTAATTCCATGCCCGGCATATAGCTGTCTTTGGGCTGGCCATCGGCTCCTATGCCCATGTCGCCAATCAGTATGCCCTTGACGCTGCCATCTTCATTGAACAACAGCTCGCTGGCGGCGAAACCGGGGAATATCTCCACTCCCAGGCCTTCGGCTTGCTCGGCCATCCAGCGGCAGAGATTACCGACGCTGATAATATAGTTGCCATGGTTGTGCATGGTCTTGGGTACCAGACTGTTGGGCAGATGTCTGGCATCTTCGGCCGACTTGAGCAGATAGATTTCATCTTCTGTAACCTGGGTATGCAGGGGCGCTCGCAACTCTTTCCAGTCACCGAAGAGTTCTTCCAATACGCTGGGTTCAAAGACGGCGCCGGAGAGAATATGCGCGCCAACTTCAGAGCCTTTTTCGACCACACAGACACTGATCTCTTTGCCGCTGTCTTTGGAGATCTGCATCAAACGGCAAGCCGTAGCCAGTCCGGCGGGACCTGCACCGACGATAACAACATCGAATTCCATTGATTCGCGTTCCATCATGTCACCTCTATCCTTCAAAGTCCCCGATGTAAACGGGTGTTTTATTTTTATCCAGCTCCAACCTTACCTGAAAATCCATCCAGGGCACAGTATTTGATCGGAAAGCGGCACAGGGATTCGATGAAATTTCTGAGTGAGACCTGTCACAAAAAGTCCACGCAGATTTGAGCCAAGTCGGGAAATACATTTTTAGGGGTATGGTTCGCCCCCCTTTTCGTCCTATAATTGGCGCAGACGGTTCTCCGAGCTTTTGGTCCTACGTCAGTGAAGATATGGTCCTTTAGCCGTGGCAATTTTGCCACCGGGGTGAGCAAAGAAATGCCCTCACCTCCCTGACTTGGAAAGGTGATCATGTCCCAGTTACAAGACAATTTTGGTCGAAGATTTCACTATTTGCGGATGTCAGTCACTGACGTCTGTAACTTCAAATGCAGTTATTGCCTACCGGATGGTTATCGCCCGGAGGGCAAGCCCTCTTTTCTGACGCTCAGCGAGATTGAGAATCTGGTTGCCGCCTTCGCCAAAGTAGGTACCCGCAAAGTGCGGATCACAGGTGGCGAGCCTACACTGCGCAAAGACTTTACCGATATCATCCGCGCAGTTGCCGACAACAGCGAAATTCACACTATTGCCACTACCACCAATGGTTATAGGCTCGAGAAGCACGCCAAAGAGTGGTACGACGCCGGGCTGAGGCGGATTAACGTGTCTGTGGACAGCCTGGACCCCAGGATGTTTTATCAGATCACCGGCGAGAACAAGTTCGATGAGGTCATGCGCGGTATAGATGCGGCGCTGGAAGCCGGCTTTGAGCGGGTCAAGATCAACGCCGTGCTGCTCAAGGATCTCAACGACAAGGATCTGCCGTGTTTCCTGCATTGGATCAAACATACCCCCATAGATCTGCGTTTCATCGAGCTGATGGAAACCGGGTTGGGGCACAACTATTTCAAGGCGCATCACCTGGCCGGAGCCGATATCAAGGCCAGACTCGAGGCCGAAGGTTGGCAGTATGATCAGCCCGCGGCCGAAGATGGCCCGGCGCAAAACTTCAGCCATCCTGATTATCGTGGCCGTATCGGGCTCATCATGCCTTATGCCAAAAACTTCTGCGCCAGCTGCAACAGGTTGCGGGTTTCTGCCAAGGGTAAGCTGCACCTGTGTCTGTTCACCGAACATGGTGTCGATCTTCGTGATCTGCTTCAGAGTCCTGAACAGCAGGATGAGTTGATTGCCCGTTTGCATCAGCAGTTGCAGCAGAAGAAAGAGACTCACTATCTGCACCAAGGTATTACCGGTGTGACCCAACACCTGGCCTCTATCGGCGGTTGAGGGTGGCCGCTCGTTTGGGCGTCAGATACTATCATCGCCATCTCGGTAGCATTCAGCAGCAGGAACTGACATGGGACATTGCAGTCATACCCATTTTGAGCCTTTGAATATCGCCAATCAAACGGCGCTGTTTTGTCTGCCCGCTTCCACCGGCGCATGCCGTACGGCCTGGAACAAGATCCTCAAAGAGCAGCCGGATGCCCGGCACCGGCCCTGTAACTTCGTATCCCATTTGAAAAAGGTTGCTATAGATGACTAATGCCTTTACCCATATCAATGCCGATGGCAACGCCCATATGGTGGATGTGACCGAAAAGTCGATCACCGAGCGCGAAGCCCGTGCAGAGGCCTATATTGAGATGTCTGCTGAGACGCTGCAGATGATCATGAGTGGCAGCCACCATAAGGGCGATGTGTTCGCCACCGCCAGAATCGCCGGCATTATGGCAGCGAAGAAAACCTCAGAGCTGATCCCTTTGTGCCACCCCTTGATGCTGACCAAGGTCGAGGTGGATCTACAGGCCGAGCCGGAGCAAAACCGGGTCAGGATCACCAGCCTGTGTAAGCTGGCTGGCAAAACCGGGGTTGAAATGGAAGCCCTGACGGCGGCCTCGGTTGCGGCACTGACTATTTACGATATGTGTAAAGCGGTGCAGAAGGATATGGTGATTACCCAGGTAAGACTGCTGGAAAAACGCGGTGGTAAATCCGGTCATTTTAAGGTGTAACGATATGATTAAAGTGCTGTTTTTTGCTCAAGTACGCGAATTATTGGGAACGGCTGCCATTGACGTCGAGAGCCAGCCGGGTTTGACGGCCGAGGCGCTGCGTGCCCAATTGGCGGCCACAGACGACAAGTGGGCCAGAGTGATGGCGTCCGACAAACTGCTGGTGGCCGTCAACCAAACCCTCAGCCCCTGGCATACAGAGATCAAAGCGGGTGACGAGGTGGCCTTCTTCCCACCGGTAACCGGAGGTTGAGATGCAAAGCGATCGTATTTTGGTACAAACCGCCGACTTCGATGTCCCGGCCGAATATGCCCGCATCGCCGCCGACAACAGCGACGGCGCCGTGGTGACCTTTGTTGGCAAGGTGCGCGACTTCAACGATGGCAGCGCGGTTACCGACCTGACGCTGGAACACTATCCCGGGATGACAGAAGCCGTTTTGGGGCAAATAGCCACTCAAGCCCGTGAGCGCTGGCCGCTGAATCAGCTGACCATAATTCACCGGGTTGGCACTATGCATTTGGGCGAGCAGATAGTGTTTATCGGTGTCAGCAGTGCCCACCGCAAGGCGGCGTTTGCGGCTTGTGAGTTTCTCATCGATTTCCTCAAGACCAAGGCGCCATTCTGGAAACTGGAAGCCGGTGAGAGTGGTCAACACTGGGTTGAGGCCCGCGATGCCGACGAGCAGGCCGCCAAGGCCTGGGAAAAGTAACCGGAGCTTGTGATGGTGCTATTGGAGCGATTGCTGAATTCGACGACCAGGGCCGTGCTGACCGCGCTGGCGCTGCTCAGTCTGTGTCTGCCGGCTGCGGCGGCGCAAAGCGTTCATGTGGCTGCGGCGGCCAATATCAAGTTTGCCCTGGATGATATTGCCGAGCGTTATCAGCAACAGACAGGACGCCAACTCAAGATCTCCTACGGCTCATCCGGTAACTTTGTGGCGCAGATAAAACATGGTGCGCCGTTCGAGCTGTTTCTCTCGGCCGACGAGCGTTATGTTGACGCGCTGGCTGATGCCGGCATCACCCGTGACAAGGGGGTGGTCTACGCTTACGGGCGCTTGGCGCTGGTGGCTCCCAAGAATTCACCGCTGAAACTGGATCAAGAGTTACTGGGGCTGCAACAAGCACTGGCCGCCGGGCAGATCAAGCGCTTTGCCATCGCCAACCCGGATCATGCTCCCTATGGCGAACGCGCCCGTGCGCTGCTCAAGCAAAAGGGCCTGTGGCAGGAGTTGCAGGCCAACCTCATCTATGGCGAAAACGTTTCCCAGGCGGCGCAGTTTGCCTTGAGTGGTTCGACTCAGGGCGGCATAGTTGCCCTGTCGCTGGCAGTGGCGCCGCAGTTTCAGGCGAGAGGTCACTATCTGGCGTTGCCGGTAGACTCCCATGCCCCGCTGACCCAGCGCATGGTACTGCTTGAGAAAGCCAGCGACGATGCCAAAGCCTTTTATGACTATCTGCAGGGGCAGGAAGCGCGACAAGTGTTCAGCGCCTATGGCTTTGCCTTGCCCGAGGGAGGCTGAATGGATTGGCAGTCGCTGTGGCTCTCGGTCAAACTGGCTGCCATCAGTGTCTTGGTGCTCTTGCCGCTTGCCATCTTGTTGAGCCGCTTGCTGGCCTATCGTGAGTTTCACGGTAAGTCCTGGGTAGAGGCGCTGATCATGGTGCCCCTGGTGTTGCCGCCCACGGTTATAGGCTATTACCTCTTGGTAGGGCTTGGCAGTGAAAGCTGGCTTGGCCAATGGCTGCAGCAAACCCTGGGAGTGCAGCTGGTATTTCATTTCTCCGGCCTGGTGGTCGCCTCGGTACTGGTCAATATTCCCTTTGCGGTGCAGCCTATTCAAAGAGCCTTTGAAGCTATTCCTCAGGATGTGCGCGATGCCTGCGCCTGTTGTGGCATGAGTCGCACCAAACAGCTGTTCAAGGTGGAGTTGCCCTTGGTGTGGCCGGGGATTTTGACGGCCCTGGTGTTGTGTTTCTCCCATGTGCTCGGCGAGTTTGGTGTCGTCCTGATGATGGGGGGCTCCATCGCGGGAGAGACCAAGACGATTTCCATCGCCATCTACGACAGTGTCCAGGCGTTTGACTTCGCCTCTGCCGGTACTATGTCGCTGGTACTCTTGCTATTTGCCATCACCACATTGGCATTGACCACAGGGCTGTCGCGGCGGCTCGGGAGATTGAAATGACCCCGACAGATCTGCATGTCAGCATCCATCAAACCAAGGGGATTCCACTGCAGGCCGACTTTGTTTGCCGTGCCGGTGAAGTCCTGGCCGTGGTGGGGCCTTCCGGTGGCGGCAAGACCACGCTGCTGAGGATGATTGCCGGTCTCAATAAGCCGCAATCCGGCAGCATCCGCTATGGTGATAAACCCTGGTTTTCCGAGACGGTGAACCTGAGCCCGCAGCAGCGCCATCTGGGGTTTGTGCCGCAACATTTTGGCCTGTTTCCCAACCTGAGTGCGGTCGACAATGTAATCGCCGGGCTGGATCATCTGCCCAAGGCAGAACGCCGGGCCAGGGCGCTGGATTGGCTGGAGCGGGTCAATTTGCACGGTTTGCCGGATCGTTTGCCGGAGCAGTTGTCCGGTGGCCAGAGACAAAGGGTGGCGCTGGCCAGAGCGTTGGCGCGTGAGCCTTCGGTATTGCTGCTGGATGAACCTTTTTCCGCGGTCGATCGCGAGACCCGTGAGCGCCTGTATCTGGAGCTGGCGCGGCTCAAGTCGCAGCTGCATATTCCGGTGATCATGGTGACCCATGACCTCAACGAAGCCTTGTTGCTGGCCGACCGCATGGTGCTTATCAGTCAAGGGCAGTTGCTGCAGCAGGGTGTGCCCCATGAAGTGTTGGCTAAACCCCGCAACGAGGCGGTTGCCCGGCAGATGGGCCTGAGAAACCTGTTTGACTCCGAAGTGGTGGCCCTGGAGCAGGAGCGGCAACTCACCTGGCTCAAGTTTGGCGAGCAACTGATTGCCTGTGACTATGACGCGCGCCTGAATCCGGGAGACAAGGTGCGCTGGGTGGTGCCCAATCAAGGCGTCAGATTTAACTCCATCAGCCGTGGCCGCCTGTGCCGCAGCTTCAATAAACTCAATGTCAGGCTCGAATCCCTGCTGGTAATGGGCGAATCTGTGCGCCTGCTGGCGGCAATCGAAGGCGTGGATCAGACTCTCAGCGCCGAAGTGCCGTTACATCTGGCGCGCAAGTTGGAGCTGGTTGCCGGTATGCAGACCGAAGTCGCGCTCAAATCCGAACAAATTCATATCCTCGAGCGCTGACAAAGGCTGCATTTTTGTGCCTGTTGTTAACTAGATGATCAAAACTTAATCTTGCTTCCATCCTGGCTTCAAGTGCTGAAATCTATACTGCAGCCATTGAAACAACCACAGGAGTGAAACAAGATGCAAAAGTTAGCTTATTTATTGGTATTATCCTCATTCTGCAGTGCCGCTGCTCTTGCCGCTTATACCGGTCCAGGAGCCGAAAATCGGGTTAGTACAGCGTCTCAGGTCGAGCAGGCCAACGATGACACCCAGGTGGAGCTGACAGGTTATCTGGTGAAGAGCCTGGGCGACGAAACTTACTTGTTCCGTGATGATTCCGGAGAGGTTAAAGTCGAAATCGACCATGACCTTTGGCGGAATATCAATGCCGATGTGAAAGAAAGCACTCTGGTGAAACTGACCGGTGAGGTCGACAAGGAGTGGGACGGCAAGGAAGTTGAAATTGAAAGTATCACTCTAGTTGGTGAAACTGCAAAATGAACCATGGCTTGTATGAGTGGCTGGCCTTCAGTGCCAGCGCTCGGATGGAGGCAAAATGAGACGTTTATTGGCGGGGCTGGTACTGTTTTCTTCGGTGGCAGTCGCGGCTCCCTCGCTGCTGGAATTGTTGAATGATAATGAACGCATTCAACCCATAGAGCTGATGCAGCGTATTGAGTCCCAGTTTCCCGGGGTGATCGTCGAGTTTGAAACCGATGTGGAAAATGGGGTCTTGGTCTATGAAATTGACCTGATAAACCCGGATGATCGTACAACTACGGAGCTGGATATACTCGCCAGCAACGGCGAAGTACTCAAGCGCAAAGTCGAACGCCTCGAGGCAGACGATATGGCCGAGTTGGCAGTGGTCAAACTCCTGGTCAAGAAGCAGCTCAGCTTTTCCCAACTGGTGGAAATGGCAATGCAAAACAGCAATGCTCATCTGCTGGAAGCCCAACTGGATAAAGATCTGGGGATTGCCTACCTGGAGCTGAAAGTAATGGATGAACGAGGCAAGCATAAGCTGGCGTTTGATATCGAAAAACAGCGGCCATTGCCTCTACTGAAATGGGACTGACAATGAAGATACTACTGGTCGAAGATGACGCAACCACACAGGACTATATCGTCAAAGGCTTCCTGGAGCAGGGACACAATATTGAAACTGCTGCCGATGGTCATCAGGGTTTGCTGTTGGCGACCAGTAGTCAGTATGACTTGGTAATACTGGATCGCATGTTACCCGGGCTCGACGGCCTCAAGGTGCTGGCGGCGCTCCGGGCCACCGGCAATCAGACCCCAGTACTGATCCTCTCGGCGCTCAGCCATGTCGACGAGAGGGTCAAGGGACTGCGCGCCGGCGGCGATGACTATATGACCAAGCCGTTTGCCTTCTCCGAGCTGCTGGTGCGGGCCGAGAAGCTGATGCTGCGCGGCCAGTCACAGCCGGCCAAGACAGATCTCAAGGTGGGTCTGCTGGAGATGGAGCTGCTGACCCGTAAAGTGACCCTGGACGGCACTGAGCTGATGTTGCAGCCCAAGGAGTTCCAGCTGCTCAAGTACCTGATGGAACATGCCAACCAGGTGATCAGCCGCACCCTGCTGTTTGAAGCCGTATGGGACTACCACTTTGATCCCAGAACCAATGTTATCGATGTGCATATCGCCAAGTTGAGACGCAAGTTTGAAGAGCTGGGTCACGGCGAGCTGATTGAAACCATAAGAGGGGCTGGTTATCGTCTCCGCCAAAGCCATTAAGCCTTACCAGAGCAGCGTATGGCGTATCACCATCTTCTTCTCTGTGCTGGTGACTCTGATCATCGGCGCCTTGCTGTTTGCCCTCTATCAACAGCTGGTGACAGAGCAGCAGTCTCAGGTTGAGAAACACTTGGCCTCGGAGGCGCAGCGCTATCAACAGCTGGCCTTGAGTGTGGATCAACGCAGTTTTGCGGCGCAAATTCGCGCCGCCGATCCACAAACCGCACTTATAGCCTGGCAGGGTAGCCCGGATATGGTGGGGGCGCTGACCTTCATGCCCGACAATATGCCGCTGCTACCCAGAACCCGCGATTTCCCCATTCTCACCGGTGGCCCGGATAAGCTGCATATTCTCACAGGCGGCGTGGTGATGACCCGCTATGGCCCTGTGCTGATCGCTACCCGTACCGACCACCTGGCGACGCTGATCGAGAAGTTCCTCAGCGCAGCGGCTACCGCCGTGATGCTGACCGTGGTATTGACCTTGGCCATGGGATACCTGTTCTCCAAGGCGCTGCTCAGGCGTTTGGTGCAATACAACCGCTTGAGTGAACGCATAGAGCGAGGTTACTACAACACCCGCCTGCCGGTGAGTCGCAACAGTGATGAATTCGACATGCTGGCGCGCCAGTTCAACCGGGTGCTGGATACCCTGGAGCACAACCTGACGGCAGTGCGCGGGGTGACAGACAATATTGCCCATGACCTGCGCACGCCATTGTCGCACCTGCGGATAGGGCTGGAGCAGTTGCCGCAATATCCGGCGGAAGAGATCCCGGAGCGCAGCGCGATTCTTATTGAAAAGCTGGATCACTGCCTGGCGACCTTCAACGCCATGCTGTCGCTGACCCGCATTGAAGAAGGGCAGCAAAAACTGGAGCTGGAGAGCTTCAGCTTGCAGCAGATGTGCACCGATCTGCTGGATATGGCCGACGTGCTGGCCGAGGCAGAAGGCCAGCAGCTCAAGCTGGAAACCAGTGAGGACTGCCATATCACAGGCGACAAACACCTCTTGTTCCAGGCGCTGTTCAACCTGGTCGACAACGCCATTCGCTATGCGGGCGAGGGTGCCTGTATCACCATCTCGCAGCAAGTCAACCAGGTCATCATCAGCGACAATGGTCCCGGGATCCCGGAGGCTGAACGTGAGCGGGTCTTTGAGCGTCTGGTGCGGCTGGATCCCAGCCGCCATCAGCAGGGTACCGGCTTGGGGCTTTCCATGGTCAAGGCGATTCTATCGCGACACAACGCCAGTATTTCGCTGGAAGATAACCATCCAGGTCTCAGAGTCAGAGTGACATTTCAGGTTTAACCCATGTATTCAGTGATAGCCACAGAGCCCGACTTTATCCTGCTGGACAAGCGTCCTGGGGTTCATTTTCACAGCCAGCACGGTGAGGCAGGTTTGGTGGCCAGTGCCGAGCAGGAGCTGGGCTGCAAGCTCTATCCCGTGCATAGACTCGATACCTTGACCTCCGGCCTATTGCTGCTGGCCCGTTCATCCGAAGCGGCAGCTGAATTTACCCGTATGTTCAGTGAACACAAGGTGCAGAAATATTATTTGGCATTGGCCAAGGGTAAACCAAGCAAAAAGCAGGGTTGGATCATAGGTGATATGGCCAAGTCCCGCCGCAGTCAGTATAAGCTGCTGCGTTCCACCGACAACCCTGCCGTTACCCAGTTCTTTTCCTGGTCGGTTGCCGAAGGGCTGCGCCTGTATCTGCTCAAACCCCACAGCGGCAAGACCCATCAGCTGAGGGTGGCACTTTCCAGTCTGGGGGTGCCTATTCTGGGGGATACTCTCTATGGTGGCAGCGCTGTTGATGCCGACCGTGGTTACCTGCATGCCTATGCGCTGGAGTTTGAATGGCGGGGGCAAACCCTTAGATACCTGAGCTTGCCATCACAGGGCGACTCCTTTCTGCAGCCGGGAGTGTTGAGTCAGATGCAAGCGTTAGCGGAACCTTGGACTTTGGACTGGCCCAAGCGCAAATGAATTCCGGCGTGGTCGAAACGTCGGCTCGCTTCGAGGCAAAGGTAAAAAAGGTTGCAAGCCGGGCGTCATGCTGCCAAGTTAAACGGGTTGCCCCTTTAATTCCTCGCCAGGAGTCATACCATGGATACCAACAAACTCTTGCTCGTCATCATCGCTATTTTACTGCCGCCGGTGGCGGTATTTCTCAAAGCGGGTGCCGGTAAAGACCTGCTGATCAATATCATTCTTTGTCTGTTCTTCTGGTTCCCCGGGCTGCTGCATGCGCTCTGGGTGGTGACCAAGAGCTGATATCAACAACCGGCTTCAAGCGCAGAGAGCTTGACGGTAAAGTGGCCGCAGTTACTGAGCGGCCACGATTCTGCCAAGCAGGTTAAAATGCCTGATGCTTGCGCCTTCCTGGCTCTGATTACCGAACAGCTTTAGCCACTTGTCCTGCGGCAGCCTGACTTGACTCTGACTGCTGTAGTGGCTGCTGTTATGATGAAAGTCGGCAGTATAGTTAAGCTGCCAGACACCGCTCTCTATCTCCTGGAGTTGGTAACTCAAGCTGAACTCTTTATCTGTGACCTTGCCTGCATCTTCATCAGGCAACAGGGTTACTGTCAGCAGCTGTGACTTGGCCAGGAACTCCCGGCTGAGTTCCTGTGTTTCCAAAGGAGCAGCACATTGGCAATAACGCAGCTCGAGTTGCAGTGGTTGTGAGTCCTTGGCCAGAGCCATGCCGCTTGCCAACAGGGCCAGCAAGCCAATCACAGGGTTAAGTATCCGCGGCATCTTCAATTCTCCCTCCAAATCATCTTTTGCCCTTGCAATAGAGGTGGGCTTTCAAGACGGGAGAGCCTAGCATCTTCGCCGGTCGATGAAAGGTTATTTACACTTATGAATGGCTAGAGCATTTGGGCCAACTCTGTCAGCGAGGCTCCGGCTGCTGCGACGGAAGCCTGATGGCGCTCGTCGGCAAACTCCTGATATTCGCTGCGCACTTCATAAAACTGCTCCACCCCCAGATAGTGGCTCAGGGTCTTGATATGGGGACCCAGGTGATTCATTCCGGCGCGGATCCCCTCTTCGCCAAAGCCAAACTCGCCGCAGGAGTAAACCAAAACCAGTTTTTTGCCGCTGAGTATCGGCCGCAGCGGAAAATCGCCGCGCTTTAAGTCGAAGCTGAATGTGCGGTTGATGCGTATGACCTGATCAAACCAGGCCTTGAGTGCCGCCGGCATGCCATAGTTGTACATGGGCGTTGAGATCAGAATGATATCGGCCCGCTGCAGCTCATCGATAAGGCAGTCCGACAGTGCCAGCAGCCGTTGCTGCTCTGTACTTTGGTGTTCCTCCGGAGTGAATACGGCGGCAATCCAATCTTGGGTGATGGCCGGCGGTGCTTGGTCACCCAGATCACGATAGATGAATTCTGATAGGTTATTTTGGGCTTGCCAGTGATCGCAGAATAGCTGCGCCAACGACTTGGAAATCGAATTATAGCTGGGTTTGCCATTGTCGGTTCTTCTCGCGCTGGCATCGATTCTTAAAAGGGTTTTCATCACTTTCTCCGTTTGTTTGCTCAGGGCATAACTATCTGGAATACCGCTCGAGTTGACAAAGGGTCATTTCTCACTTATAGATGAGTAAAATTCACTTATTTGATCGCAATGTTTGCCCATTTACCCACACTGAATAACTTGAGAGTGTTCGAAGCCGCCGCCAGGCATCTGAGCTTCAAGCTGGCTGCGGAGGAGTTGAGCCTGACTCCGACCGCGGTTTCCCATCAGATAAGAAATCTCGAGACTCAGCTGGACACCCGCCTTTTTATCCGCCAGACCCGGGCGGTATCACTGACACCGGCCGGAGCAGAGTTGGCAGAATCCTGTCGCCAGGCCTTGCTCGGCATAGCTCAGGGGATTGAACGTTTGGGAGTGACACCAAACCAGCTGAGAGTTTCCACCACCCATGGTTTTGCCGCCCTATGGCTGGCGCAGCGATTGCCGGACTTTCAGCAGCGTTTCCCCGATATTCGGGTGTCGGTCAGCAGCGATGAAGGGCTGCAGCCTAGCGACCCTCTGGGTGAGACAGATCTCTGCATACGCTACGGCAAAGCGGCAGAAGGCGAAGAGGTGCTGTTCAGTGAGACGTTCGGCATTTACGCCAGTCCCGGTTATCTCAAGAGCAAGCAACCTCAGGTGACGCTGTTGCAGACCCGCTGGCAGAACCCGGCTCTCGACGGGCTCGATTGGCAGCAATGGCAACAGACCTATCACGAGTTCAAAGGTGCCAGAATGCTGGAGTTTACCCAGGAGGATCACCTCGTGCAGGCAGCTCTGGCCGGTGAAGGCTTGGCACTTGCCAGTTCTGTGCTGGTGGCCTCTTTGGTGGAGCGGGGTTGGTTGAAACCTTGCTTGCCGGGCAAGGT
This sequence comes from Shewanella sp. K8, assembly GCF_028823715.1. Lineage (NCBI taxonomy): Bacteria > Pseudomonadati > Pseudomonadota > Gammaproteobacteria > Alteromonadales > Shewanellaceae > Shewanella > Shewanella sp. K8. Next base: position 168,496 of record NZ_JAPEHY010000001.1, read on the forward strand.
GTTGCCTGGACTCAGTTATCGGCTGCTGCCGGCTCCCGGCCGTGAGCAGAGCCACAGAGTCAGGGTGTTTCTCGAATGGCTCAGGCAGCAGGCACTCAGCGGGGCGCCAGATAGGTCACAGGATTGAGATAAAACGCCTTCTTGTATCCCTGGGGCGCATCATCCATCAACCAAGGCATGGGCATGAGGCTGACTATGCTGTAGTGCAGATGGGGCGGCTTGCCTTTGGCATTGCCCGAGTCGCCGACCGTGCCCAGTTTGCTGCCCTGAGGTAGATAAAAACCGTTCGGCTCCAGGCTGTCCAGATGGGCAAAATAATGCAACTTCCAGCCTGGACCCAAGGCCAGCACCACCTTGCCGCCGAGACGCCACTCCCCTTGATAGAGGCGCAGCATGGGCGTCGGGGCCTGCACTTGAGTGCCGCGGGCAGCGAAGATGTCTATTCCCTTGTGTACCCCGGAGGTGCCCCAGGGGTAGTACCAGAAACTGTCTTTATGCCAGTCTTTGGCGCTGGCCTGGTGAACCGGCACCTGTGGGTTTTCCGGGATCAGGGCACCGGCAAAGATCAACAGTAGCAGCAGGATAAAGCCATAACGTTTCTTCATGGTCTTAGGTCACGCTGTCGTTGGGCCAACTCTATGATGGCATTGATAGCCGCGCGGGCCTGGGGACTATTGTGCCAGCAGCTCGAGCCCATCAACTGGGCTATGGCGCGGGTGATATCGCTAGCGGATTCATCGGCCAGCTGCGACAGCTGACTGAATCCCAGCTGCTCAAGGCGACCAACGACTGTGGCTCCTACCCCCTTGAGATCGCACATCTGCTGTTTTTCCCGGTCACTGAAGGCCATGGCAACTCTCCTTGTAAATGGTTGTCCCTGGAATAATTCCACTGGATGTTCTTTCTTGGGTTAGATCTCTGCCAGTGGACAAGCCAACAGCAGCAGATCCAGACAGAGAATACCGTTTTCCACTATCGGCTCAGGGTAAGCGGCAAAGAAGTCCGGAACAATACCTTTGATACGAAAACCGCACTTCTGATAGAGGCCAAGCTGCGCCAGGCTGGAGTTGCCCGTGGCTATCCAAAGGCTATCCAGTCCCTTTTCCCGGCTCAGCGTCTGACACTGTTGCAATAGCCATTTACCTATTCCCTGGCCTTGGTGATCCGGATGAACGGCGAGGTTTTTTACCTCAGCCTGAATCTGTGTGGACGCCGGTGTCAGTTGCAGCAGTGCCAGCCCAAGCAGACGGTCTTCAGTATCCAGGGCTCTGAGCAGCAGACAGTCTCTCAGGTAAGCCTGCACGGCTTCGCGGCTTGGGTCGGCCAGCAAGAGTAAGGCCCACTCAGGTTCAGTGAGTGTGATGTCTGCGGTATTTGCCAGCTCCAGCTTCATTATATTTGCTCCGCAGCCAGTTCCGGCTCGCCGTTGTGCCAGTGACTGTATTCCTCCCAGCGCCGTGCCAGTTCGCCATCACCCAGTTTGGGAATGCCGCTGCGCCTAAGCCACTGCCAATATGGTCCCCAGAGGTAGTCTTGCCAAAAGGCCAGAGAGCCCTGGAGGCCACCCAGGGTATCGGGATCCAGTTCGGGAAAGCTCTCCCAAGGCATGGGCGGAGTCGGTGCCAGCTGTTGGACTTGCGCCAGAAGCTCGCTGTGATCAGATTGCAGGCACAGAAGGTAACCACCAAAGTCGGCGGTCAGTTGCAGATAGAGCTTTATCGGTGCCTGAAACTCGGTCTCGAAGTTATCGCCCTGACACTGCAACTGCTGCGCCAGCACTAGATAGTCAGGCAGGCCTTCTCCCAGCTGTTCTATCTCCATGCCATGTTGTTGTAAATAGCGGCGTAGCAGGTCAAGCAGAGCCGGCACCTGATGCCGGCTTATCAGGCAGGAAAGCGCACCGCCCTCGAAAGGACGGCTGATGGATTTTACCTGGGGGTAGCCGTCAGCCAGCGCTTGCCACTGAGTCACATCCGAGCCGCTTGTCATGCAGCTTCTTCACTGTCTCGACGCAGAATGGCCGCCAGTTGGGCCAGACACTCGCGCGCGGCCGAGCTGATATCGGCCAATTGGAAGAAACCATGGATCACGCCCTGAAAGCGGCAGGCTCGGGCATCGACACCGGCGGCTACCAGCTTGCGATACAGGGCTTCTCCCTCATCCCGCAGCGGATCAAATTCGGCGGTAATAATGTGAGTCTGACACAAGCCCTGAAAATCCTCCCGATACAGGGGGCTGATTTCAGGATGGTTGGCGTCGACACCAGAACCTTGCTGATAGGCTTCAAAACCGCTGAGCAAGGCATCGCGGGTGATAATAAAGTCGTCGCCGTTGCTGCGGTAGCTCGCCATGGCAGCGGTGGCATCCAACATGGGGTAGATAAGCAACTGCCGTTTCGGCTGCCAGCCCAGTTGTTTCAGGCGCAGGCAGGTGACCAGCGCCAGATGGCCGCCGGCACTGTCGCCGCCCAGAGTGACGCTATCCGGATCCAGCTGTAGCTGCGCCGCCTGGGCCAGTATAGCCTGGGTGGCCTTGAGCGCATCGTCGTGTGCTGCCGGATAGCAGTGTTCCGGTGCCAGGCGGTAGTCGACGGCAATAACCTGGGATTTGCCATGACAGGCCAGATAGCTGAGCTGCTGCTCGTGAGTCACAAAGCTTCCGGCCACAAAGCAGCCGCCATGGAAGTAGATAAGCGTGGGCCAAGGCCCCGGGGTGTCCGGCAGGTAACGTCGCAGGCGAATGCCTTCCAGCTCCAGCTCCTGGGTGCAAACTTCGGCGGCGGGTCCCGCCAGCACCACACTGGCTTCATAGCCCTGACGTCGTTCATTCAGTGGCTGCAGACGCGCGTTGGGACGACCGGCTGTAATAAACTCATCCACCAGTCGTTGTATTCCTGTTTCCAATCCCGTCATGGCGGGAACCTCCTATGAAAACTTGTTATGAGCTCAGAGGCGATCCTGTTGCTCGGATACGATATTCTGCACCTGACCATTACTCAGAGTGACTGTTAGCCCCTATGCTGCCTTGCAATCGGTAACTCCATACTTCTACTGTCTTGCCGGCGGTGGCTCTGCCGCTGTCGACACCAAGTGTCTGGGTGTATTTATCCATGGGGGAACCTGCTAGTTCCAGCAGTTTTATGCGGCTCATGCCGCAATGCAGCAGTTTTCCGTCCTTGAGGCGAAAACTATCGCAGGCGATCGCTGGCAGAGCCAACAAACACAGGGAGAGGCATAAAAGTAATTTCTTCATTTCAAATACCTACTGGGGTTGATGGCATACGGCTTCGACATTGTTGCCATCGGGATCCAACACAAAGGCACCGAAGTAGTGTGCGTGGTAATGAGGCCTCAGCCCAGGTTGGCCGTTGCACTGACCGCCATGCTCAAGTGCCAGCTGATAAAACCGGTTGACGGCATCGCGGTCGGCGGCAGTGAAGGCAATATGCCGCGGCGTATGGGGCGTCTTGGTTTCAATGATCCAAAACACGGGTTTGTTGTCCGGTCCGAAGGCGCACATACGCTGGCTGGGAAACTCGCTGTTCCACTCGGCCACCAGTTCCATCACCAAGGGGTAACCCAAGGCGCTTAGTGTTTCGAGATAGAAGTCGCGTGTCCTGGGGTAATCTGTGGCATAGCTGCTGAGGTGATCTATCATTGGCATCCTTCCTTTGATTGTCATGGTTCAGTGCACCGGCACGAAGAGTTCGTCTGTGATGGTCAGTTTATCTTGCTGCAAGCGGTAGACAGAGTCGAGCATAAAAGCCGCACTGCCTTGCCAGCAGAACCCGCCACTTCCCGAAATGCGTAATTGCTTATCGCGGCCCAGAGCCAGAGTAGAGAAGCCGCAAAAATCGCCACTGCCAAGCTTGCCGTCGGCAAAAGCCAGTTTGTGGCGTTCAGTGGCGGTTATCAGCTCGACATAGGGCGATATCTGATCGCCGGCGTCAAATTCGGTTTCCGCTTGCCCCGGAAACAGCCGCAAACAGGCCTGGCCCATCTGCCAGCTTGAGGGAATAGCCAGCGCATCCGCAGCACCTGCGATTGGGCAAGTTTGTTGACTGAAACTGCCGAGCTTTTGCTCTCTGTTGCTCTTGCAGTTGGCGGCGTTGTATTGCAGGGCCGCCAACACGGATTCACCCCCGAGGCGATAAAAGTGGCTGCCCCAATTGAGTTCTTCATATTCGGCCAGAGCTATGCACTCGTTGAGTTGACCACTGCGGGACAGACCCAGCAAGAGATCGCTTATCAGCCAGTAGTAGCGGCGAACATCTTCGATGGCCGGCTCGGTTGCACCTTTGATTTGGGGGAACAACTCATAGCCACATTCTTGATGAAAGGCAGCGAGCGCTGCCGTTGCCTGTTGATACTCACCTTTGGCATAACCTTGCTGGAAATCACTCCTGGCCTTGGCCAGAGCCTGAGTGCTGCACTCGGCAGCGCTCAGAGAGGAAAAAGCCATAGGGAGCAGCAACAGCAAGAGTAAACGCATGGGTTAATTCCTTCTTCCCAGAATGCTCAGGATCCGCAGGAATAGGTTGATGATATCCATATAAAGCGCCGCGGCGCTGTCGATGGCGTTGTCGACCGTCTTTTCCTTGGCGTTGGCCTGGCCCCAGTCATAGCCAATGTAGCCACAGAAGATCAATACCACTATCCAGTCGAGAATGCCGTGATGGGTCTTGAAGATAAACAGCTCCACCAGTTCGACAATGATCACCAATAGCAGGGCTATGGTCAGGGCGCCGGCTATGCGGGCAAAGAAGGCGGGAAACAGGGTACCCAATATCATCATCGCCAGAGTCACGATAGTCGTTATCCGCAGCGCCTCCAACACCAGCGTCGGGTCATAGCCGCTGACGACCAGGTTAATTATCAGGCCGAAGGGAACAACAACCAGGTTGTAACCGAGAAAGCTGACCGCAGGCTTGTCCGATGACTGGAACAGATAGATACCCGCCATACAGCAGCCAAAGTAGCCGATAAAGAACAACCAGATTGGAATAGTGGCGATGATTTCGGGGTCGATATTCAGCACCATCAGATAGTTGACCACAAAACCCCAGATCAGGGTCAGGCCGATGACCAGGTTGTATTTGCCGGCACTGATCAGGCCCTTATCGGTGCCGTAGTTGCGTCGCAGGCTGTTGTCCATAGCGGGAAATTTCCTTTTTGCAGATTTCAGGCAAGATTAAAGCGCCACACGATATAGAAAAACCCCAAGCTCAACAAGGCGCTATCGCCCAAAACCCTGTGCGACATCTTCCAACCATCAAGCGCTTGTTGTAACAGAGACTTATGTTGTCCGCCTGTGTGTTTTGATAATGATTTGTAACTTAATGATTTTGAAATAAAAGTGTTTATTTTGCTTCATCTGCCCTTGTTTAAATCCAGACTTTCTTACTAGCCTGAACTGGAGAGATATCATGCGACACTCAATTGGAGCACTGGTTCTGGGTGCCGTGCTTGGCCTGACGGGGTGTAACTCAGATAACGACAGTGGCACTCACGCCGCAGCCGAGAGTTACACTCTGGTGGTCATGCCAGATACCCAAAAGTACTCCCGCTATAATCCCGAGCGCTACAACGCTCAAACTCAGTGGATTGCCGATAACTACAAGCAACAAAATATCGTCTTCACGGCGCATCTGGGGGACGTGGTCGACCTGCCTGACTCTGAGCAGGAATGGCTCAATGCCCGCGCGGCCATGAGCATTTTGGAAGCCAATCCAGCAACCCCATACAGCATATTGGCGGGCAACCATGATGTGCTGGCTTACCGTCAGTCCGGGGTCGATATCAATAGCAACTTCGACAGCGACAGGACTTTGGCGGCAGAGCCTTTCCTCAAGCATTTCCCGGCGTCTTTGCAGCAAAACAACTTTGCCAGTTTCCAGGGGACAGATGCCACCGGCTTCAACAGTTATCACCTCTTCAAGGGCGGTGAGCGCGAGTATCTGTTGCTGGCGCTCGACTGGCGTACCTCGGCGGCCAGCATAGCCTGGGCACAGTCGGTATTGGATGCCCACCCGGAAACACCGACCATACTCACCACCCATCAGCTGTTGAATGTGGCCGATGATGGCAACAACGCCATATTTACCGACAATGGCGCCATGCTGTGGGACAAGTTGATCAAAGACAATGACCAGATCTTCCTCACCTTTAACGGCCATCACCATGGTGAGGCCAAGATGGTGGCCAAGAACCGCTATGGCCGCGATGTGGTCATGGTCTTGGTGGACTATCAATCGGGATTCTGGGGTGGCAACGGTATGCTGCAACTGGTGAGTTTCGATGAAGCCAATAAGCGGTTGCAGTTTCGTTCATTCTCACCTTGGGTAGCGGCCATCCCGGAGGCAGAGAGGCAGCCGCAGGATGTGTTGCAACGCTGGGAGTTTGAACAGCCCCTGGACTTTGAAAAGCGTTTTGCCAAGCTGAATCAGGAAGTGGAAACCGAAGGCCCGGGTAAGCTTGAAGGAACACTTGCCTACTGGATATTCGATGCCGAGCATAAGTTAACCAGTACAGACCCGACCAAGGTGCAGTTTATGGATCTTTCCGGGCGCGGCAATACCTTGAGCCTCAAGGCTAAGGCGGGCAGCAGTGGCACTCAGGAGCAATTGTTTGAACTGCTCGGTGAAGCTCCTGGCTTCGGCCACGCCACTGGGGCGGCTCGTTTCAAGGGCGGCAACACCCAGGGCGGCTATTACCTCTCCAGCCAGGCACCAACGTTGGTTTCTGCCGATGGCCAGGCGGGTGTTCTGCCGCAGTACACCATAGAGATGATAGTGCGTCTGGCACCAGAGTGGCAGGCATTGGAAAATGCCTGGGGCGCCGTCTTTGCCCATAAACCCAGCCAGAGCCAGGTGTGTGAACACCATAAGCTGGATTGTGGCGGCGGCGATCCTTCGCTGGCGTTGACCGCCTCCAGTCTCAAGGAGTTCCAGTGGATCTCCACCTCCAGCAATGGCGTGGGGCCCAGCAACTGGTCATGGGAAGTGGACAGGGATTATTGGTATCACGTGGCCATAGTCAACGACGGCCAATACGCCACCATGTATGTGGACAACTCCAGGGTAATGCGTACCGCCGAAGCCGAGCAGCATGGGCTGGTGAGTATTCCCGGCGGCGAATGGATGGTGGGCGCCTCCAGTTGGGACGGTGAGGTGGCAGATCTGTTCCGCGGTGATATTGCCGAGATCCGGATTGTCGACAGGGTATTGCCTGAGTCTGACTGGCTGAACGCCAAGTAAAAAAATGCTGAAAATCAAAGAGGCTGTCCAGGCAGCCTCTTGTTATTGCAGCCTCAACCGCAGACGGGGCAGTTGGGGGTTTGCGGCAGCTTCATCTCGCGAAACTCCATGGTCATGGCATCGACCATCAGCAAACGACCATAGAGCGGCTTACCGATACCACTTATCACCTTGATGGCTTCCACCGCTTGCAGGCAGCCCATCATACCGACGACCGGCGCCAGAATACCCGACTCGACACAGCTGAGTTGCTGCTCGCCGAACAGACTGCTGAAACAGTGATAACAAGGCATCTGTTGCTGATAGCCGAAGACGGAGATCACCCCTTCCATACGGATAGCGGCGGCAGACACCAAGGGCACCTTATGCCGAAAACAGCTGCGATTGAGCTGTTCGCGCACCGCAACATTGTCGGTGCAGTCCAGCACCAAATGGTGCTCGGCAACCAGTTGATCCACTTCGGGATCATCCAACACCCCATTGATGGTTTCTATCTGAACATGGGGATTGAGCGCACCCAGGCTCTCTTTGGCCGATTCCACTTTGGGCTGGCCTATATTGCCATCCTGGTGCAGTACCTGGCGCTGCAGGTTGGACAGTTCGACACTGTCGAAGTCCACCAGGGTCAACTTGCCGACCCCGGCAACCGTCAGATACTGACCGGCAGCGCAGCCTAGGCCACCGGCACCTATCATCAGCACCTTGGCCTGTTTGAGCTTCTCCTGGCCTTCAATGTCCATCGCCTTGATGGAGATCTGCCGGCTGTAGCGCAGCATCTCGGCATCTGTGAGTATCTCGTCGCTCATATCGGCCTCAGCACAGCACGCTGTTAAAGGGTTCTACCGTGACTCTGGTGCCCGCCGGGGTGTCGCCCTGCATCTGCTCCAGAATAATAAAACAGTTGGCCAGGCTCATGGAGGTCAGCATGCCCGAACCCTGTGAGCCGGTTACCGCCACTTCCAGTTCCCCGTCCTGGTTGCGGCTCAGAATACCGCGCTGGTATTCCACCCGTCCTGGCTGTTTACGTATGGGGGCGGTCAATTTGGCATCCAGTAGTAGCGGGGTTGGTTGTGGCAGCCCCTGCAGTTTATGCAGCAAAGGCCACACCAGCTTGTAGAAGGTCACCATGGATGAAACCGGGTTGCCCGGCAGACCACAGAACACCGCCTTGCCTATATGGCCGAGGGCAAAGGGTTTGCCCGGCTTGATCGCCAGTTTCCAGAAGCTTATTTTGCCTTCCTCATCGAGGATCTGCTTGGTGAAGTCGGCCTCACCGACCGAGACCCCCCCTGAGGTGATCACCATATCGGCGCTGGCCGAGGCGTTGCGAAATGCCTGACGGATAGCCTCAGGATCATCTGCAATAACGCCGAGATCCTGCCACTCAACACCGGCGCGGCTGAGCAGGCCCTGAATCGAGTAGCGGTTGGAGTCGTAGATCTGGCCGGGAGCCAACTCTGAACCCACAGGGCGCAATTCATCACCGGTGGAGAAGAAAGCGATTTTAACCTTGCGGATCACTCTAAGGCTGCTGATACCTATGGTGGCCATCACCCCCATTTCGGCGGCACCTATCAGAGTGCCGGCCCTGAGGACCTTGGTGCCGGCCAGCAGCTCTTCGCCGCGGCCACGCACGTTGTCTCCGGCCTGCTTGCAAGGTTCTATGGTGATCAGCTCGCCATTGGCCTCGGTTTTCTCCTGCATTTGCACTGTGTCGAAACCCGCAGGCACAGGAGCGCCAGTCATGATGCGGACACAGCCGCCTGGCTGATACTGGCCTTCAAAGGGATGGCCTGCAAAGGAACTGCCCAGTAATTTCAGGCTGGCCTTCTCGGGTAAGTCGGCATAACGATAGGCGTAGCCGTCCATCGCCGAGTTATCGAACGGCGGCAGGTCTATGCTGCTGGCCAAGTCTTCTGCCAGTACCCGTCCCAGAGAATCCGACAGTTGCACGGTTTCGGTATCTTCCAACGGGGTGACCTGCTCGAGTAGCAGGGGCAGAGCGAGATCCGGGTGCATCAGCCCTGGATGGGCACAGACGTCTTGCGGCTTGGACATAGAGCAACCTTATTTGAGCTATTACTGAACCTGGTTGGCTATTATGCCACGCTGAAAGTGGATGACTATGATCTGCATGCCAGTTTTCGTGCCCTGGGCGCAGGCTTTTCCTTTTACAGTCAGCGGATTGCGGCAAATAACAAATGATAATTCAAGTTAAATGAAAAGTGTTTTCATTATAAATCATTGCGTTAGGTAAAGATTCTTGCATTTGTTGTGCCCCTTGATAACAATAGCGCCCATGAAACAGATACCAGAAACGAGAGGCAAGGATATGTTGGCACAAGCCATGATTGATAAGTTGAACGAGCAGATCAATATGGAGTTTTTCTCCTCTAACCTGTATCTGCAGATGAGCGCCTGGTGTGAAGACAAAGGCTTTGAAGGTGCGGCCAAGTTCCTGCGGGATCACGCCGATGAAGAGATGCAGCATATGCGTCGTCTGTTCACCTATGTCAGTGAAACCGGCGGCATGCCTCTGCTGGGCGCCATTGAAGCTCCCAAGGCCAATTTTGAATCCCTGTTGTCCCTGTTCGAGTACACTTACGAGCACGAGCAGCTGATCACCAGCAAGATCAATGCCTTGGCTCATACAGCCTTCACGACTCAAGACTATTCCACTTTCAACTTCCTGCAGTGGTATGTGGCCGAGCAGCACGAAGAAGAGAAGCTGTTCAAGTCGATTGTCGACAAGATCCGCCTGGTGGGCGAGGATGGCAAGGCGCTGTTCCTGGTGGACAAGGATCTGATGCAACTGGCGAGCGAAGGTGGCGAGACTGTGATGAATGCACAGATGGCCTAAGGCCACCTGGTTTTAAAAGAGAGCAGCCTTAAGGCTGCTTTTTTATGCCAGAAGCTGACGGATAAAGGACCCTCCCTGGATGAGGATCGGGGTCAGGCTCTTGGCAGACAGAGGTCTTGAAAGCAGGTAGCCCTGACCAAAATCACAGCCCATGGACTTGAGCAAGATCCATTGCGCGCGGGTCTCTATGCCCTCGGCCACCAGTTGCAAGTCCAGGCTCTTGCCCATCATGACTATCGCTCGCACCAGGCTGGCATCTGCCTCATTCACCAAGGCGTTATCGACAAAGCTCTTGTCGATTTTAATCACAGAGATAGGGAACTTGCGCAGATAGCTCAAGGAGGAGAAGCCGGTTCCGAAGTCATCCATGTGGATTGCCACGCCGAGTTGGCGAATGCTGTTGAGCACCTCCAGACAATGGGGGCTGTCGTCCAGCAGCATGGACTCGGTGATCTCTATATGCAGTCTCTCGGGCGCTATGCCGTGACGCTTGATGGCTTCGGCCAGCAAGGTGTCGAAGCTTACCCCACTGACGTTGATGCACTGGCGGCTGGAGACGTTGATCGCCATATCCAGTTTTATTCCTTCGGCATGCCATTGGCTGAGGTCTTTCAGTGCTTGTTCCAGAACCCATTCGCCTATCGGCTCTATCAGGCCATTATTCTCCGCAATGGGAATGAATTTCTCCGGTGAAACCCAGCCGTATTCGGGGTCATTCCAGCGCAGCAGCGCCTCGACTGAGGTGATTTGGCCGGTTTCCATAGAGACTATGGGTTGATAATGCAGACAAAATTCCTGATGTAGCACGGCGCTTCTGAGACGTTGCTCCAGTTGCAAACGCTCCAGCATGCTGGCGTTCATGCTGGGGGTGAAATACTGGTAGTTGTCACGGCCATTGTCCTTGGCGCTGTACATGGCGGTTTCCGTGTTGCGGGTCAGGGCATCTATGTCATCGCCGTCTTCGGGATAGACACCTATACCAAAGCTGACCGAGATCAGGGTGTTCTGGCCATCGATATCGAAGCTGCTGCCGAATAGGGCTTTAACCCTGTCGGCCACGGCTGTCAGGGCGGCATCGTTCTTGTAGTGCGGCAGGATCACGGCAAATTCATCACCCCCTATGCGGGCAACAAACTTTTGTTCATCCGGTAGTGACTCCAGCCTTCTCGCCACCTGTTGCAACAAGAGATCGCCGCGTTTGTGGCCCAGCACATCATTGATATATTTGAACCTGTCGAGATCGATCAGCAGAATCGCCAGTTTGTGACCATGAATATGGGCCTGCAACAGCTCGTGGTGCAGCCTCTCGCTGAACATCTTGCGATTGGGCAACTTGGTCAAAATATCGAAATGGGCCTGATACCAGATGTCCTGCTCGTATTTTTTACGGTGGCTGATATCGACAAACAAACCTATGTGTTTGAGTATGTTGTTGTTATCGTCACGCACCAGGGTGATAGCCAAAAACTCAGGATAGATCTCGCCGTCTTTACGCCTGTTCCAGATCTCGCCTTCCCATTTGTTATTGGTCAGCAGGCTGTCCCACATCTGGCTGAAGAAGGTCTTGTCGTGGCGATAGGAGTTGAGTATTGAAGGATTCTTGCCCTTGACCTCTTCCAGGCTGTAACCGGTAATGCGGCTAAATGCCGGGTTGACCAGCTCAATACGGTTATCGGCATCTGTGATGACAATCCCCTCGCCGGAATAGTCGAATACCGCGGCGGCCTGTTTCAGCTGTTGATAGGATTTTTGCCTTTCACTGAGCATTTGTCCCAGAGCCTTGGCCATGTCGGCCAATTCATCCTTGCCCTCGACCTTGATATCCAGATCCAGATTGGGATCTTTGGTCATCAAGCGCATGTTGTTGGCGATGGCATAGATACGTCTGAGCAGATTGTGACTCAGGGCCCGGCCAAGAAACAACAGCAGGCCGATAGTGATGGCGGCCGACAGCAGATAGAGGGCGATAAGGCGCAGTGACTGACCGCGTTGGGCGTTGGAAAGATTGAGAATATCATCGGAAACACTGTCGGCTATGGCATCCATCTGGCGGATTCTTTCGCTGGCCAACTGCCACCAGACTTCGGGAGTTACCGGGGGCTTGGGTTGGCTCAGGGCCTTCAGGGCATCAAGCATCTCATCGTCGGAAATCTGCACCAAGGGGTCTATCTCTTCCACCTTGGCGCCCCGGCTTTGCATGGCCGCTATCAACTGCATCTTGTGGCGATATTCGTTGAGCTTGTCCCTTATCTGGGCAATGGCCTGTTGCTGATTGGCACTCAGAGCCTTGCTCGATTTCAATTTTTCGAGGATCTGCTCCAGTGATTCCAGCTTGGCGTTAAAGCCTTGTTGGTATTGGCCATCGCCACGCAGCAGGAAATTTTTGAACTCATGCAGCAGGCCACCATACCCCAGCAAAGAGGCAAACTTGTGCGCCTGACGCGTGATGGCATCTTGCTGACGCAGCTGCTCCCTGACATTGTTCAATGCCTGACTCTTGCTGTCCTGCAGCATAGCCTCCAGGCGTTGTTTGTGTTCCACAATGGCGCTGGCGCGGAATAGATCTATGCTCTGATCCTGCTCTGTTATCAATGCCAACAGCCGCTCATAACTGTCGGTGTCGAACTGACGCTTCAGCAGCATGCCGTTGATCAGGCCGCGCTCACGCACCGCCAACTCCTGAATCCGCAACAGTGCGGCCAGGTCGGCATAGGCTCTGGCCTGCTGCACATTGCTCGACAGGGATTGCAGATTGGCAATGCCCAGCAAGAGTTCGTAGTTGAAATCGGAATAGAAATTCAGCGAGGCGCTCTCATCACGGCTCAAGAGTTCGCGCCGGTTGTTTTCCAGCGCCTGCTTGCCGAGTCGCAGAGCCTCCAGTTTGGTTTGCAATAGATGTTGGGCCGCAGGAGAGAGTTGTCTGGAAAGCTGTAACAGATGGGGAGAGCTTTGCAGGGCTGTTATCTGTGCCGATACCCGCTGCTGCTGCACCTGCAGACTGTCGGCAAAGCATTCACCATTACAGGCGATATAGGCGGCGCTGAGGCCTCTTTCCTGCTGTAGCTCATAGATGAGATCGGCCAGGCGCCGACCCACCTCGACAGCATGATAACTTTGGCTGGCCAAACGGTAGTTGTGCAGCAGTTCAAACAGGCGCACGCAACCCAGTAGACTAAGAACCAAAACAGGCACTAAGGCAAACAAGAGTAATTTGCGCTTTAGGCTCAGTTGGCTTAACACCTATGGCTCTCCTTGAAATTCTACTGACAAAGACCTGCCTGCAATCTACTCGAATACAGGCCATAAGGCTTGATAAGTAACATATTGCCTATCAGGGGGCGACCCGTTGTTCAAGGATTTCTAATCTAGGTCACGAAAATAAACCTTAAAAAGTGGAGGGTTAATGTGAGCCTTGTCGCAACAAAGTTTACCTGTTTGTTTAAAACAAAAGCGGCTATAAAGCCGCTTTTGATCAAATAGTTAAAGAACGCTTGTTTATTAGCCGGCGTTGGCCAGCAGAGATTCGCGATAGCTGACAATATCCTCGATGGAAAGAACTGGCAGGTCGTGTTTGTCACCAAAGGCAATGATTTGTGGCAGTCTGGCCATGGTGCCATCCGGATTGGTTACTTCGCACAGCACTCCGGCGGGTTTTAGGCCAGCCAGTTGCATCAAGTCCACAGTGCCCTCGGTGTGACCGCGGCGGGTCATCACACCACCGGGCTGAGCCCGCAGTGGATAGACGTGTCCTGGGCGGGCCAGGTCTTCCGGTTTGGCGTTGTCGGCAATGGCGGTCTTGATAGTCGTCACCCGGTCGGCAGCGGAAACGCCTGTAGTGACTCCGACTTTGGCCTCAATGCTCACGGTAAAGGCGGTGCCGAACTGGCTGGAGTTGTTTTCCACCATGGGCGGCAACTGCAGCGCCTTGATTTTCTCGTCGGTAAGGCAGAGACAGACAATGCCGCTGCATTCGCGGATCAGCATCGCCATCTGGGCGTTGGTCAGGCTCTCGGCTGCGAAGATAAGATCGCCTTCGTTTTCTCTGTCTTCATCGTCGACCACCAAAACACCGCGGCCTTGACGCAATGCTTCCAGGGCGGTTTCGACTCTTTCAATCGGGGTGCCAAAAGGCGCTAATAATGACTGATTCATGGTAAAAATCCTTAAATTACGGCTTGGGTTTTCCAGAATCAGGGCAAAGAAAGGAATAGCGGACCTCTCTGCCGCTGGCAGAGATGTATCACTAAGCGGATCGCCTCGCGGCAATCTGATTCTCTTTCATCCGGACTGAGCCATCTAAATGGCAACACCGTCGGCTCTGGAATAGTCACGCTAGGTCGTGATGACACCAGATCTGCTGACCCCGCCAGAATCTGGCGGGCGCTCGCGGGCTTTCATGTCGCTGACACGATTTACCGCCGGTGGGGAATTTCACCCCGCCCTGAGAATTGACCTGTCACTTGTATGTGGCAGGCGGCAACAGCATGCGCCTGTTACATACAAATGACAAGCGACAGGGTCACATTTTATGCGGGTGAAGGGGGAGCCTTTGAGAGTAGGGCTTAGATGGCAGGGCTTGCCGTTGGCGCCGGTCGGCGTCACTATATGCAGGCGGCCTGTAGTCGAGGGAGTAGGCCGCTGATATTAACGCTAAGGAAGAGTGATGAGTCGAGCAGGATCCCTGATGTTGGTTTTAGGCACAGCCTTGTGGCTGTGCGGATGCAGTGGAATGAATTCAGAAAATAAGCTGGTGGCACCGGTTGCCGAAAAACGTCCTCACGCCATGAGTCTTCACGGTGTGACCAGGACAGACGACTATTATTGGCTACGTGACGATGAGCGTAAGGCCCCGGACGTTATCGACTATCTGGAGCGGGAAAACGCCTATACCGCCGCGCGTCTTAAGCCTTGGGAACCGCTGAAACAGAAACTGTTTAAAGAGCTGACCTCCAGGCTGGAGCAGGATGAAAGCAGCGTGCCATATCGCTGGCATAACTATTGGTATTATCGCCGTTTCGAGGCCGGGCTGGAGTATCCGGTGATCGCCAGAAGCCGTGAGCTCAATGGTGAAGAGCAGTTGCTGCTAGATGTTAACCGGCGCGCCGAGGGGCAGGAGTTTTATGCTCTGGGCGGAGTGTCTGTCAGCCCGGATGAGCAGATACTGGCCTTTGCCGAGGATACTCTAAGTCGCCGTATTTACAGCGTCTATTTTAAAGATCTTGCCACCGGTGAACTGCTTGCCGACAAGCTGACGGGCGTCGATGGCCGGGTGGTCTGGAGCAATGACAACCGTTATGTGTTCTATATCGCCAAAGACCCACAGACCCTGTTGGGATACCAGGTTTTTCGGCATAAGCTGGGAAGTCCCCAGGGCGAGGATGTGCTGGTTTATGAAGAGCAGGACGATACCTTCTATATCTCCCTCGGCAAGAGTCTGGATGAATCCCTGATTGTATTGCACCACGAGAGCACCACGACCAGTGAAGTTTCCCTGCTTGATGCCAACGCCCCGCTCGGCGAATTCCGGGCGTTTCTGCCGCGGGAAGAGGGCCACGAATACAGCATCACCAAGCGTGGAGATGAATTCTTCATCCTCAGCAACTGGCAGGCGACCAATTTCAGGCTGATGAAAACCACGGCTGCCGATGCCGGCGACAAGCGCAAGTGGCAACAGGTGCTGGCCCATGATCCCGAGGTGCGCCTCGAAGACCTGTTATTGCTGGACGATTATCTGATAGTACAGAGCCGCAGCCAGGGGCTGAGCCATATCAAGGTCTATCCCCATACCGATCTCAGCCGGGGCTATGAATTGGCCTTTGATGACCCGGCCTATGTGGTTGGTCTGGATATCAATCCCAGCCAGCACAGTCGCGAACTGAGGTTATATTACTCGAGCCCGACTACCCCCGAGAGTATTTACAGCTATCAACTGGATAAGCCGGGCGAGCGCAAACTCCTCAAGCAGGAAAAAGTATTGGGGGACTTCGAGCCCGGCAACTATCAGGCCGAGCGCTTGCTGATCCCGGCCCGTGATGGTGCCCAGGTGCCCGTGACTCTGGTGTATCGCAAGGACAAGTTCCGTAAAGACGGCAGCAACCCGCTGTATCAGTACGGTTATGGTGCCTACGGCCATATCATAGAGCCGGACTTCGACGCCTCTATTCTCAGCCTGCTGGATCGTGGCGTGGTCTATGCTATTGCCCATGTCCGGGGCGGAGAGATGCTCGGCAGGCCTTGGTATGATGATGGCAGGCTGTTTAATAAACGAAACAGTTTCAATGACTTTGAAGACACTACCCGGGCACTTTTGGATCTGGGTTATGCCGCACCCGGCAAAGTGGTTGCCGCCGGTGGTAGTGCCGGTGGTTTATTGATGGGCGCCGTGGTCAATCAGGCTCCGGGTCTTTACCTGGCGGTGGCCGCCCATGTGCCCTTTGTGGATATAGTAACCACAATGCTCGATGAGTCGATTCCGCTGACGACCAATGAATATGATGAGTGGGGCAACCCCAATGACAAGCCCTACTTTGACTATATGCTGAGTTACTCGCCCTATGACAACATTCGCCATCAGGCCTACCCGCATCTGTTGGTGACTACAGGGCTGCACGACTCTCAGGTGCAGTATTTTGAGCCAGCCAAGTGGGTGGCCAAACTCAGGGACTACAAGACGGACGACAATCTGCTGTTATTACAGACGGATATGGAAGCCGGCCATGGCGGCAAGAGCGGACGTTTCCGGCAATTTGAAGATACTGCGCTGGAATATGCTTTCTTCCTCGGCCTGTTGGGACTGGAATGAGTGGTGATAACTGGCAGCTGTATATCCTGCGCTGCGCCGGGGGCGAACTGTACACAGGGATCACCAAGGATGTGACCCGGCGCCTGCAGGAGCATCAGAGTGGCGGCCCCAAAGCCGCCAAATATCTGCGTGGTCGCGGGCCTTTGCAACTCGTTTATCGTGAAGAGATTGGCAGCCACGGTGATGCCTTGCGGCGGGAAATGGCGGTAAAAAAGCTGAGCAAGCGCGCCAAACTGAGTTTGATTGCGAAGTCAGCGGCTATGCCGGGGTGAGTGACCTTAAAAAAGAAAAAGGAGCAGGAGCGCCAATGGCCAGGCCATTACAGCGGGCGCTTCCTGCGGTCGGGAAGAGGGTCCCCAAGGAGGGGGTGATGGCTCATCAGCGATGGCCCATCAGGAAGATAGTGACGAAGAGCCGCGGCCGACGAGTTCCACAACGCCAGTCGACGACTGTTTCGCTACTCAGCTAGCTAAAGCAGAAAACATGCCAAAACATAATGCATTGTTTATGTTTGCTATTTTTGCAACTACCTTCCAGCAAGTGTCCGCAGTAGTGTCCTCTTTCCTTAAAAAGTGACCGATTTGGCTATTCGGGTGTCCGCCGGACACTCGGTACAATCAGGGACTGAGCCTCAGTTTGTCAGCGCCCGGAGATCGCCGGCGAATAAACCAATATCAGGCAGAAAATCTGGAGATGAGATAGATGAAAGGGATGGATCATGGAAAAGAATACCAAAGGCTGAATCAGCTGGCCTGGAATGAGCGTACCAAGTTACATCTGCAGTCAGAGTTTTATGACGTTAAGGGGTTTCTCAGTGGTCGCAGTTCGTTGCGGGAAATAGAGCTGGCGGAACTATCGGTCAAGGGCAAGTCCTTGCTGCATCTCCAGTGTCACTTTGGTCTAGATACTCTCTCCTGGGCCAGAGAAGGGGCCGCCAGTGTCGCAGGCCTGGATTTGTCTGACGAGGCCATTACCAGCGCCCGCCAACTGGCGGAGCAAGCCGCTATCGACGCCGAGTTTGTTTGTGGCGACCTCTATCAGGCGCCGGCTTTGCTGCAGCGCCAATTCGATCTCGTGTATGTCTCTTATGGCGCGCTGGTTTGGTTGCCGGATCTACATCGCTGGGCAGAAACTGTGAGTGCTTGCCTTAAGCCGGGCGGTGAACTCTACCTGGCCGAGTTCCATCCATTGCAGGCATTGTTTGACGGTTATGACTACTTCCACACAGGTAAGGCCGATGTAGAGTTGGAGGGCAGCTATACCGAGAATGCTCAGGAAGCACAGCATACCACGGTTTGTTGGTCACACTCCCTGGCTGATGTCATCAGCGCCTTGTTGGCCAATGGTTTGCAGTTGCGGGCTTTTCGCGAGTATGACTTCAGTCCCTATGACTGTTTCGAGGGCTTGCAGGAGGATACGCCGGGGCGTTTCAGGTTATATCATCAAGGCAAAGCCATTCCCTTGGTCTACAGTTTGAGAGCGGTAAAGGAAGGCTAAAGAAACAGGGCCTAAAGGCCCTGTTTAAACTGTATTTTATCTCAGGCGTGAGAATCGTTTGGCTTGCTGAACTTACCAGGCCAGCTCAAGGATTTCACGGCTGCTGTCCAAACCAAGATCGCCGGTTTCAGATAAGGCAGTCATGCCGTGAGCTTCCAGTGCGGCAACGACATCGGCGATACGCTCTTGCGGCACATCATAGTCGCGCAGACGAGTCTTGAGGCCAACCTGTTCAAAGAAGGCCTGGGTGGCTGCAATGGCTTGCTCGATACGGCTGTCTTCATCACCCGAAGTGATATCCCAAACCCGCTCGGCATATTGCAGCAGTTTGGCGCGTTTTTGTTCCTTGCGCACCCGCCAGACAGAGGGCAGGACTACGGCCAGCGTTTGCGCATGATCTATGCCGAACATGGCAGTCAGCTCGTGGCCTATCATATGAGTGGTCCAGTCTGCCGGTACGCCGCTGCCTATCATGCCGTTGAGCGCCGAGGTGGCACTCCACACCAGGTTGGCGCGGGCATCATAGTTCTCCGGCTCGGCCACGGTGACAGGGCCCACTTCAATCAGGGTCTTCAGTATGCCTTCGGCCATTCTGTCCTGAACTCTGGCATCCACGGGGAAGGTGACGTATTGCTCGACCACGTGTACGAAAGAGTCGACTACGCCGTTGGCGACCTGGATCTTCGGCAAACTGAAAGTCAGGCTGGGATCCAGCACGGAGAATACCGGGAAGCTCTGCGGATGAGTCACGGGAAACTTGCCACCCTGATGGCTGACCACGGCAAAGGCATTCATTTCTGAACCTGTGGCCGGCAGTGTCGCTACCGTACCGACAGGCAGTACCTCTGTGACGGGAACCGGGTTGAAACCGTGATGCAGCAAGCTGCTGCTGTCGCCATCGAATTTTGCCGCCAGGGCAATAAACTTGGTGCCGTCCATCACTGAACCGCCACCGACGGCCAACAGAAAGTCGATGGATTCGCGCCGCGCCAGCTCGGCAGCCCTGGCCAGGGTGTCATATTTAGGGTTGGCTTCAATGCCGCCGAATTCAAATACAACACGGTCGCCCAGCGCGGTTATGACCTTGTCCAGGGTGCCGAAGCGTTTGACACTGCCACCGCCGTAAGTCACCAGCACTCTGGCATTGGCCGGTACCAGTTGATCCAGTTCTGCCAGTCTGTCTTTACCAAAGACTATGTGGGTAGGGTTGCGATAATCGAAATTGAGCATGATATTTCTCTCTTCTACAGCCGAAAAACTATGGTTGCCATCTTAGTCCCCTCAGCTTGGATTGAAATACACATTGCTGGAGCATTTATGCCTATTTCTGCCTAGTTTGGTTAATTGGAGCTTGAATATGGCTATTTTGATGCTTTTTTCTGTAATGGTGCTAGTATCCAAACCCTGATGATTGGAGAGTGTTATGAGTGATATTGCAGCCTTAATGGCGGCCCTGGCAGTGCATGAAGGGGTGAACAGCACCAGCCTGCCAGGGGTGCATCTGTTTCGCAGTTCGGCCTATGGCAGCCGTGGCCCCATGTGTTATTCCCAAGGGATCATGATAGTCGGCCAGGGGCGTAAACGTGTCTATCTCGAAGATAAGATCTATGACTATGATCCGCAGAACACCTTGGTGATGACAGTGCCTATGCCGGTGGAGTGTGAAACCTTTGCTTCCAAGGAAGAACCGGTATTGGTACTCATGGTGGATATAGATCTGCAGCAACTTAACCAGTTGATCCGCATGATGGATCAACACCACAAGGTGCCCAAGGATCTCGATGATGCCCGTCAGAGCGGCTTCTTTGTTGCCGCCAACAGCGAAGACATGCTCTGCTGTGTCGAGCGTTTGCTGCTGGCTCTGCAGTCGCCGTTGGAAGCCGAGGTCTTGGGTAAGGCCATGGTGCAGGAGTTGCTGTTTCGGGTGTTGGCTTCCGACAATGCAGCGCCTTTATATGCGCTGGCGCTCAGTCATACCCGTTTATCCCGGGTAGAGAAGGCGCTCAAATATCTGCATCAGAACTATCGTGAAAGTGTGGAGGTAGAGCAGCTGGCTGAGTTGGTCAACATGAGCCCCTCGGCATTTCATCGCTGTTTCAAGGAGGTCACGGCCTCATCGCCCATTCAGTACTTGAAGAAGATCCGCCTCAATAAGGCCAAAGAGCTACTGCAAAGACAGCGCCTCAAGGTGAAGGAAGCGGCACTGGAAGTGGGCTATGAGAGCCCGGCCCAATTCAGCCGGGAGTTCAAGCGTTACTTCGACCAGAGTCCGGGAGAAGCTGCCAGGCTCTAAGGCTGACTCCAGAAGGTTTTGCGAACCGAGACCTCACCCGTATCCGGCTGATACTCCATGATCAGTGTCGGTTCATTTTGCTGGATAAAATACACTGAGCGGTAGATGCAGGTATTGGGCGTTTGCTTATAGGTATAGGCCACGTCGACAGTGGTTGTAGGCAGATTGGCATCTTCTACATAGGCGATGCTGAGGTCGGTATCAGTGAGGCCATGCCACAACTGTTCGCAGGCGTTGAAAATGTGAGTGTCTTTGCCTGCGGTGGCATAGGGCCAGCCGTTGGCACTGGAATCAACACTGCCATCACCAAAGCTGGCCAGATTGTCGATGGCGCCCTGATACCCCTTGGCCAGATAGCCACTGTGATAGAGTTTTACCGCAGATTCAAAGGCGGCATACTGGCCCCTGAACACCTGCTCCGTGGCGTCGTCGCGCAGATTGAGGAACTTGGGCGCGGCCACCACTGCCAGGATCCCGAGGATAATAATCACCACTACAAGTTCAATTAGGGTAAAGCCCTGATACTGCTTTGCTTTCATTACATCGCCCGGTTTATAGAATAGAGATATTGCCAACTGAATCGTCGCTAGCGCGGCAGTCTAGCCAAGCCTCTGACGTCTGGCAAGTCGGGGATAATAAGAATAACGGCGAACTCACTTAATGAAGTGGCTCGCCGTTCTATCTTTTGCTTTACTCGTAGAAGGTGATTGTTTGCAGTAAGGCTTCACTATGCAGGAATATATCGTCTACTGAGTCTAACGGATGACGGGTTTCATTCTTCTCATGATCCATTAATCCGAGATATTTCTGTTTGGTATTAAAGTGCAGTCTGCAAATAGGCTTGCGATTATTGTTGTCCAGTAGAACTCCGAAATAGCTTTGCGTATCTCGTCCGGTGATTCTACTAACATCGACTTTTTGTCTAAGAATCGCCTTGATGACATTGTAGCCTTCAACCTCTTCTTCGGTCGTAATTATCCTTGGCTTATTTTCGATTTCGCCATCTGAGCCTGAGACTTCCTCAACGTCATCGGTCGCTCTATCTCCCATTGCAGACTTAAGTCTTTCATTAATACCGTCCTTCATAAACTGTTTGAGAGCTTTGGCCGTGATCTCAGTAAACTGTTGTTTTACCTTTGGAGTTAGCATGCCGTCATAAACCCTGCTGGCAAAAAAGCGTACAAACTCTTCTTCAGGATTTTTGAACTGATCACTGATAATTCTCTTTATGTCACTTAGATATTTAAGTTCTCCTGCGGCATTGACGATAGATTCCATGTCAAATGTCGATTTTGTCAACTTTTTAACTTCCGGCACTATGTGTTCATCAATATTCTCCAGATCCAATACCAAAAAAGGCTTTTCATCCATCTTGTTGGGAGCGTCCAGATCAGTAAAAAAGAGGTACTGAACACCGTTGGTCAATATGGCAATTCTTGCCTTGGTGACTGAAAAATAGCGGAATAATTGGCTAGCATGTTTTATTGATAGCTTTTCGTTATATTTCTTGCACTCAATCAACATCAATACCTCTCCGTCTTTCATTAGCGCATAGTCGACTTTTTCTCCTTTTTTCGTTGGAGTATCGGCAGTGTACTCAGGGAGTACTTCATCTGGGTTGAATACGTCGTACCCCAATACAGAGCTTAGGAAAGGCATTATTAGTGCGTTTTTAGTTGCTTCTTCGGTTTGAAGGCTGGCGGATATTTGGGGGATGCGCTTTGATAGAGCTTGAATTCGTTCAATAAAATCCATTTCATTCACCTGTCATTTATCTAGAAAATGGGTGCTCCCAAGTACCACCATATAAATAGAAGCAGTTTTAAGGTTTTCGGCACTGACCGATAGTTCTCGTTAGCTGATTTAGGGTTTAGCTTAAAGTTTGCACAATATCCAGGTTAAGGTATTGTTTTGTATCAAACTATAGCTTTGTTCACACTCCGGTGACCTAAAGCATGGCAATCTTCGACTAGGCTGGTTGAGCCTGTGGCGGGATGACGGGCTAATATTGATACAGAAACTATCAGGGAGGAAAACAGATGAAATGGATTGGGATCTTGTGTGGCTTGCTGGTGTCACTGCCGGTAGCCGCGGCAGAAGGGGAATACTTCTCTGAGGAGATAGTTCAGCAAGGCACTTTAGCCAATGAAACCCTGCTCAGGGATGCTATGCCGGGAGTGGCTGCCGAAGTGGCTCGTCGCGGCTGCGAGGTGCCGGAGCAGTTTTTTGCCTTTGTGCTGGCGATGCCCAAAGGCAAAGTTGGTGAGCGCTACTGGCATGAACGCTGGATAGTCGAGGGTTGTGAGCGTGAGTACCCGGTGGATATCGAATTTCGTGAAGATGGTGTCAACGCCGCCTACTGGACCATCAAGAATAAAGGCTGAACCGCTGGATTAGCGGTTCTGGCAATCATCTCAGAAAAGACAGACCCAGGCCTTGGCCGGGGTCTGTCTTCAAAGGTTTAACACAGCTCAGGCGGCCTCGGGGTTATTTTGCGGCAACTGCGCCCGAACCTCTTCGAGACGCTGCTCATACCAGGCGGTTTCGGCCTCGGTAAAGCTCTGCAACAGTTCCTGTTGCTGCAGTACCTGATCACCCAACAAACCGAACTGGTTATGTTCTTCCAGTTCCAGCTGCAGCCATACGGCGGCGTCTACCCTTTGGTCCAGCTCGAGGTAAGTTTCATACAGCTCTTCATAGGCCAGGGTTTCTCCGCCGAAGGCTGCCTTCTCCAGCCAGGGCAGCGCTTGTTGTAGTTCCTTGTATTCTCGCTCATCCGCATACAGCAGAGCCTGGCCTTTGAGGAGATCCAATCTGGCCTGGGCCAGGCTGTCTATGGGGTGTAGCGCCAGATATTCCTGCTTGAGTGCTTCGGCCTGCTGTTTTTCCGATTGGCTCAGACGCGCCGCCAGTGACTCTTTGGCCGCGATATACTCGGCTTCGTCCCCCATGGAAGCAAACTCGAAATGCATCAGTGCCAGCGGCAACTGGCGATTGACGCCCAGCCCTTGTTCATAGAGTTTACCGAGTTGAAAATGGGCACTAAGATCCCAAGCCTGCGCCAGGGGTTCAAGTATTGCCTTGGCACGCAGATGATCCTGACTGTCGCGGGAGTGGTCGAGCAGGAAGCCGGCCAACACAGGACCTGCCACGCTATCATCTTCATCGGCCGCGGCCTTTTCCAACCATTCTCTGGCCTTGTGCAGATCTTGAGGTAATTGGTCACCGCGCAGGTAGCGCTGTCCCAGCATCAACTGAAAGTAACTGCTGTCCTGGGCCTGCTCTATCAACAGCTGCTCGGCCTGGCGTTTATCCACCGGGCCGCCTAGGCCTTGCAACATCATTTCCGCCAGATGACCGGCATTGGCCGCTTCACCTAGCTGGTGTGCCTTGGTGAGCCAGAATCTTGCCTGCTGCAAATCGGCTTCCCCTTGCCTGGGCTCCTGCAGCAATATCCCCAGATGAAAGCAGGCTTCGGGATCATCCTTGGCGGCGGCCAACTCGAGCCATTTCATCGCCTTGCTGCCGTCCTTATCGAGTATCGGGTTACGGGAATAGACCCGTCCCAGTTGGCTCTGGCTCTCAGTATCACCGGCTTCGGCTCTGGGGAGTAAGTTTTGCTCCAGCAGCTGAATATTGTCACCAAAAGCAGGGTGTTGGCGCAGCTCCAACATCAGGTCATGGAGCTTGGCAAATTCATTGTCCAATGACGAGGCCTTGGCGGCCCAATGCATCGCCTTGTCGGCATCGTTGGGCACCATCTCCAGCTCGGGACGGGTATAGAACTCATAGAGCATTTGGGCAGCGGCGGGATGATCTTTATTGGCGGCCTGCTCCAGCAGTGCTATGCCTTCATCGACTCTATTTCTGCCAATCAGTCTCAGGCCTTCATTGGCCATGGCATCCGGGTCGCCGCTTTTTACCGCCTGGGCTCGTTGCCACTTTTTCAGGGCGATAAAGAAGGCCACAAACGCGATAATGATCAATATCAGTTTCATTGTTTTCCTTAACCTTGGGAATTTGGCGCGGACACAGTAAACGCTGTCATGGCGTTTTTTGCAACAGCTATTAAAAGACCGCGGCGGTGCGCGGTCTTTGGAGTGAGAGAGTTGAACGGCGCCAGTATATCCCAGAACTGTTCTGGCTTATAAAAACGGCATAAGGCTTTCTCGTTAGAAACTCCAGGTCATCCCCAGCCAATAGCGGCGGCCGTCTTCGATATAGCCGTATTCTTCCTGGGTAATCTCTTTGTCCAGTAGATTATAGATACCGGCGCTGAGTTTGAGGTTTTCCATCAGCTGCAGGTTGGCACCTATATCCACCAGAGTGTAAGAGGGGGCCACCAGAGTCGACGAAGAGGGGCCCGTGGTGGGTTGGCTCTCTTCACCCCGGTAGTGCACTCTGGCCCAACTGCCCCAGCGGTCGTTGATTTGCCAGTTCAGGGAGGTTTGCAGCAGGTGCTTGGGCAATTGATTCAATGGACTGCCCTGATAGCGCCCTGTCTTTTGCTCTGAGTCCGTATAGGTGTAGTTGGCCGAAAGCTGGATGTCATCATTGATGTCATAGTTGAAATCCAGCTCGAACCCTTGAGTTACCGCTTCATCCACATTCACGTAAGTGGTGGGATCGGAGCCAAACTGGTTCGGACCGTCGGTACACTGACTCTCGGGGCAGGGTACTCGGGTAATTTTGTCTTCAAACTCGTTATAGAAGACGGTCAGGGCCGTGGTGATATTGTCGCCGAAGCCTGTGTGCAGCCCCAGCTCGTAGTTGATTGAAGTCTCGGGTTTGAGATCCGGGTTACCATACATATTGCCACCGCGGCTGACCTGGCCCCAATCCGGCACAGTTTGTCTCAGGCTTGGGGCCCTGAAGCCGGTGGAAACACCACCTTTGAGCGTTGTGCTGTCGGTCAGATCCCAGACTCCGTAGATACGGGGGCTGAAGTGTTCGCCAAAGTTTTCGTCATCATCCATGCGTAAACCGGCCGTCAGGGCAAAGGTGTCGCTCATGCGCCATTCGTTTTCGGCAAATACCGACCATTGGCGTCTGCTGATGTCACTACGGTCACCTATCTGGTTACCTGTCTTGTCGCTGAGATCCTGGTAGTTGAAGGCGGCCCCAAAGGTGGTGGTATGACTATCACCAAAGCCGGTGACCAGACTGGTCTGGGCATCAGTGTTCTTGATGGTCATCTCTCGGCTTTTGTTTTCGAACTCTTCATATTTGACCCAGGTATTACTCGTGCCTATTTCCCAGCGGCCCGTGTGTGCCAAGGAGTATTTGCGGCTCTCATATTCGGTGGTGGAGGACGCCGGGCAGCCGTAACGACCGCAGGATTCACCGGGAGCGAGCGGGGCGACGGTTTTGCCCAGGGTGCTGTCCAACTCTTGAACGGCACTGCTGACTTCCAAAATGATGTCGTGGTCGTCACTCGGGGTCAGCGAGAAACGGGCACTGAGATTGTTGGCATCTCGACCGCGGTAACCGCCGGTTATCTGGTCTTCTTCACGCTTGGTGTACTGGCCATAAAGTTGTAACCCCAGCCAGTCAGGGATCAGGGCACCGCTGACAAAGAAGTTGCCCTGATAGATGTTGCCGGATTCGCTGTGTTCCTGAACTGTGCTGTCCAGTCTGAGTTCTCCCTGCCAGTTTTCCGGAACCTTGCGGGTGATGATATTGATCACCCCGCCTATGGCGTCAGAACCATACAGGGATGACATGGGGCCGCGCACCACTTCGATTCTGTCTATTGCCGACAGTGGCGGAGTCCAGGCGCCTTCGACTCCCGGGCCATCGCTATTGGTGCGAGTCTCCCGGGATGACTGGCGCATGCCGTCCACCAGGATCAGTGTGTATTGGCTTCCCATGCCCCTCAGGCTAATGTCACGGCGATCGCTGCCGCCGGTAACCACGACACCGGGAACATCCAACATGGCATCGGTAATATCGCGATAGAAACGGCTATCCAGCTGTTCTCGGGTAAGTACGCTGATAGACGCGGGAGCATCCTTGAGTTGTTGCTCGTAGCCGGAGGCGGTAACCACTATGACTTCCATGTCTTGGGACGCTTCATCGGCCTGTGCTGCAGGTATGAGGAAGAGTGCGGCAATGGCGCTGGCCAGAGGGCTGATTCGACACAAAGACATCGGCTTTAAACTCCTGAATGCATAATTGCAAATTTGGTAAATGAGAATGATTTTCAATGGCGAGAATTTACGCCGATGATACAATCCTCTCAAGCGCATTTTTCTGGAAACACAGTTAAGGAATGCTTTATGGCGACCGCTGTAACTGAGATGTTTTTGCTGTTGTGATGGGGCTTAAAGATGAATAGGCAGATGGTCAAGGCGATGCTGGTATTTGCCACCACAGTTGAGAAAGGCACCATGAATGCCGCCGCCAGGCAGTTATGCATGAGTACTTCTGCCGTTAGCCAGCAGATCTTCAAGCTGGAGCAGCAACTTGGGCTTGGGCTACTTAATCGCAGCACCAGGGCGTTGACACCGACCGAGGCAGGTAAGCTCTTTTACCAGAGCTGTGTACAGATGATTGCTCTTGCCGATGAGACAGAGCTGCAGTTGAGTCGTTTGAAGGACGGTCCGGCCGGTGAGTTGCGCATAGCCGCCCCTGTTGGCTTTGGTGGCGGTCTTCTCAGTGAGCCGCTAAGGCGTCTGTTGGAAGCGCATCCCGGCATTCAATTGTCGCTGCAGCTGCAGGATGAGACTGTGGATCTGGTGGGTAGTGGCATAGATCTGGCCATCTGTATCGGGCCTTTGGCCGATTCGGCGCTGGTGGCTCATCATCTGGCCGATTGGCAGATGCTCTTGTGCGTGGCACCGGACTTTCTGTGTCGGCGAGGGAACTCAATGCCCATGCATCCTGGTGAATTGCAGAACTGGGAGCGTCTGTGCCATAAGGGGAGTATGGTGCAGGACAGTATGTTGAGTCATACCGTCAGTGGTGAGCAGCTGTCTTTGGCGCCAGGGCGTCTGGCGGTCAACAATATGCAGAGTCTGATCCGCTTTACCTTGGATGGTTTGGGTTATGCGGCCTTGCCGGAGCCTGAAGTGCGGCAGTTTTTGCAGCAGGGCACTTTGTTGCCTCTATTGCCTGACTGGCAACTGCCGCAGTACAGCGTTTACGCTCTGACCGCGGGACGAGAGGCGCAGGCGCCAAAGATCCGCGAAGCCATAGCAACCCTGAGTGCCTGTTTTGCAGAAGATGGTCCACTGGTTGCCGCTTGACTCAGGATTGTCATTGCCAGTTGGGGAAATGTCTACAGGCCAAGACGGATTATTGCTTTACCAGCGGCTGTCGTTTTCACAGGGGCGGCCATCATTGTCGCCATCCATCTTGGTGTTGGGGCAGTAACGGTTGAAGTACTCGGCTTCGGCTCTGGAGGTCATCTGGCTGCAATACTGGCGTCCATCGCAGTGGAAGCCGGCGTCCATCTCTACAGGCTTACTGGCATAGCGCGGGGCGGTTTGAGCCGCTTCGCGGATGCTGTTGCTTATGGTGTCTTGGTGAATGTCGGTCAGCTGCTGCGGTTCATTGCCGCTGAGTTTTACCCAACTCAGGTAACAGGCATAACCAAAAATAAAATAAAAAACAAAGCGTTTCATCTTTTTCCCTTAAGTATTTCGGCATCCTTGGCCAAATTGAAGTTGGCTTTGCATCTTTGAGTGGCTAAACCGCCCAAGGTGAAATTTTGCGTCGCTATTGCAGCCTGTTCCGGGGAAAAATTCAACTTAAATTTGACTTGTGTCACCCTATTACCGGGTGCAATGCAGTTTACTCTTCCGCCAAGGCCTGTAGCCTGTGCATTTCATCCTGCACCTGTTGCACATATTGGTCCCAGTAGCCCAACTGTCGAAATTCTTCCAGACAGCAGCGATAGAGCTTGAGTTTGTGCTTGTTGGCCAACTGCGGCAGTAAGCAGATTTCTCCTTGATTGCTAGCATCCATTCCTTTTACTCCTGTCAGGCGATACTGCGTGGCTTCCTGCCACTGCAGATAAGTTACTTTTTAATCAGTTGCCTGATGGTGCCGACTCGACTGATATCGGCGGCATTTGGACCCTGCCAAGCTGGGGCAAGCCCTATGCCACCAGGGTTTGCCAAGGGTGAGTTGACAATCAATTTGAATGTTTTTGGCGGATTTCTTAATGAAAAATCAGCATAAGCTTAAGTAATTCAAGGCAAATCTCTTACTGCTAAAGTACGGGTATTTCAAGAGAGGCTTCCCCTGTGGGCCATGCTTGGCTATGCTGAGCTATTGGCTGTATTGGGGGAATCATAATGGTCACAGAGTTTAGGCAACTGCAAGGCACGGCTTTGGTGCTGGAGGGCGGTGGCCTGCGCGCCATTTATACCGCCGGGGTGCTGGATGCTTTCCTGGAAGCCGGAGTCATGTTTGATTATCAGGTAGGGGTTTCCGCTGGAGCCATCTACCCGGCTTCGTACCTTTCCAGGCAGAAAGGGCGTAACCTGTTAATTCAGCAGCGTTATCTTGCAGATAAGCGCTACATGGGCATGAGGCATCTGCTGAAGACGGGCAATTATGTCAATACTGACTTCACCTATAGACGTATGGCTCACGAGTTGCTGCCGTTCGATTTTGAGACCTTTCTGTCCTCCGGGGCCGAATTCAAAATAGGTGCTTTCAACTGCCTTTCCGGTGAAACCGACTTCTTTGGCATGAGTGATTTTGGTGGCCACGACGAGCTGTTGCAGATACTGATTGCCTCAAGCAGCCTGCCTTTTATCTCCAAACCCGTCGCCATCAATGGGGTGCCTTATCTTGATGGTGGCATTGCGGCTCCTATCCCGCTGCAGCAAGCCAGAGCCGACGGCTATCAAAAACAGCTGGTTATCCTGACTCAGGCCGCGGATTACAGTAAGTCAGCCTTTAAGTTTAAATGGTTGGCACAAAAGGCGTATCGGCGTTACCCCAAGGTTGCCGAGGCTTTGCTGAGGCGCCATCAGTTGTATAACCAGGCACAACAGCAATTACAACAGGCGGTTGCTGAAGGGAGTGCCATGGTGATCCAACCCAAGATGGCGCTGGACTTGTCGAGGCTGGAGCGCGACATCAACAAGGTAGAGGCTGTGTATCATTTAGGGCTGGCCGATGGCCGTGAAGCGCTACCGGCTGTACAGGAGTTCTGTTGTTTTGGTGAAAAGCAAAGGGCTGGATAGCGAATGGAGCCAATTACAAGCACCAACCTGACACTGCGCCGCTTAAGAGCGTCAGATCTTGCCGCCTTCAGCCGTTATCGGCAGGAGCCGCAGGTGGCTCGTTATCAAAGCTGGGACACCTTCAGTCTCGAACAAGCCAAGACCTTGTATGAAGCCATTCCAAAAGCTTGGGCGCTGAGCGGTCATTGGTATCAACTGGCTATTGAGCTTACCGACGGCACTCTGGCCGGCGATCTGGCCTTGCACTTCATTGATGAGCAGCAAGTGGAGTTGGGATTCAGCCTGGATCCACTCTGCCAGGGGCAGGGTATCGCCAGGGAAGCGGTATTCGCCGTGCTGGATTACCTGTTTCGTGAGCTTGGCAGGCACAGGGTGATCGCAATTACCGACACGGAGAACCGCCCTGCCTGGCGCTTGCTTGAGGCCTTGGGCTTTCGCCGCGAAGGGCATTTTATCGACAATATTTTCTTTAAGGGACGCTGGGGCTGTGAGTATCAATATGCCCTGTTGGCAAAGGAGTGGTTATCCAAATGAAACAGCAAGTTGAAGTTCTGGAGCAAACCGCCGCTGTGGAGGACTTTATCCGTTTGCGGCAGATTACCGGACTGAGCCCTAGGCCGAGAGCCGGTGTCGAAAAGGCGCTGCCCAACAGCCTCTATGGTGTGCAACTTGTTTTCGAGGGTGAGTGTATCGCCATGGCCAGGGTGGTGGGGGACGGCGCAATTAATTTTGAAGTGGTGGATGTGGCTGTCGATCCCCGCTGGCAGGGACAAGGCTTGGGGCGTTTGTTGATGCAAAAGGTGATGGACTATCTGAAAGCTCACGCCTTCGAGGGTGCCTATATCACCTTGATGGCCGATGTGCCGCAACTGTACCTCAAATTTGGTTTCAGTTTCAGTTCACCGGCCAGTGAGGGCATGTATCTTGTCTGGCCGCCCAAGGCCGAGTTGAGTGCCTGAGTCCGGCCAAGGATCCTGAGCCTCAGCAGCGGCTCAGGGACGCAGTGCCGGCATCCGGCCGCGGGTTGGTCGCACACTGGACAACAGCATATAGATACAAGTTGTGGTCAGACACAAGCCCAGATACATAGGCAGACCCTGCTGTTGCTGGAAGCCGTTGGCCACCAGAGGCCCGATAACTGAACCCACAGAGTAGCTGAGCAGCATAAGTTCGGTTGCCGCCACTATCTTGCTGCTGTCGAGGCTGTCACAGGCCAGCGTAATAGCGATAGGGTAGAGGGCGAAGGCGGCAGCCCCCAGCAGCAACAGGTTGAAGCCCATCACTAAAGTGCTGTGACTCAGCAAAATACCCACAACCCCGGCGGCGCCCAACAAACAGAAAAATGCCATCAAGAGAGTCTTGCTGAATCTGGGAGACAACCAACTGACCAGGGGTTGCACCAACATGGCTCCCAGGATCACTATGGCCATCAGTTTGCCCGTCAGCTGGTGGTCACCTGTCTGCTCGCTGAGAAACACAGGCATCAGGCCATAGATGGGGCCCAATACCAAACCTGCAACCAGACAGCCCATGATGGCAGGGCGACTGACATGCCTGACTTCTTTGAAGCTAATCTTCTGATGCTGTATTTTTTGTGGCTGGCAGCGCTTGGCCAGCAGTGGCGGCAATACGGCCAACACCAGTACTATAGCCACCAAAATATGCGGCATGGCACCATCGACACCCAACTGTCCCACACCCAGTTGTCCCAGGGCGTTACCGCCATAGAGTGAGCCTGTATAGAAGCCCAAACGCTTGGCTCTCTGCTTGGCGGTGTCGGCTATCAACAACCAGGACTCCACCACTACGAAGATGCCGGCCACGGCAATCCCGGCAATAAAGCGCGCCGCCAGCCAAAACTGACCATTAACCACCAAGGGCATGCCAGCCACTGTCGCTGCCAACAGCAATAAAAACAGGATGAAGGCACCTCTGTGTCCCAGGCGTGCCACGACAGGTGAAATACAAGTTGCCCCGAGCAACAGGCCGAAATAGAAAATACTCGCCAGCCAAGCCGCCAGATCTGTCGCTAAGCCAAAACCGTCCAATGCCAGCGGCAGCAGACTCATATGATATCCGGAAGCCAGAGCAAACAGGGTCAAACCCGCAACAGGTACCCAGGCACTGTTGTTGTGAGCGGTGGCGTGAGGTTGGGACAACTCAGACTCCAAATAGAAAAACGACCTTTTAAACGGAGATCAGTTTAAAAAGTCTGAATGGTGAAATTTTCCGCGAATATAGGAGTCTGTAGCGCTCGGGTAAAGTGAGTTTATTTTGTTGTCTTGGAAAGAAAATTTCACCAAAGTCTGGATGTTTAATAGTCTGTTTTAACTTTGAATAAATGTAAATAAAAACTCGCTTAAACGGCAATTTTTGCTGAGTTAAAACGGTGTTTTTAGCCGTTTGGCAATATCACCTCTTGTGGCCTTTGTTGTTGGCTGCGCTGCATTTAGTGTTTGCCCTGGGGTAAGATGGGGTCATTCGTTTCTGTGGACTATTTCTATGGCTAAGATTTTGCTCGTTGCCAACCTTAACTGTGACCGAATCTTATTGCTGGATAAACCCTTGCGTACCGGAGGCAGATTCCATTATCAGGATGGTGGCCAACGCTTGGGTGGTGGTGGCGCCAACACAGGCATAGGGCTGGAATGGGCCGGTCATAATGTGGCTCTGGTCAGTCAGGTTGGGCGAGACGAGATGGGCGATTGGCTGCTGGCCGAAGCCAGTACCCAAGGGCTGGATTGTCGCAGGGTGCAGCGGCGAGCAGGCAATACCTGTGAAATGTTGTTGGTGATGACCCCGGATGGCGAGCGCACCATTATCCGACCACAGCGGCCGATATTTGAATTGCCGGCGCCGCCCAAATGGTCGCAGTGGGATGCGCTCTATATCAACTCCTCTGCCGAAGGGGCGGTCAGTTGGGCGCGAACCGCGCTGGAACACACTCTGGTGGTGGCACAATTGGCCAAAGATGACAGGCCAAGACCCTGCCATGTATTGCTGTCTTCGATAACCGATATGCAAGGGCGCAGCGAACTCAGCCCCTGGCAGTTTGGGCGTCAGATAGCCGGTGATGCACTTAAATACTTTATTGTGACTCAAGGCGAGCAGGGCGCGGTGTTATACCAGGAGAGTGGTGAGACGCTGATAGCGGCGGTTCCGGCGAAAGTGGTGGATACCACGGGGGCCGGTGATGCCTTTGCCGCCGGGCTTATCCATGGTTTGGTATCGGGAATGGCAGTGGAACAGGCCATGAAGGAAGCCGCTCAGTGGGCGGCTTTCGCGGTTGCCTCGGAAACCTCGATTCCGGGAGACGCCTTGCGTCAGTACCTGCAAGCACAGCAGGATTGAGCTTGTCATAAAAATCCCGCATCAGTGTCATGCCGCTGTCATCAAGTGGGCTTAATCTTGCTGGCGATCTTTGGTTAGAGCTCAAGGGCTCTTCGGGTTTCTCCCTTCTTGTTTATTTATGTGCTAACTGGCTTGCCCTGCTCTTGAAGCAGGGCTTTTTTAATCCTGTTACCCAAGGTTCGAGGCGATTGTCATCCCGCTGTCGCCTCTGTGTCATGAATGCGTCACATCAGGAAGGTGCGAATAAGTCCTCTTGGCACTCTGGCTTACACAGCCATTGGCGTTCAAGGCATCTGACTGAAGACATGCCGGGGCCTGTCAAAGTCGGATAACGCAGAAAGCCGGTGGCTGTGTAAGCCCCGAAGGGCGTGGCTTACAGACCTATCTGCTATGTTGTGTTTCTTGCAAAGGACTTGGCCATTTGCTGCGAACCACGCCTTGCATCCAGGCCCGTAAGCCGACGCAGAGCACACATGGGACTTGTTCACACCTTCCTAAGCCCCAATATGTGCAGCGAGTCTTCTTTATGGCGCTGTGATTCGCCCGCGGATTCCCAACTGGTTGGCTGGTGCCCCGTTTCTTAACGGGGCTTTTTTTATCTGTTTTGGCAGCTTGTTGCCGGTCTGGGTAACCAGATATCGAAACTCGGGCCACCGCTTGCTGTGTCGCTGACGCTAATGTCCCCACAGTGCTGGCGAATGATCTGGGCACTGATGGCCAATCCCAGGCCGTGACCGCCGCTGCCGCGATCCCGTGATTTGTCTATGCGAACGAAGGGATCAAAAATGCGCTGTTTATCTTCATCCTGGATCCCTGGGCCATCGTTGGCAATATGCAGCCAGATCCTGTCAGTGTCGCCGCTGAGCCTTATGCTGACGCTTTGGCTGGCATAGCGGTAGCCGTTGCGGATGATATTGCTGACAGCTCTATGCCAGAGGCGCAGATCTACCATGGCCTCCAGTGGTTCTACCTTGGTGAGTTCAAGGGCGATATCGGTTTCAAACTGCAGGTGGGCAATCAACTCCTGCAGCGCGGTATCCAATGATTGGCAGCTCAATTGTAATGGCGCCTGACGTCGCTCCATTCTGGCGTATTGCAGCAACTCGTCCACCATGGTGCCGAGTTCATCCAGGTCCTGATGTATGCCTTCCAGATAAGACATTTGCTCCGGGCGCACGCCGGAATCGTCCAGCATGTCCAGATTGCAACGGATCCTGAATATAGGTGTACGCACTTCATGGGCAACGGCATTGGTGAGTTGTTTGTTGCTGTCGATGAGTTTGGCTATCTTGTCAGCCATTTGATTGAATGACTGGTTCAGGTGTCCCACCTTGTGCCAAACACCTGTCTTGGCCCGTACTTTGAAATCTCCATTGGCAAAGGCACTGTGAACCCTTTCCAAGCGGCGCAGACGCCGGGCCAACAGGTAGAGCAGTACAAAGTTGATAAAAGCCAACACGGGAAACAGCACCCAGAGGGCAACGGATTCTTTGAAATAGTATTCCTGCCAGAAAGGAGCGGACTCATCACGGCTGATGGCATACACCTTATCTGAACCCTGGAACATGATATAGGAGATATCCTCTTCCATGTCTTTGACGTAATGCCGGTTGTCTCTCAGGATCTGTTTTTCTTCAGCCGACAGCTCGGCCGAGTCCAAAGAGATGACCCTCAGCTGTTTGTGCACGTTGCCTAGCACCTGCTCAAGCGAGGCCTCGGCGCTGGCAACACCCTTGGCGGCCGAGATATCAGACAACAGCTGGCTCAGTGACATATTGGTGCGATCCAGATAGTCGCTTTCCCACTCATCGGAGGAAAAGAAGTCCAGCTGAAAGACAAAAATGATGGAGGTGAAAAACAGAAACACCAGCACCAGATAGGAGAAGATAAACAGGCGCTTCATTACCACCTATCCGGCACAAATAGATAACCCTTGCCCCTTACTGTGATTATCTTGCGTGGCAAACTGGGGTTGTCGCCTAATTTTTTACGCAAAATCACTACCTTGTTATCTATGCTGCGGTCTATTCCGTCGTACTCTATGCCGCGGGTTTCTTTGACCAGAAACTCCCGCGACAGTATTTCATCCGGATGTGAGCTCAGCAGCCACAGCAGGTCGAATTCGGCTGCGGTGAGGTTGACCTCTGCCTGACTGACGGCGCAGAACTTGCGGGCATTGTCCAGATAGAGTTCACCAAACTGACGTTCACGGTTGCTCTCTGTGACCGCGCTTTCCTGCCGTCTCAGTAACATGCGGATCCTGGCCAGCAGTACCCTGGGCTGAATAGGTTTATTGACAAAGTCATCGGCGCCCATCTCCAGAGCAGCCACTTGATCCATGTCATCTTCACTGGCGGTGAGGATCAGTATCTTGCCTTGGTATTGGGCCCTGATTTCACGGCAGATACTCAAGCCATCGTTTCCCGGCAACATAAGATCCAGGATCACCAGCTCAGGTTGACGCTCGAGTATTTGCTGGCAGGCACAGTTGCCATTGTCTATCCGCTCTACATCGAAATGTTGGTTCCTGAGGTAATTGGTCAGAAGGTCACTGATCTTATTGTCGTCTTCTACGAGTGTTATGCGAGTGTTTGCCATTTCCTGCCGATAAGCTTGTGGATCAAGATAAAGCAAAATTAGCACCCCGATTACATAAGTGACAATTTGATTGGCATAAAGGGGGACTCAGTCACCCCTTTACCAGTGACCATTCAGTCTTTAACGCTGACATTACTGAGAATATAGCTGACTTCATAAACCCGGGTGCCTGGATTTTCCGGCTTCTGGTTCAGGCCGGTGACTTCCACTATCACTGAGGTTTCCCTCTCAATCGAGTTGGAGCCCCAGAGCCAGCTATTGTCATTGCGACCCACACCAAAAGTATTCACTGCATCCCTGTTGGTTTGTTCGCTGTCCAGGGTGAAGAAGGCAAATCCCCCTTGCTGGCTCAACTCTGCCGCTTTGCGCAGAATGTATTTGCGGGCCAGGGCCCTGTCAGTGTTGTTATTGCCGACAAAACTTATTTGCCAGGCATTTGAGGCAATTTGGGTTGTCTCAAAGCCTTTGCCAAAGGTCCAGAAGGATTTCTGGGTGTCATAAGGGGTAGCACAGCCACTGACCACTATGGCTAAGCCTGCGGCAAGCAAGAGGTTTTTAAGCGATTTCATCCAAGGACCTCAGATTCAGAAGTAATAAGTCAGTGCCAGGTTGGCGTTCCACTGCTGTTTGCCATCCACAATCGGCGAGTCGGCAATGGCGGAATCCAGGTAGCTGTAGTTGCTGCTTTGGCTGAGTTCGAGATGTTCCCCCAGAGGCACAATCAGCTTGTAACCTGCGTTGTAGGTGAAGGCTTTGCCCGGTTGGTAGGCCTTATGCTGCTTATTGGCTTCAGCCTTGCTGACTCCGAAGTAGTACTGGGTAAAGTCACTGCTCAGGTAGCTGACGCCGGCGTAAGGAACGACACTACCCCAGCCCAGGTTTAGTGGTACGGCGTAACGGACCTGGCCGATAAAGCCGTTGTATCTGTTGGTTACGTCATGTTGTACCGAGGTGGACAGAGTACCGAATCCCAGTTGGGTATCCAGGTTGATACCCAGATCGCCACTCAGCTTACGTTCACGGATGCCGCCAAGCGCTGCTGCGTCTGAGTCTTTCAAGGCAATACCCGGACTACCCAGGTACACACTCAGGTTGAACAGATCTTTATCATTACCGAAGAAACGGTAGTTGATATTGGCCAGTGAGGCGTTGAAGTCCTTGCCGTTATAACCCAGGTTACCGAAGGGACGCAGCTTGGAATCGACGCCTTGATAGAGTTCGCTGCCCTGATAGGCACCGGCAGAGACAAAGAAACTGTTTTCATGGCTGTAAATCTGGCCATTACGGATATAAACGTCAGTGTTGTCCGCCAAGGCGGTACTGCTTACTGCAGCCCCAACGAGGGCCAGGGCGCTGAATCTGAATGCTTTCATATTACTTCTCCTGAATACATAAGAAATCCCTGGTATTGTCCTCGGCGCCAAGGCCATACAATAGCGCCGCTTTGTATGGAAATGTCCGTGATCTGTCCCGTAAGCTTGGAGTATGATCGGGCTTTGGCACCCGAAGGGAGACGTAACGTGACCAAGTGTTTGATTGACAAGATTTCTGGGCTGTATGCCGGTGATGAGCTGACATTCAGGGACAAGCTGGCAAGCGGGATAGATAACAAGTCTCGGATGGAGACGCTGGAGGTTTTCGGCGACAGGGTTGCGGGTGATGCCCAGGCGGATCCAAAACATCATGGCGGCCCGGATAGGGTACTGCATCATTTCCCTCGCGAGCACTATGGCCACTACCGGCGCATGGGGCTGATAACTTCAGGGCAGGATGCACCTGCCATGGGAGAAAACATCAGCAGTGTTGGCTTAACAGAGGCGGATATTCATATCGGCGATATCCTCAGCTTTGGCGAAGTCGAGCTGCAAGTCACCCAACCGCGTTCCCCCTGCTTTAAGCTCAATCACCAATATGGCCAGCGGGACTTTGCCCTTGCCATGCAGCAAACGGGTATGTCAGGTTGGTTCTATCGGGTGCTTAAGCCTGGCATCATAAGCTGTCAGGATGCCCTGATATTGAAACAAAGGCGTACCGATATCAGTGTTGCCGAGGCGATGAAGCTGTATTTTCGCCCCGAATTTGATGCGGTCGCCTATGACAGGCTGCTCAGTTGTGAAGGTTTGGCAGCCAGCTGGGT
The DNA here is from genome assembly GCF_028823715.1 of Shewanella sp. K8. Classification (NCBI taxonomy): domain Bacteria; kingdom Pseudomonadati; phylum Pseudomonadota; class Gammaproteobacteria; order Alteromonadales; family Shewanellaceae; genus Shewanella; species Shewanella sp. K8. The sequence goes on from NZ_JAPEHY010000001.1 coordinate 206,489, forward strand.
AGGCAGCTTGCAGCGCCGACTGGAGCGGGGCAGCATAGAAGACTGGCAGATGCGCCTCTATGGCCCGGATAGTTTGGCTTTGAACTGAAAAAGTTAGGAAACAACATGGAAAAACAGGAAAGAGACATGGGAATGTTGGTGCACCTGGCGAGTTTTGCCGGTTACCTGATCCCTTTCGGCACTATCTTGGGGCCGTTGATCGTTTGGTTGATGAAACGGGAAGAGTTTGAATTTGTTGATGTTTGCGGCCGTAATTGCCTGAACTTCAAAATCAGTATGATCATTTACACCATCATCAGCCTGATCCTGATCTTTGTTGGCATAGGTTTGGTGCTGGTGGCTGTACTGGCGATTTTCGATGTGGTGGTGACCATAGTCGCAGCGGTCAAGGCCAGTGAGGGAGTGGAATACAAGTACCCCTTGGCAATCAAATTCCTGTGAACCCGGGCCATCCATAGGATGGCCTTGTTGCCGACAGCGGAGGAGCAATGCGAGCCTTTTTATCCGGTATCAATAGCTTTTGGGTCGGTCTGGTGTTCGGGTTGTCACTGCCGCTGTTGTTAATCGTGCTGACGCTGAGCGTGACCCTTTATCAACTCACTGACTTTGCCAATGATGTTGCCATAACCCCTCTGTATCAGCGTGGAGAGCAGACGTTGGCGCGGGTCGACCAGCTGCTGGTGACTTTGGATCAACGATTCAGTGATGACGACCCAGGTTTATTGGCACCATTGAAGCAAATAGAGTTGTTGCCTGAGCTTAAGTTGTTGGCTCTCAGCGTTGCCAAGTTACAGGTTGAAGAAAACCAACCGGCTCTCTCTGCTGTGAAGGCTGAGCTGGCGACTCAACTCGATGCATCCCTTAAGCAAAGGTTTGCGGCAGCCGAGGCCGAAGCTTTGAGCCAGCATTTGCAGCAAATTCTGGAAATATTGGCCAAGGGTAAAGAGGCGCCTTTGCCGCCTCAATCCTGAGTGTTTGCCGAGGTTTCTGCAGCCAGTTGACTCAGCGCTCGTTGGCGGTAATCCAGCAAGGCAAACACCCCGAATAGAAAGGCGTTGAGATAGTCTTTAGCCTTGAGCGGCAACAACTGACAAAATATCGTGTGAAATATCAGCACCTGCAGCCCATGCATCATGGCGGTTACCCCGAGAAGTATGGTGAGTATCACGCCGATATTGCCTTCAAACGGGCTGAACAGGTTGAAAAACATCAACACCCAAGCCAATAGGGTCGCCAGTTTTCCCAACACTAATACGGCTTTCATGACTCTATTCCTCCCGGGAAGCGATACAGGCGGTAGCTGACCTGGCCGGCCTGCTTCTCTTTCAATGCCTCCCAGTCAGCCGGTATCGGCAACTGCTGCAATTCTGATTCCACTTCGAGATAGATAAGGGCGCCTGGGTTGAGCCATTGATGCCGGGCCAGCAGGGTTAGGGTTTGCTCGGCCAGTCCCTTGCGAAAAGGGGGATCGATAAACACGATATCGAAACGGCGATCGGCAGGGCGCGCCAAACCGGCCAATACATCGCCGTTGATGACCTCGGCACTGTCGCATTTTAGGGTTTGCAGATTCTGCTGCAGTTGCTGAGCGGCGGTTTTTTGCAGCTCATAGACTCTGGCAAAAGCGGCATAGCGGGACAGGGCTTCCAAGGCAAGTGCGCCACTGCCACCGAAACAGTCCAACACCGAGCTGCCACTGAGTTCACCTGCCAGCCAGTTAAAAAGAGTTTCCCGCACTCTGTCTGTGGTTGGCCTCAGGCCTTCCAGATCCTGGATGGGTAATTTTCTCGAGCGCCATTGGCCTGCGATAATACGAACCTGACCGCTGCCCGGTCTATTTTTGGCCATCTTGCCCCCGTGATTTTGCCTGAAGAAAGAAAGTGGTAGACTATGCCACCTTAAAAGCGTCGCTATTTTATAACAAACTCAGCCGAAAAGGTGAGATGAAGCTAAAGCCCTTTATCGCTCGGGAATGCCCATAACAGGCCCCGCTGCTCCAGGGAAATAGTTGCGACCTCAAGCGGGAGCCCGGCTCCTGAAGATCCCCCACGATGTTGAGCACTGGTAGCACTGATGGCAAAGAAAGGTTTTTTTTCCTGGTTTCGTAAAGACAAAAGTAATGACGAAGCCGAGCAGGCGGCCAAACTCGCCGAACAACAAGCCGCAGAAGCCGCGGCCGAGACTGAACGTTTAGCTGCTGAAAAGGCGCAGGCCGAACAAGCCGAAGCTGATCGTCTGGCGACTGAAAAGGCGCAGGCTGAACAGGCCGAAGCCGAGCGTATTGCTGCTGAAAAAGCGCAGGCAGAACAGGCCGAAGCCGAGCGTATTGCTGCTGAAAAGGCACAGGCAGAACAGGCAGAAGCCGAGCGTATTGCTGCTGAAAAGGCGCAGGCCGAGCGGGCTGAAGCCGAACGTCTGGCTGCTGAAAAGGCACAAGCCGAGCAGGCAGAAGCCGAGCAGGCAGAAGCCGAGCGTATTGCTGCTGAAAAGGCGCAGGTTGAACAGGCCGAAGCCGAGCGTATTGCTGCTGAAAAGGCGCAGGCAGAACAGGCAGAAGCCGAGCGTATTGCTGCTGAAAAGGCGCAGGCCGAGCGTATTGCTGCTGAAAAGGCACAGGCAGAACAGGCCGAAGCCGAGCGTCTGGCCGCTGAAAAAAACCAGGCCGAACAGGCTGCTGATGAAGAAGCTCAACCTGAGCCACAGGCAAAACCTGTTAAAGAGGGTTTCTTTGCCCGCCTCAAGCGAGGGCTGATGCGCACCAGCGAAAATATCGGTAGCGGTTTTATCGGGCTGTTTCGCGGTAAAAAGATTGATGATGACCTATTTGAAGAGCTGGAAGAGCAACTGCTTATTGCCGACGTTGGGGTGGAAACCACCAGTCGGTTGATCTCCAGCCTGACAGATCATGCTTCACGCAAGCAGCTCAAGGACGCCGAAGCCTTATATGAATTGCTGCAGCAGGAGATGCTGGCGACGCTGGAGCCTGTGAGTGTGCCTCTGGTGCCGGATAATGCCGCCGGGCCTTTCGTTATTTTAATGGTGGGGGTCAACGGCGTTGGCAAGACCACTACCATAGGCAAGTTGGCCAAACAGTATCAGCGCGAAGGCAAGTCTGTCATGCTGGCAGCCGGTGATACCTTCCGCGCCGCTGCGGTTGAGCAGCTGCAGGTTTGGGGCCAGCGCAACGATATTCCTGTGATTGCCCAGCATACAGGTGCCGATAGCGCCTCTGTGCTGTTTGATGCCCTGCAGGCCGCCAAGGCCAGAAATGTCGATGTGTTGATTGCCGATACCGCAGGTCGTTTGCAGAACAAGAGCCATCTGATGGAAGAGCTGAAGAAGGTGGTTCGGGTGATGAAGAAACTGGATCCGGACGCTCCCCATGAAGTGATGCTGACCCTGGATGCCAGCACGGGCCAGAATGCCATCAGTCAGGCTCAGTTGTTCCAGGAAGCCGTCGGAGTTACAGGTATCAGTATCAGCAAGCTGGATGGTACCGCCAAAGGCGGAGTTATCTTTGCCATTGCCGATAAATTTGGTATTCCTATTCGTTACATAGGCGTGGGAGAGCAGATAGACGATCTGCGTACCTTCAATGCCAAAGACTTTATCGAAGCCCTGTTCAGTCAGGAGAAGGCGGATAACTGATATATGATTCGATTTGAGCAGGTCAGCAAAATTTACGCCGGGGGCCAAAAGGCACTGTCTGATGTGAGTTTTCATCTTCAGCGGGGCGAAATGGCCTTTCTTACCGGGCATTCCGGGGCCGGTAAGAGTACCTTGCTCAAATTGATCACTGTTATCGAGCGCGCCAGTGCCGGCCGGGTATGGATCAACGGTCATGATATTGCCGGTATCAAGCGTGGCCATGTGCCTTACCTGCGCCGCGATATTGGGATGATCTTCCAAAGCCACCATCTATTGATGGATCGCAGCGTGTTTGACAATGTGGCGCTGCCCTTGGTTATCGAAGGTTTTACCCTGGGGGAGATCCGCAAGCGGGTAGCCGGTGCTCTGGATATGGTGGGGCTCTATGGTAAAGAGCGCCATAACCCCATCATGCTTTCGGGCGGTGAGCAGCAGCGGGTAGGCATTGCCAGGGCGATAGTCAACAAACCCCCTCTATTGCTGGCCGATGAACCTACGGGTAACCTGGACCCCAAGCTGTCCATGGATATTCTCAGGCTGTTTGAAACCTTCAACGATGCGGGCACCAGCGTGCTGATTGCCACCCATGATCTCGGTCTTATCGCCAGAATGAAATACCGCACCCTAACCCTGAAGCAGGGGCGGATGATAGGTGGTGAAGAACTGGGGACCAGCCCCATGAGTGCTAAGGAATAAGCTATGTCTGCCCAGCCTTCATTGACCCGCAGTAAACTCCCGCTTTCCGGCCGGATAGTGATGTTCTTTATCCGCCATATACAGCATGCCATGGCCAGCATGGGGGAGTTGTGGCGCAACCCTATCTCATCGCTGATGACCATGGCTGTGCTGGGTGTCAGCCTGAGTTTGCCGGCCGCCTTGCAGGTGCTGGTAAAAAATGCCGAAACCATTACCCAATCCTGGAGCAGCGCGGCACAGATCTCCTTGTTTATTGAGGGGAACCGCTCAGAGCAGAGTATTCAGAGCCTGCTGGCACGGATAAAGGTCTACCCGGAAATAGACGAGGTCGACTATATCAATCGTGACGAGGCACTGGCGGAGTTCCAACAGCTGTCTGGTTTCGGCGAGGCGCTCTCCTATCTGGAAAGCAACCCTTTGCCAGCGGTGATCAGCGTGATCCCCACCGAAAGGTATTCCAGCCCCGCAGGCGCCAGAGAGCTTTTGACAAAGCTGGAGCGTGAGCCTGAGGTGAGCTTTGGCCGTCTGGATATCGAGTGGCTGGAGCGCTTACAGGCGCTGGTGCGCTTGTTGGAACGTACCGTGCTGGCGTTGGCGGCACTGCTGATCCTGGCTGTGGTGCTGGTCATAGGTAACACGATTCGCTTGGCTATCATGAATCGGCGCAGTGAAATTGAGGTCATGAAGCTGGTCGGGGCCACAGAAGCCTTTATTCAGCGGCCTTTTCTCTATACCGGCATCTGGTATGGTGTTATCGGCGGTATACTCGCCTGGGTGATAATCAACCTCTTGGTCTGGTACCTGGATGGGGCGTTGGCCTCGCTTTTGGGCCTGTATGGCAGCCAACTTGAGATGCAGTCCCTGACCTTTGTCGAGCTGCTGCAGATGATGGCACTGGCCTCATTTTTGGGTTGGTTGGGGTCTTTCCTGTCGGTGCGCCAACACCTGCGAGCCATAGAACCTCACTGATGTAAAAATGAACTTATCTTCACTTGCATTGTCCTATTTTCGGGGTAAAAATAACCCCGGATGTTGGATACGGCGTTGACAATATATGTCAATTGACCGATAGTGCATCGGCTCATCAGCGTTTTTTTCGACCCGAAATGAGCATCAAAGCAGTAAGAAACAGGAGCGTGAATGACTGATCAAACGCAATCAATGGCACTGATGGTTCCCCAGGGGAGCAGCAGTCTCGAGGCCTATATCCATTCGGTAAACAGCATGACCATGCTGGACGCCGAGCAGGAGTATGAGCTGGCGAAGCGTTTGCAGGAAACCGGTGATCTGCAGGCGGCTAAGCAACTGATTATGTCGCACTTACGTTTTGTGGTGCATATTGCCCGCGGCTATGCGGGTTATGGTCTGCCACAGGCAGACCTGATCCAGGAAGGCAACATAGGCCTGATGAAGGCAGTCAAACGTTTCGACCCTGATGTGGGTGTGCGTTTGGTGTCTTTCGCCGTGCACTGGATCAAGGCGGAAATTCATGAATATGTGCTGAAGAATTGGCGCATAGTCAAAGTCGCCACCACCAAGGCGCAGCGTAAGTTGTTCTTCAACCTGCGTAAGGCCAAGAAACGTCTGGGTTGGTTCAGCGATGAAGAGGTCACTATGGTGGCGGAGAATCTTGGCGTATCCAAACAGGATGTGACCGAGATGGAGTCGCGAATGGCGGCGCAGGATCCGGCCTTTGACCTGACCAATGATCACGATGATGATCATGACTTTGCCCCGGCGCTTTATCTGGAAGACCATTCTTCCGACTTGGCGGCCCAGGTAGAAAATGACAACTGGGAATCCAATGCCCAGAACAAGTTGTTGTCGGCGATCAAGACCTTGGATGAACGCAGCCAGCATATTCTGCGGGCCCGTTGGTTGGACGATGAAAAGACCACACTGCAGGAGCTGGCCGATACCTATCAGGTGTCTGCTGAGCGGATCCGTCAGTTGGAGAAAAACGCCATGAACAAGCTCAAGGCTTGTATGGACGTATAACGCAGTCAGCAAACTATTCAGTAAAACCCGCCTTCTGGCGGGTTTTTTGTTTTCTGCCGAGGATGTGCCGGGTAAACCATACAAATTATATGGTTAAGAAATGCTTAACGGATTAGATATATACTCCTTGTTCGAGTATAAAAATTAGTCAGCGTATGATGTGAGAGTAAGTCTACTGTAATGCTTGTACCAATATGGAGATAACACCTATGACCGGAAGTAAGCCCTTGGGCAAATGTCCAGTAATGCACGGCGCCAACACATCCATAGAGCAAGACATCATGAAGTGGTGGCCCAAGTCGCTCAAGCTCGACATCCTCAGCCAGCACGACAGCAAGACCAATCCCATGGATCCCGATTTCAACTATGCCGAAGCGTTTGCCAAATTGGACTATGCCGGTCTGAAAGCCGATCTTAGGGCGCTGATGACCACGAGCCAGGACTGGTGGCCGGCAGATTGGGGCCACTATGGTGCCATGATGGTGCGCATGGCCTGGCATGCGGCCGGTTCTTACCGCATTGAAGATGGCCGCGGCGGTGCAGGTACCGGCAATCAGCGTTTTGCCCCTCTCAATAGTTGGCCGGATAACGTCAACACAGACAAGGCTCGGCGTCTGCTATGGCCTATCAAGAAGAAGTACGGTAACAAGATTTCCTGGGCAGACCTGATCATTCTCGCCGGTACAGTCGCTTATGAAACCATGGGGCTGAAAACTTTCGGCTTTGCCGCCGGACGGGAAGATATCTGGCATCCGGAAAAGGATACCTATTGGGGCTCGGAGGAGGAGTGGCTGGCCAGCAGTGATGGCCCCAACAGCCGCTATTCCGGGGATCGCGAGTTGGAAAACCCATTGGCAGCCGTGATGATGGGGCTAATTTACGTCAACCCTGAAGGGGTTGATGGCAATCCGGATCCGCTGAAGACGGCCAAGGACATGCGGGAAACTTTCAAACGCATGGCAATGAATGATGAAGAAACCGTGGCGCTGACCGCAGGTGGCCACACTGTGGGTAAGTGTCACGGCAATGGCCGCGCCGAAAATCTCAGCCCGGAGCCGGAAGCGGCCGGCTTGGAAGAGCAGGGACTGGGTTGGCTAAACCACAAGAGCCGGGGCATTGGCCGCGATACTGTGGTCAGCGGCATTGAAGGCGCTTGGACAACCCATCCTACCCAGTGGGATAACGGTTTCTTCAAGATGCTGTTGCAGCACGAGTGGGAGCTGAAAAAGAGTCCTGCCGGTGCCTGGCAGTGGGAACCTGTGGACATCAAAGAGCAAGACAAGCCTGTGGATGTGGAAGACCCATCCATACGCCACAATCCCATAATGACAGATGCCGATATGGCGCTGAAGGTCGACCCCGAATATCGTAAGATTGCCGAGCGTTTTGCCCAGGACCAGCAGTATTTCAGCGAGGTGTTTGCCAGGGCTTGGTTCAAGCTGACCCACAGAGACCTGGGGCCAAGAAGCCGCTATCTTGGGCCGGATGTGCCGACAGAAGAGCTTATCTGGCAAGACCCCATCCCTAAAGTCGACTACAGCCTGACAGCCAAGGATGTCGCCGACCTCAAGACAGAGATCCTGGCCTCCGGGCTGAGTGTGGCCGAGTTGGTGGCTACCGCCTGGGACAGCGCCCGTACCTTCCGCGGCTCTGACTACCGTGGTGGCGCCAACGGCGCGCGTATCCGTCTGCAGCCATGCTGCGACTGGCATGGCAATGAGCCGCAGCGGCTGCAAAAAGTACTCAAGGTGTTGGAGGCTATCCAGTCAGGTTGCGGCAAAGCAATTAGCCTGGCTGATCTGATAGTGCTTGCGGGCAGCGCCGCAGTTGAGAAGGCCGCGAGGGATGCCGGGGTCAATATCGAGGTGCCATTCCTGCCGGGGCGCGGGGATGCAACCCAAGATATGACGGATGTGGAATCGTTCGCCGTGCTTGAGCCTTTGCATGATGGCTTCAGAAATTATCTGCAGGCCGATTATCGGGTGACTCCCGAGCAACTCTTGCTGGATCGCAGCCAACTTATGGGGCTCACGGCCCCTGAAATGACAGTGCTCATAGGTGGTATGCGGGTGCTGGGTGCCAACTTCGAGGGGGCATTACAGGGCGTGTTTACCGATAGGGTCGGTGTTTTATCCAATGACTTTTTTGTCAATCTCACCGACATGCGCTATCAGTGGCGACCGGTTGCCGAAAACCTCTACGAAATTGTTGAGCGTCACAGCGGCGCGGTTAAGTGGACCGCAACCCGAGTGGACTTGGTGCTTGGCTCCAACTCGATTTTACGTTCTTATGCGGAAGTCTATGCCCAGGATGACAACGGCGAAAAGTTTGTTCGGGACTTCGTCAAGGCCTGGGTCAAGGTGATGAATGCCGATCGCTTTTAACTGAGAGCCAATAGACAGTATATGCCCGAGAGACATCTGGGGGTTGGAGTAGTGCAGCGTATGTAGCTGTATAATTCCAACCCCAGTTTTTTTGGCGTTGTACGGACTTAAAAAGGCTGCAACCTGACGTCAGGGTGGAAATCTGCCGCAGGGAGCAGAAAACGCCGGTTGCAGTAAAACTATGAGTCAGCAAGACTCTAGCCGCAGGAAAGGGTTGGTTGCCTCAAATGAGGTGGGACTTATTGTGGATTTTTGGCTTGGCCTTAAATAGAGGCTTTTTCCCAAAGCTATTGGCGAATTTGCGATATTTACCCGGCGAAATGGTTAAAGCCTGCGTGGATGGCAGCAGAATTGTGACTCAGGTTCTGGCATAATGTGGCGCTAATTTTCAAGTGTTCTTCTTCAAGGAATGAAATGAAGCAGTATCTTTCCCTCTTCGGTCTGTTATGGCTTTTGTCCGCATGCACCCCCAATTCCCATGTTGAATTTGACCCCAAAAAAGGCGATCAAGTTGATTACTGGGTACAGGCCAAAGCCACTATAGATATAGGTGGACGTCAATTTACTCAGGACAGCAACTCCCTGATGCGTTATGAGGTAATTGAGACCTCGCCGGCGCTAAAGCTGGAGCTGGTACCCAAATATATGGCTATGTCAGGCGGCGGCCGGCCTTTCAGTAGCTTTGGCGCTACCGATGACAACCCCGAGCTGCAGAAGATGTTTTCCAAAGGCTTTGAAGTCACTCTGGATAAAGACTCTGGAAAACTGCTGGCGTTTAAGGCCAAGGACGATGAAACCTGGCAAAAAATATTGGCACGCTCTGGCCCTGAGCTAATCAAACTTTTGGCCCCGGGAATGGATGCTCCCGGCGTGTTGCAGGAGATCCCTGCCAAAGAGGGTAGTAAGCTGACACTTGAGGGGTTCAACGGCCAGCAAGCCGAATTACTGGTCACCAAAGTGACTCCCGAAACCGTAGACACTGAGTTGACGGCCGAAAGTGATGATAGCCGCCTTTATGGGCATATGCGCCTGGCCCGCGATAGCGGCTGGTTGCAGAAAATGGTGTTGGTGCTGGAAACTAAAGTCGAACTCAGGGGCCGACAAGGCAGCAACCATATGTTGCTTGTCATGGAGCGTAAAGATCTGCTCGATCAAGTAGGTGATCTGAGCAATCGAATTGCCCCCGATTCTCTGGATAACTGGATTCCCATAGTGACCGCGCCGCCCAAACCTGTTGACGGGCAGGAGATCAGCGCCGAAGCCTTATTCCAATACGGCAAAGGAGCATATAGCGTCGAATCTAAACATCTCCAATTGGAGTTATTGCTCGCCGAGCATGAAAAAGAAGTTCTGGGAGAGATCACTTATCGAGACTTCAAGGCATTGGACGCGGAAGATAAACCTATTGAAATGGAGTTTGCCGTTTTAGGCCAATTTGGCCCCTATCAACAAAATGACAAGCTAGTCACCAGTACCGCCATTGCACCTCTGGGCTGGAACCAGCGAAACCAGTTTGAAAAAATATCCTCCTTCAGCGCCATGGCAGATTTTATGCCACTCGAACTGGTATCGATTTCCGGCCAATGGCAGTCGGGACAAGAGCAGCAACTGGCGTTTGACGGCGGTATTGTCACCATTACACCGATAGCGCAGCAGCCAGATGAATATCAGCTGCATTTCAGCGGCACAGATGGCTATTTGTTGCCATTTTTTGATGGGCTTGAAGGTGAATACCGTTACCAAACGCCAGAAATCGGCCCCAAATGGCTCAATAGTTTGGATCGCAGCATACTATTTAGCGGCGAGAATGGGTTTAGGGTGAAGTTGACCAACCAGCCATCAGAGGTGACCTTCTTTGCTGTGAAGAAGCAGCAACAATCGAGCTTCAGCCGTGAGGTTAGCTGGGTAAGCCGCGAGGCCTTTGCTGCCGATTACACCCTGCCTCCAATGGATAAGAATTACCTTTACAATGACACCGGCGAAGACTCTGCCGATTTTGACCCTATGAATTTCTCGACCCAGGCCGATACGCCGCAAGGTGCCAAGTTGACCCTGCCACAAGACTGGGCCAGTGTCTGCCAACTGCAGATAGAAGGCGATTTTAAACAAGGGCCGTCATCCTTGGTGTGGAAAGCGAAGTATGACAAATGGAAGCCTGCGCAACTCCAGTACCAACTGAGTACAGAAGATGGTCTTCGCCGTTATTTCTATGGCCTGGAAATACCCAGTCATCTGCATTGTGATGGACGCCCGGTATGGCAGCCAATTGACTATACCCCGAGTGAGCGCGCCTGGCTGGTGCCTATCGAAGTATTCGGTGAGCTGGATCTGCAGCAATCCACGCGGCAGTTCCTTCAGCAGTACCATCTCTATAATGCCGATGGCGTACAACTGCCTTTGCTGGATATACACGCTCACTATCTCAATACAGACCATGCGTCCCTGAGCGAAGCCGTTATGGAAGACAAATACCTAAGGGTTGCCGATAGAGTGGAGCGTATCAGCAAGCTCGAATATCAGGGCGAACCCCTGGATATTCGCTGGGTCAACAGTTTCCCGCCACTGCCTTAAGGACAAGAAAATGCGTGTATTGATATTACTTTGTTGCCTGATGAGCTGGATGGCAAGCGCCGAGACAGTGTGGTTGAATGATGATTGGCAAGTGGTCGACAGTGAGCAACAGGCCAGTTTTTATGTCAAAGATCCTCAAACTCAGGATCAACACGGTTGGCAAACCACCATCTATTATGTCGGCTCGGATATCCCCAGATTCAAGGGCAGCTTTGCCAAGCCGGGTATTTTCCAAAATGCCCTAGGTAGTTACCAGTTCTTTCACAATAACGGCAAGCTGTCTTCCGACGGCAACTATAACAGTAACAGCGAGATGGAAGGCCCAATCCGCTTCTATGATGAAGACGGCATCCTGACCATGGAGGCCAGTTTTGTTGATGGTAAGCAGCGGGGCACTCAGAAAAACTTCTACAGTAACGGTCAGTTAGAGGAAGTCTATGAGCAATTGGGCGACAAACGCGTCGGTAAAGACAGCCACTATTACCAGGATGGCAGTCTGCAGGCGCAACACTCGCTGGTCAATGGGCTGCCGGAAGGGGAGCAACTGGAGTACTACCCCGGGGGGCAACTGCGTGAGCGCAGCCTGTATCTGGCGGGTAAACTGACCGGTGAGCGCAAACGTTATCACCGCAATGGCGAGCTGTCTTACATTGATACCTTTGGCCCTAAAGGCCAACAGGGTAAAGCCTATGAATACTGGGATACAGGTGCCAAAGAGGCCGAGTATGTTTATGTGGATGGCCAGCGGCAGGGGCCGGCCAAACGTTGGCACAAGAATGGGCAACTCAGTTGGGAAGGCAGTTACCAGCAGAATCGAGAACATGGGGAAAGCCGTCACTACGATGCACAGGGGCAACTGACTCGAGTCGAACATTATCAACAGGGCAAGAAGGTGGGCGAGCAGCAAACCTTTTATGCCAATAGCTCGCAGCTGCAGCATTTAGAGCGCTTTGACAATCAAGGCCGCTTGGTCTTTGAGCAAAAATTTGCCGTTGACGGCAGCAAGACCATGGAATTCAGCGCCCGTTTTGTCAAAGACAAGCAGATCCTCGACAGGCAATACTTTAAAGAGGGCAAGCTTAGCTCAAGAATGCAGCAGGATATGACCCGGGTGTGGACTCTGTTTCAGAAGTTTGATGCCAGTGGGGTTGTCATTGAACGAGAGGAGAAACTGAAAGGTAAGCGCGAGGGGCTGACTCTACAAAGTTATCAAGGGATTTGGGACGATGAGCCCTATATAGAAACCAGTTACTACAAGGAAGGTAAGCTCCATGGTGCCTATGAGAAGAAACTGGTTAGCGGCAAGCTGTTGGAGCAAGGCGAATACGCCAATGACAAAAAGGTGGGTACCTGGACCTACCTGGATGCCCGTAATCGCAGCACTGAAGCGTATGACAGCCAAGGGCGTCTGCATGGTGAGGTGAAAAAAATCCAGGTGCATGATGGTCAATTGTTGCAACTGGCACATTACCGGCACGGGCAGCTTGAAGGCGAATACCAGACCTATAATGAAAAAGGCGAGTTGCAAGCCAAAGGAAATTATAGTCAGGACAAACGGCATGGCCAGTGGCAGTACCAGGAGCCCTATGAAACCCAAGTGTCCCTCTGGCAAGGAGAGTACCATCACGGCAAAAAAGTCGGCACTTGGCTGGCCCACTCTGCAGCAGGTTATGAACTGGGGCGGGAGCAGTATGACGCCAAGGGGCAGGAACAAGGCAGCTTTTACTATTTCACCGAAGACGGCTTATTGAAAAAGGTCGCCCGTTATCAGGACGGGAAAGAACATGGTGATACCGTGTCTTACATCATGGGTAAACCCTACTATATCCAGATGTTCAAACACGGCGAGTTCTTGGGGAGTCGTGATGTCGATGACGATGAGTCGTCGAAGGGAGAGGGCGACTGCGATAACTCTACCTCATCGCTGCTGTTTGGTTGTTAATGGATATTTTATTGTTTAAAGAGTGAATCCGCTCATTGGTCTGGCGGTATTCCGCCGCCATAAATCTATGTTTAAGGCCGCATCTGCGGCCTTTTTTATGTTTAGGTAAGCCTGATCAGAAAATTCCGATGACAACAAGGATGTTTCTTAACGACCTTGTTTTCATGTCCCTATACAGTGCAACCAAGATCTCTTGGGGGACTGCTTATGGATTTCAGAACATACAGAGAGTTGGCGCTGACAGCCGAGCCAGGCTGGGGCATCGCGTTTCTGAAACAAAATAAGTATGAAGTTTACCATCAGACTCTTTACTGGCTGATGGATGCCGGTTTTCCTGTTCCACTAAGAGAACTGCGCATCGAACGCTTGGCCGGCTGCGACATTATCTGTTGCCGTATTCTCCCTTCTCGCCTGGAAAGATTTCTTGAAAAACAGGAAATCGCTCTTTACAAGAGCGACAAAGAAGCTCGCTGGGTATTACCCAATCCGATATCAGCCCCCCAATATCGACGTTGGCAGGCGTCAGTACTCTTGAACTCTCTCAAATGCCTTTGAGCTGCAACTTCGCTAAGTCATTATTATCTTCTTTGCTCTGACAACCGGTGATTTAAGTGCTTTCATCATCTAAACATAGTTTGAAAAAGTAGTAACAAATCTCATTGAGAAAAATATGATGCACCTTGTGAAAGTTGATGCTTGAAGTGGCTGCGAACATATGACTCAAGAAGGCATAAGTAGCAACCGTTCATTTGAATCGTTATTAGGTTTTCTAGAAATACTTTAGTTAGTTATATTTCAACTAGTACAATTCAGTTACTACAAATAGTAAATTCTTCATTGTTCAACCCGAAACCTATGCTCCGCAATGTTACCTAATTGTTATCGCTGCGTTTCATGAGTGTGTTATCAGCCTATTGACAAGGCTCCAACACTGTAAATGTTAATAGATATTTAATGATACATATCTTTACATTTAGTTGCTTGGTTATTATGATGTGAAATCTCAAGGACGAAAAAAGACTCAGGATTTAGATGTCGAGCCAATTTATCTCTGGTATTCATTGCCTTTCATTGATTGCCCGCTTTCACCATATCCCAGCGGATCCTAATTCATTAATTCGAGAATTTAAATGCAGTAAAGCTAATAAAGAAACTCCATCATTAGCTAATATTAATTTAATTCGAGCTGCTAGAAGTCTAAGCCTAAAAGCCAAGTTTATAAACGACACCCCTGATAAATTATCTGAACATGTGCTGCCGGCTGTAGGGCGTCATGTGGATGGTCACTTTTTTATTATTGCAAAAGTATCTGATGATAAAGTACTTGTACAAGATTTATCGAAATCTAATTCAGGTCTGGTCACTTACTCAAAAAGCGAAATAAATGAAATTTGGACTGGTGAATTACTTTTGCTGTCAAAACGGAGTTCATTGCTAAGCGGCGTGATGACAGATAGTGCTAAATTCGGATTCTCTTGGTTTGTTCCTGCGTTACTGAAATATAGAGGGTATTTCAGTGATGTCTTTATAGCATCATTTTTCATTCAGTTAGTCGGACTAGCTTCTCCTATCTTCTTTCAAGTTGTTATCGATAAAGTATTAGTACACAAAGGGATGACGACCTTAGATGTCCTCGCTTTCGGCTTCTTCATTGTGATCACATTTGAAGTGATTCTAACAGGCTTGAGAACCTATGTGTTTTCACATACTACTAACCGTGTAGATGTAGAATTAGGTAGTAAATTATATAAACACATGCTGTCATTGCCTGTGGCCTATTTCAATAGCCGCCGGGTAGGGGATACCGTAGCACGCGTGAAAGAACTCGATAGTGTCAGAGAGTTTCTAACAGGTTCATCATTGACAGTTGTACTGGATGTGTTCTTTAGTTTTGTTTTTTTTGGCGTAATGTTTTATTACGCTCCTTTGCTAACATGGATAATAGTTGGCACTATTCCATTTTACTTTACATTGTCACTCATCATCACACCGACCTTACGCAAATGTTTAAATGAGAAGTTCCAACGAAGTGCAGAAAACCATTCCTTTTTGGTTGAATCTGTAAACGGTGTAGAAACAATTAAAGCTATGGCGGTAGAGCCTCAACTTCGTAATAGCTGGGATGACAAGCTTGCTGACTACGTTAGTACTTCATTTAAGACTAGTAACTTGAGCAACATCTACAGTCAAATTGCCGCATATATCAACAAAATAAGTGGACTTCTAACACTATATTTTGGCTCCATAGCGGTAGTGTCTGGCGAATTAAGTATAGGCCAGTTTATCGCATTTAATATGCTTTCCCAGCGCGTCAGCGGACCTATAATGCGCTTAGTTAACCTGTGGCAGGATTTTCAACAAGCTAATATATCATTGCAAAGGTTGGGAGATGTACTGAACTCTCCATCTGAGCCAGGTTATAACCCAAACCGTGCAACGCTTCCTGACATAAAAGGGAAAATCGTATTTGATAATGTGCTATTCCGCTATTCACCTGATCGAACTCCTATACTAAACAATATCAGTTTCCAATGCCGCCCAGGAGAAGTGATAGGTATCGTTGGGCGTTCAGGCTCTGGAAAAAGTACCCTAACAAAGCTCATACAGCGATTGTATGTCCCAGAATCCGGTAAGGTTCTCATTGATGGCGTAGACCTTGCTGTGGTCGAACCTGCATGGCTACGAAGACAAGTGGGTGTGGTTTTACAAGAAAACTTTCTTTTCAATCTCAGTGTTAGGGAAAACATTGCACTTGTTGATCCTAGTATGCCGATGGAAAAGGTTATTAAAGCTGCTGAACTTAGTGGCGCTCATGAATTCATCGCAGAGTTGCCTGAAGGGTATGACACGGTGGTTGGTGAACAAGGCTCCTCATTGTCTGGGGGGCAACGTCAGCGAATTGCTATTGCAAGAGCATTGGTAACTGATCCAAAAATTTTGATTTTTGATGAGGCAACTAGTGCACTTGATTATGAGTCTGAAAGTATCATTCAAGCTAATATGCGGCGCATTAGCCAAGGTCGCACTGTATTTATCATTGCACACCGTCTCTCTGCTGTTAAAGACTCGAATCGGATTATGGTTCTCGATAAAGGGAGACTGGTTGAGCAAGGTAGCCATCAACAGTTGATTGAGCAAGCTGGCATATATGCTCAACTACATTCAATTCAAAATCATCATGGTGTTGGTATTGCTGCTAAGCCGGTAGGTCAAGCTCCGATTAATCCTATTGTTCAGAATAATGGGAAGATAGGAGGTCATAATGCCTAGTCACTCGGAGAACAATGCTGCTGAAGCTATCACTAAGCTCGAACACCGCAGACTAGAGCAACAGAAATTAGAGTTTTTACCTGCTGCTCTGGAGATTCAAGCCGCGCCGCCAGCTAGGTGGAGCCGACTTTTGTTACGTTGCATAGTAAGTTTAATAGTAGCGGTAATACTTTGGGCTTCATGGGCCGAGATAGACATTATTGCCACGGCACAGGGCAAAATAGTGCCAAGTGGTAAGGTCAAAATTATTCAGCCTTTAGATACTGGGGTAGTAAAGCATATTTTTATCAGAGAAGGTCAACACGTAAAAGCTGGTGATGATCTAATAGTGCTTGATGGCACCTCTAACCAAGCTGATGCAGACAGGCTTAAAAATGAATTACAAGGATATGTCGAAGACTTAGCACGTCAAAAAGCATTTTTAAATAGGCTGGGGAAAGCGGGTTTTAGTCATGACTCTGAGAGCATAGATACAACTGGTTCAAATGCCTCACAGCAAATATCAACTCTCACTACAGGTATCACTTCGATAGGCTCATTTGATGAGATAAACCCGTTGCCAGCTAACCAACTCCAATTGCTAGATAGTGCATGGCTGGAGCATTTATCTAAGTTAAATAGTATATCTAGTGACATTGCAAAACTTAAAGCAGAGAAAAAGTCTATCAGCATTGATGTCGGACGTATCGAAAAAACATTGCCTTTAGTTGTTGAGCGAGAGCGAAGTTACTACACGTTACTTGGAACGTCGGCCGTATCACGAAATCAATATCTTGAACTGAAGCAACAACGAATAGATCAAGAAGAATCCTTGTTGTTGCAGCGTGCCAAGCTTGAACAAGCCAGAGCTAGTATCGTATCCGTTGAACAAAATTACTTCGCGTATCTCTCTGAAACCCGCAGAAATGTTTTGCAAGAAATTAACCAGTTAACAAGGCAAGTAGAGAGCACTAGGCAAGAGTTAACCAAAGCTATCCGACTTACCGAGTTAAGAGTTTTAAAAGCTCCTGTCACCGGTGTTGTTGAAGAACTAGCGATAGCGACAATAGGTGGGGTTGTAACACCAGCCCAAGAGCTATTAAAGATTGTGCCTATTGGCCAGCATGGCAGTGTACAACTTGAAGTCGAAGCAGGATTACTCAACAAAGACATAGGATTCGTGCAAGTTGGGCAGACTGCAGAGATTAAAATTGAGAGTTTTCCGTTTACCAAATATGGCGTGATAGATGGTGAAGTAACTGATATTTCAGCCGACGCGAAAGAGTACGAACAGCTTGGTCTGTTGTATCCGCTTAAAGCATCTTTGGTAACAGATGAAATCAATGTTAATGGAAAGTGGGTTAAGCTGAAACCTGGCATGTCAGTTACTGTTGAGGTTAAAACAGGTACCCGCCGACTGATGGAGTTTTTATTAGCCCCTTTAATGCGAGGTGTGAGTGAAGGGGCGCGAGAGCGTTAGATTTCAGATAATAACATATAAGGGGTGATATTTATGAATGGCAGGATAAAATCAGAATTAGTAACGTTGGTCAGCGTATTTTGTTTGATTTTTTATGCAGATGATAGCTTCGGAACTCATTCGGAAACGGAAATTGAAGGAAGCGGTCAGAATATTTTTCATAGTAAACATGTTAAAACTCCAATGGAATTAGGTAATTTTAGAGAGGAAGGCTCTTTCTATCTTCTTGAGTCTTCTATAGGTGAAGATGTGTGTACAAATGTTTTGGAGAGCATAAACCAACCTAGGGAATATAACTTTTTTAAAAACAAGGATGGAGTTAGAAAGGAGGAAAGTCGATTCGCTAATTTTGGCTTGCCTGAAATGATGATACAAACACAACTAAATGTTCCAAGAACTGTTATGAGTAAAAAAAACGCAAGCTCATTTCGTGTTGAAGAGTTCGTGGTTGATTTAGATAAGGATGGAGAAACTGAATCTATTTATAGAACAACCGGATATTTATCTGGTGTGTGGGTGCATAATTTATTCATGTTACCTTTGCCATATGATAGTAAAAAATACCTTAATATTGATTCGTTTTGGAAGGAACAACAAGAGTTAGGTAATGTCTCTAAGTTTTTTTTGCAATGGAAAGAGTTTCAAGGCCTAGAAGTTGGTGATTATCTAAGGACTCTGGGCTCTCAGGTGATTTACGAGCTTATAGAATTTCATGGGAATTACTATATTTTTGCAACTAGTTCCGTAATAAAAGAAAACTCCTCTGTCAAAGTGGCAGTTATTAAATTAGACGATATTGGCGTGGGCTATCCCGCATGTCTTTTTGAAACGAAGTTTATCGTAACATATTAATTCAAACTATATATTAAATTTTTAAAAGGAATTGCTTATGTCTTTAGGGAATTTACATGACAATTATAACGCACATCCGGAGCTAAATGATGCTGCAGGTAACCCAGCAACCACCTATTTAGCTGCCAGAGATAATATGTTAAAGAGAAAGGAAAATGAGGCTTTATTTGTAGGAACTGTAGGGGGCGTTGGTGGGGTCAATGTATCCCGAATCCATAATGATAGTGTTGGAATTCCAACTATAGGATACGGTTTCAATTTAAAGGCTCATACGGCAAAGCAAATCCGCTCTGCATTAACTCATTCTTTTGGGGGGACTCTTTCTGCAGATCAAGAGCAAGGTATTCAGATTTTAGAAGCATGGCGGAATCGTACTGCATATAACGGCACTACTTTTACTGATGCGGATATTATTGCTCTAGCCGAAGGTACAGGTGGTTTGGCTGCACACCAAGCTTTGATTCAAAGTATTGCTTTAACAGAAGCGCAATCGACAATCCTATTGCACGCATATTTGGATGGTTCAGCTGGCCTGCCTGCAGTTGATGGCGCTTTCGGTTTAGGTAATGCTGATTCTGTAGGTCAATCTACTGAGCGTTTAGCGCTGCTTGATTTGCGCTATGCTGGCCTTCTAGGTGACGGTATTAAAGATGCCATTGCGGGTAAAAATCAAGCTGCAGAGTCGCCTAGAGCAGCTGCTTGGTTTGAAGCTAGATACCACCATGGCAATACAGGGGGGGCATTGCAGACTCGTCGCGCTATGGATGGCAGGTTAATTGGTCTGGTACAGGAGGGCCTCAATGCAAAAGATGAATTACAGGAAACTTTGGTTGCAGTTTCTTATTTATATAAGTATCACTTTGATCTGATAAAACAACGTGATGGAAGAGATAATTTCGAAGCGGCGATTGCATCAGAGAAGGCTTTGATAGAGGCTACTTATACACAAGGTAATGTGGTGGACTTTATACAAACTACTAACCAGTATGGGAATATTGATTTAGCACCTCAACAAAGTGGAATAGACCGTAATTTATTAAATGATTTGATGGTTGGTGATGATAGAGGGAATAAAATTGAAGGTGGTGATGGACATGACTATCTTTATGGTGAAGCTGGCGCAGATAAACTTTACGGTGGTGACGGCAACGACATCCTCGATGGCGGTACCGGTGTCGATACCATGTCCGGCGGCACAGGCAACGATACATACTATGTTGACTCGCTTCTAGATGTAATCGTTGAAAATGCAGGTGAAGGTGATTCAGATACCCTTATATCCTCGGTAGATTATGCCGTAGCAGATGGGCAATATAAAAACATTGAGCGCTTTGCTTTAGATACGCGTAATGGTGGCAGTGGTGAACGCTTGGGTGGGAACGAGTTTGATAATATTCTTGTCGGTAATCAGCTTGATAATATCATTTTAGGTGGTAACGGGTCTGATACCTTATATGGTGGCAAAGGCAACGATCATCTAGAGTCTGGCGAAGAAGATGTTTACGGTGAAGGCAAACTAAATCTGCTTCAAGGAGGAGAAGGAAATGATACCCTGATAGGTGGCCATGGCGTTGATCTGCTCTATGGTGGAACAGGAGATGATAGCTTATTTATCGATAAAGGCGGACTTTATGCTTCCAGCCCTGTCGATCCAAATTATCAAAAGCTTGGCACCGAGTTGATGAATGGCGGTGAGGGCTTCGATACCTATTATGTAGGTACTGCTTCTAATTATGCCATCATTGAAGACTCTGATGGTCAAGGCGAAATATATGTCAAAGCAGATGGGGTTGGAGATAAAACTTACAAGTTGACAGGCGGTACTTTCTGGGGAAAACAAACTATTACAGAAACTGGCCTAGAAGCTGACGGATATACACTTATACACTCTGACGGCACCGAAAGCCAAATCACGGTTGCTTATGAATCTGATGGCAGTCAAACATTAATAGCTTTTGGATTTAATATTCCTAATTTCTATAATGGAATGCTAGGAATAAAGCTTGAGGGTGGTCGTGTCGATTCTGGTAATAACACCGTGGATGATGTCCTTAAAAAACTAACTTTTGATGACCAATTCACTCCCGAAGAAGTAGATAAAATAAGAAATGCAATTAGAGATGTCTACGATAATTCTGCAATAGCTCGAAAGATGCTTAAGGAATTTGCTGTTATTGGTAATAAGGATATCAATATCAAATTTTCCGAGAACGGCTTTAGTTCAACATTAAATGGTCGAGACCCTTCTTCTGACAATATTAGTAATGGCGTTAGCGTAGCTGGCGTGTTTATTGATCTAAATTGGCTTCAAAATAATAGTTATATTAGTACCAATGGTGTAGCTGTAGAAGATACTCTAGAGGCTGCTCTTATTCATGAGTTAGTACATTTAATGAAGGGAACTTCCGATACCAGCTCTCCTGGTGAGAAAGGAGAAACTGTAGAGTTCGCTAACTCCATTTATCGCGAAATGGGTATAGCAGAGCAAGCGTCCTATGCTGCTTATGATTCAACCGGCAACACTCATGCTATTGGCTATGAATACACACAAGGTCAAACAATCGACCGGGCATTCACTTTACTGTCTGAAAATCCAAATATGGATGATCTTGATACCACCGAAGGGGGTATATTAAAAGACCTCATTATCGGCAATGAGCGTGATAATGTAATTAACGGTGGTGATGGCAGTGACTATTTATATGGCGGCGATGGCAATGATACCCTTAAAGGCGATAAAGGGTGGGTGGGACGTATTGACCCTGTAATAGAAAGTAATGATGTCCTGTTTGGCGAGGGTGGCGATGACACTCTTGAAGGCGGAGAAGGCAATGATATTCTCTATGGTGGTACGGGCAATGACAAGGTTCTTGGAGGAAGAGGTAATGACCAACTCATAGGCGGTAAGGGTAATGACCTGCTTGATGGGGACGTAGGTTATAACAAATATATTTTCTCTAAAGGTGATGGGCAAGACACCATTGGTGCCAGCAGATATCGAAGTTCCAGCGATGAATTAGTTTTTACAAGTGAAATTAACCCTACAGACGTTGTATTCGCTCGTGAAGGCATTGACTTAGTCTTTCGCTTCATAGATACCGACGACCAAATCACCATAAGAGGCCATTTCGAAACTTCAGGTGGTTGGGGTTCATTTGTTCAAGCCACCTTTGCAAATGGAGTGGTGTGGACATCTGAATATATTAACTCATCGTTATTACAGGGAACTGAAGGTGACGATAATATCGTTGGTTACGTTGGAGATGATGTAATTAGTGGTCAGGAAGGAAATGATATTATTGAAGGCCAAGAAGGACATGACACTATATCAGGCGGATCCGGTGATGACATCCTTAAAGGTCAAGGCGGCGATGATAGATTAGATGGTGGTATCGGTAATGATACGTTAGATGGTGGTTATGGCAACGATATTATTACCGGAGGTAAAGGTGATGATATCATTGAAGCTGGTGATGGCATAAATACCATTCATTTTGCTCGCGGAGATGGGCAAGATATAATTTCATATGAGTCAGAATTTAATAATTCTAGCAGGTCAAATCACCTAGTGTTTGCTGATGACATTTCAATTAATGATGTAAAGCTGTCAAGAAATGATGATGATCTGTTGATTGAAATCGTCAATTCGAATGATCAGATAACTGTCGAAAATTATTTCAGAACAATCGAACTTGATTATGGTTCTGTATTAGATGATATAGCCTTCTCCGACGGAACTATTCTTATCAGTACTGATATTCAGTTATTAGTACTCCAAGGCACAGATGGCGACGATAAGTGGCTGGTTGGCAATGAGTTAAATGATGTCATTGATGGTGGATTGGGGGATGATGTCATTGATGGATCATTTGGTCGTGATACATTAACAGGTGGAAAAGGTAATGATGTCGTAGATGGAAGCTTCGGTAACGATACTTATATTTTTTCTTTAGGTGATGGACAAGATGTCTTTAAGGACTCTGTTTATTATTCGGTGTTCGAATTAACGAGTAAATATTCTAGTTTAGAAGATCGAATCAACTTTACCGATATAAATTCTTTCGATGTACATGCAAAACAAGTCGGTGATGACTTGATTTTGACTTTTAATGAATCTAATGACCAGATTACTATTGAAGACCAATTTAGTCGTAGCTATTCAACTACAACTTATATCGAAGAACATGGGATTGAGTATTTTACCTTTTCCGATGGTGTAGAATGGAATATAGATGACCTCATTGTTCATTCATTAAGCGGAACTGAAGCTGATGATACGATTTATGGTTTCAACCGTGCTGACACTGTGAATGCTGGTTTAGGTAATGATATTGTTTATGGTGAATCCGGAGAAGATGTTATCCATGGTGGAGCGGGGAATGATTCCCTATACGGTGGTGATGACAATGATCAAATCTTTGGAGATTCAGGACATGACTCTATACATGGTGGACTTGGTGACGATCAACTATACGGTGGTGAAGGAAACGACACGATAAAAGGTGGCTATGGTCATGATATGCTCGATGGTGGTGCCGGTGATGATACCTTGATTTCCTTCGACGATATTTATGATACAAGTGGTAAGACCCTTATCGGTGGTACCGGGAATGATACAATTTACGGCTCATTTGGTAATGACACCTATCATTTTAATCTTGGGGATGGACAAGACCACATCATCGCCACCAGAAAAGAACAAGCTTATTCTAACTTTGCAGCCACTAACGATACCTTGATTTTCGGTGAAGGGATATCTGTGGAAGATTTAAGTTTTGAGCGACACGGTGAAGACATGGTAATTCAAGTCGGTAATGGTGGCGATAGCATTACTGTCGAGAATTGGTTCTTATCATATACCGATCACTTCTTGGTTAATAACTTCCAATTCAGTGATGGTACAAGCCTAACTGTCGCTGACATTAACAAGCTTGTGGTTCAATTAGGTACGAACGTAGGTGAACAAATCGTTGGTTCAGAAAATGACGATCGTATCTCGGGACTGGGTGGAGACGACCAACTTTTTGGTTTGGGCGGTAACGACACGATCAATGGGGGAGAAGGCTCCGACTACATAGATGGTGGCTCGGGCAACGATAATCTAGTTGGTGGCGTTGGTAACGATACGTTACGTGGCAACAGCGGTGATGACACATTAGTCGGTGGTTTGGGTGATGACGGTTACCTTATATATGCAGGTGATGGTCACGACACATTGGATGTGGGTGACGGTGGTGTAGATAATCTATTTCTTCAAGATATCAATTTTGCAGAATTGACTTTTAGCCAAGACGGTGACGATCTTTTAATACTCATTGGTGATGGTGTGAGTCAATCAATTCGAGTGCTAAATCATTTTGTTGGTGGCGAATTTGCCCTTGATCACCTAAAAAGCGCTGATGGCAGATGGCTAAGCACAATTGATATCAATGACCTAATGAATGTTGACCCAGACCCGACGCCAGACCCAGATCCGACACCAGACCCAGATCCGACACCAGACCCTGACCCGACACCAGACCCTGACCCGACACCAGACCCTGACCCGACACCAAATGTTGGCGGTGATGATGTCATTGTTGGCACAGACAATGGCGATATCATATTTGGTGGTGTTGGTAATGACAAGTTGACTGGAGGTAAAGGTGATGACGTGTTATTTGGTGGAGCAGGCAATGATGTCTTTTGGTTCGCTAAAGGGGACGGCCAGGATGTTATTGAAATTAGCACCGGTGTAAATGTTATTGAGTTTGCAGAAGACATTTCATGGCAAGATGTCGCACAAAACTTGTCTAAGTACGGCGATGATCTAATCTTAAAAATTGCCGGTGGCCCAGATCAAGTAACGATTTCTGATTTCTTTATTTATGGTGCGAATGTACTTAGCGATTTTAAATTTTCGGATGGAAGTAATTTAAGTCCTGCGCAAATTTTTGGCGCTTTTGGATTACCCGTCCCGAATGCAAAACCATCAACTAGTACAGAGACCATTTTTGGTGATTTAGACGACAATACTATCAATGGTACTGATGGTAATGACGTATTAAATGGACAGAATGGGAATGACACATTAGTAGGTGGTCTAGGTAACGACATCTTAATCGGTGGCTTGGGTAATGATACTTTCGTGTTAAGCAAAGGTGATGGACAGGATGTTGTGAATGCATCCGGAGGCGGCACTGATACCATTTTATTCAAGTCAGGCATTAGCTTTAATGACATAGCGTCTTCATTGATGAGAATGGGAGATGATTTGATACTTGGTAGTGGCGATAGCCAGGTTACTATTTCCAATTTCTTTTTAGGTGGAGACTACGCAGTTGATAATTTCGTATTCGAATCGGGTGGAAAGCTAAACGCGGCACAGATCTTTGGTGCTTATGGCTTAACGCTTCCTGATGTAGAAGAGTCTGATCAAAGCTTGAAATTGCCCGATCAACGAGCCTTCGCTCAAGTCATTAAGGGCAATGGAAGTAATCAAGGCCTTTTCGGTTCATCTGATGATGAATTGTTGTTAGGCGAAGGTGGTGATGATGTTCTCTCGGGAGGAGCTGGGAATGATACACTTATCGGCGGAAGTGGTAATGATAATTACTTATTTACATTAGGTGATGGTCAAGATGTGATTATAAACCAACACTCTGATACCGAAAGCGTTGATATATTGTCTTTTGGTACAGAAATCACCAGTTCACAGGTTAGCGTCTCTCGTCTAAATGATAACTTAGTTCTTCATATCGATGGAACTGATGACCAAGTTACAGTACAGGACTACTTTGTGAGTAACGGTGACAATATTCACAGTTTAGACTCCATAGTTTTTGCAGACGGCAATACCTGGAGCGTAGATGATGTATCACAAATGGTATCTCTCTCAAAGACCCTTAGTTCCGAAGTAAATGGTGTTTCCGAGGCTGCATCTCTCGATCAATCATTCAATTTGCTAGTTCAGTCTTATGCTGCATTTGATGGTGAAGCTGATTCTGACTTGAGTAATATTAAGGGGGATCACATGAACGTGTTACCTATAGTTGAACGCTACTAAAATTTAACATAGCTCTATAGACAAAAAGCCGTGCTGTTTTTCTCAGTACGGCTTTTTAATTTTTAATAGTGAAATTTAGCTCCTAGGACCACAATGGTTGTTGGTCGCGATTCAGCATAAATGATTTTTATGAGTTTTGGCGTCACTTTTTCTTGATATTTGTAACTCTGAATGCCTTATTGCATGCAAGTTTTCCGTTGGCCGACTTAACCTAAATAAGTAGTTGCCTGAACCATTATTACTTCTATAGGCAGACTCATGAATAAACTCAGGGTACTGATTCTTGAGGATCATCCGTTTCAACGCACTGTGCTGGAGCATAATCTCAAGTCGTTGGCCTGTGTGGATGTTGTTAGTTTCGGCAGTGCAACTGCAGCCTTCTCTTGGTTAACTCAGAATCGCGAAGTCGACATAGTCATCTGCGACCTGATGATGGCCGGAACCGATGGACTGTCATTTCTGCGTCAGGCAAGGACTAGGTTTAAAATTCGTGCCGTAGCGCTCTATAGCGATGTGGACAGAGAGTTGCGCCGGGCAGTATCGCAGATGGTCAAACTGTTGGGGTTTCAATATATGGGAGACTTGGCCAAGTCTCCCACAATTGAAAACCTGAGCTCAATGATTTGCCGTTATCGCGAGTTGAACGAACCTCGTCAGCAAACGCTTGAGCCTGAAAGACAAACCGACTGGGTATCTTTGAATTTCAAAGACTTCAAGGATGCAGTTATGGATCAGCAGTTTGTCGGCTTTTACCAGCCCAAGTTCCACGTATCTGATTTGCAGATTGAAGGCGCCGAAGTCTTGGCGCGCTGGAATCATCCCGTATTTGGTCTCTTGAGTCCGGCACTGTTTATTGAGCCTTTGATCCGCTATGGGCTGCTGGATGAAATGTTTCTGCAGCTATTCCGCCAGGGGATAAGGCTGCAAAAGCAATTGCTGGAACAAGATTATCGCTTGTCGCTGGCCTATAACCTGGATATTTCTCAACTGAACTCCACTGAGCTGGTATATCAGATCTCCAAGTTGATCCGTGACTACAAGTTGCCACCGAAATTGGTCACCATAGAGATCACCGAGTCCGGGCTTATCTCGGCACCGGCCCTCAATATGGAAAACCTGATCCGTTTACGCATGTTGGGTTGTGAACTGGCCATTGACGACTTTGGTGCAGCTTATTCTTCTATGGCTCGTCTGTGTGAGCTGCCTTTTTCACAAATGAAACTGGATGCCTGTTTTGTGGCTGGTCTGGATACAGAACCCAGATGCAAGGCAGCGATTTCCAGTGTAATTGCATTATCTGACTCGCTCGACATGCAGTTGGTGATTGAAGGTATTGAGACCGAGGCCCAGCTCAGATTGCTGCAAAATCTTGGCTGCAACCTGGGGCAGGGATTCTACTTTTCCAAACCCTTGAGTGAAGCCGATTTTTGCAAGCGTTTTTTGAATAGTCAGACCCTAATGCTTCGCGGCTGAGCTGACAGCCGCAATAAGCTGTTTACGCTGCACCTTGAGCCCATCTGCAACCACTTGCGGCCAGGGATAATAGTGCCTCGGGCGTTTAAAGCGGGCCAGCTTGTCTGCCAGGAAGGCGGTCAACTCGGCTTCGCTCGGTACTTCTATGCTTCGATATTGCAAAATGGCGGCCGGCAGTAAACCAAACTCGGGGTTATCTTCACCAAAGACGATGGCATCCATGATGGCAGGGTGCCGTTTCAGCGCCGCTTCCACCTCTTCCGGTTGAATATTCTCGCCGCCGCAGATAAACATATTGTCGAGCCGCCCCTGAATATGCAGTAGCCCATCATGGCTCCAAAAGCCTTTGTCCTTGGTGCAGAACCAACCGTCTTGGGTCTCTTTAACTATGCTGCCATCCGGCTGCAGGTAACCCATGAACAGGGTCTCACCCCTGACCCAGATAACTCCTTGTTCTATTTTGAGTTCGCGCCGGGGTAACAGGCGGCCACTACTGCCATCGCTGCGGGCCATTCCCGTGGTGATCTGCGAGCCCATCTCTGTCATGCCGTAACTGGTAAAAGCTTTCACCTTCAAGGGGGATAGCCTGTCCAGCAGGCCTTGGCCTATGGCGCCGCCGCCAAGTAGCAGGCACTTTACCCCCATAAGGCTTTCGGGGCTGTCGTCCAATAGGCGTTGCAATTGGGTGGCCACCAATGAGAGATGAGTGATGGCATCGCGCCTTAACTGCGCCGCCATAGTCAGCTTATTATCCGGCAGCACCACGGCTGCCGCAGCCAGGGCGCAGCGATTGAGGATTGCCAGACCACCGATATGGAACAGCGGCAACGAGAGTAACCAAGCATCACCACTCGTCAAAGGGATCAACTGCCGACTGCCATTGGCGTTGGCGATATGGTTGTTAAGGCTGTGGACTGCGGCCTTGGGGCTGCCACTGGAGCCTGAGGTAAGAATGATATTGAGCGGCGTATCGGCCGAGACAGTGGCTATCTCGGTAGAGGGACTGTTCAAATCTAAGCGGGTCGAATCTAAGGTGGCAAAATCCGCCTGCACTAGGGTGATATCCCGCGTTTGCCAAAGCTCATTCCGGGCGTTATCCGGACACCAGATAAAGCGAATATGAAAACGTTCAAGCAGCTCCTGAAGCTGACTATCCGGAAACTTGGGTGACAGCGGGCAAAAGAGCAGCCCCAGATCCAAACAAGCCCAATACAGCAACATCAGCTCGCGGCAGTTGGCGGCCACACAGGCCAGTTTATCCCCGCGCTGCAACCCCAAGGCTCGAAGCTCGGCGCCGAGCGCCAACACCTGCCGGCTTACTGCCTGATAACTATGGCTGATACCGCCCTCTACCAAGGCGATGGCATCTGGAGTCTGTTGGCCACTGAGGTGAAGGGGCGAGTAGGTCATGCGCTTTCCTGTTAATGAGATTGCTGGTTACAGAGGTTGTCTGAGCTTGGCAGTTACAGACAGGGCCACTGACCCAAGAGTTCCAGCTCGGCAAAGTCCAGACAAGGTTTGTGCCCTTGGCCGACAATAATATCGCGTCCGAAAGGCGCCTGAGTATCCAGTCCGGGGGCTTCGTTGGGGGTCAAGAGGACACTGACCGCCTCCAGATCGGTAATTCCCAGAGAAGATTCCAGGCTGGAACTCAACAGGGCGCGCACGCCGGCCGCTTCGGCCTGTTCGATCAGGGTTTGCAGTCTGGTTAAGCTGCCGAGCAACATGGGTTTAAGCACCAGCGCCGTGAGACCGCTCGCGAAGTCATTGCAGTCAGGTACAAACTCACGTTGCAGCAGACTTTCATCCAGGGCATAGCGGATCCCTGTGGCCTTGAATAGGGCCGGGTTATCGTCGGCGCGGCGGCAGGGTTCCTCAATATATTCAATGCTGGCCTTGGGCAGACAAGCGCAAAAATCCACTGCTTGCTGATACTCAAAGCCCTGATTGGCATCCAGCCTGAGTTTGAGATGAGGTTTGGCGGCCAATACACCATGGATCAGTCTGAGCTCCTGCTCCATGCTGGTCTGGGCGACCTTGATCTTGGCTCTGAGAGCCGTATCGGGAAGCGCCGCCAGCCTTTGTTGCAGCAGCGCCAGTGGCTCTTCTTCCCTGTGATAGATGAGTGGAATGGTTTCAAAGGCCGGCCAGCGCTGTGGCAGTTGTCCTTTGAGTTTGGCATCGAGCAGACTTAGCCCCCAGGCGAGCGAGGGATACTGACAGGCATCGGCCGCCTGACTCAACTCCAGCTCTTTGGCTGCCAGTGCTGGCATCAGCGCCAAGGCTGCTTCTGTCACCTCCGCCAGCGATTCACGGCTGAAACCCAGCAGTGGCTCGCCGTTGGCATCCAGGCCGCTCAGAGGAGCGACTTCTACAAAATGTTCTTCATTGCCGTAACAGGCCTTGATAATCAGCCCGGATCTCTGCTCGATTCTTTGCTTACCCACAGGTAGTGAGGTTTCCAGCGGCAGCCTATAGCGGGCCAGTGACAGTGAGTCTGGATGCATCATTCACCCCTTGAAATCGCGTTCAGGGCGCCTTTGAGCGCCGTGGCAAAAGCGCCGGGTTGGGCCTGATGGCTATTATGGCCCGCATCGGCAATGGTATGCAGCTTGAATCCGGCTTGTGGCTGCCAGGCCTTGGCGAAAGCGTTAAACTTGGCATCCTGCTCCCCTAGGTAGTAGTGGCTTGGGCAGGCAAGCTTGGCCGGCACCTGGCGCAGATCCTGTTGCAGTGCCAGTGAGGTGGCCTGGTAACAGTTGATTAGGCCAAGCGGCTGCTGATGGCGGCGTTTTTCGATTAAACGTTCACGCTCGGCGCTTGATAGGTCGGCAAATACCGCTTGCTGATACCAGAGGGCCAGCACTTGTTCAATCGGCATAGTGTTAAAACGTTCGGCCCACAGCTTATCGGCCATCGCCCTCTGGTGACGTTCATCATGGGATAACAGGCCCGGGTGACAGGACTCAAGATGCAGGCTCAGCAGCGCCTCGGGCCAGGTTTGAGCTAGATGCAGCGCGATACGGCCACCAAGCGAGTATCCCAATAAGTGAAAGCGTGGGATGCCAGCCTTGAGCAGTGTATGACGCAGCAAGGCAACACAGTCACTGAAGCCCGGGCTGTCGATTTGGATATCACCGCTGCGACCATGGCCCGGGAGATCGACCGCAATACAGTAGTAGTCTTGACTCAGGTGCGGCAGCAACTCGCGCCAATCATGGCTGCTGCCGAGAAAACCGTGCAGCAGCACCAAAGGCGGCTGGGTTGCTGAACCCTGAGTCGTTGTGGCTAACATCAGCTTTGCTTTACCCATTGGCCTATGCTGGCTATCTGGTCGCTGGCCTGGGTTTGGCTGATGCAAACCTCAATAACCGAGGCGCCGTTATAGTTGAGCGCTTCACTGTAGGCATCCATAAAGCCCTGGAAGTCTTCTACCCTATTGTAGGGCAGGCCAAACATGGCCGCGCCATAACCAAACTCCAGTCCGTGGCTTAATCGGTAATAGTGAGCCCTTACTTGCTCGTCCGGTACCGGCAGGATATTGAAGATATTGCCGCCATCATTGTTGAGTATCACTATCACTAATGGCCCCTGAGCCTGGCGTGCCAGCGCCAGAGAGTTGAGGTCGTGCAGCGCCGATAGATCGCCGAGTACCAAGGTGGTGGCCTGGCCCTTGTGGTTGGCGACGCCACAGGCACTGGCCAGCAGGCCATCTATCCCCGAAGCGCCGCGGTTGGTATAGGTGATGGCGGCGCAGCAACTGATGGGCGCGAACATATCATAAAGTCGCACCGGCAAACTGTTACCGATAAAAAGCTGCTGCTCGCCGGTTCGGATTGCCGCTATGGCCCTGATCACCTGGGCCTCACCGAACTCGCCGTTATCGATTTGGCGTACAAAGAGCTCATTGAGCGCCTCATTCTGGGCGGTGAGCTCCAGCGCCCAATTGGCGGAGGACGAGCGTGGCCACTCAAGCGCGGCTATCTGCTGTAGCTCTGCCAGCCAGATCTGCTTGGGTTTATGGCTGGGATCCAGGCGCATCTGCTGCGGCAATACTTGCCAATATTGGTGCCAGTTCTGCTGTTCAAGATAACTTATCAAGCGTTTCGACAGCAGGCGTCCACCAAATACCAGTGCCCGGTCGGCCTGTTGCAGCAGGGCTCGGCCCTTGGGGTTGAGCAGCAGTTGGTCGACATTGCCTATCGCGGCAGGATGTTGACGCAGCTGAGACTGGGCATCTGTCAGCAGCGGCCAACCGAGTTTGCTGGCCAGTTCGACCAACTTTTGTGGATTATCGGCACTATCCAGGGTGCCGGCGATGATAACACCCTTGCCGTGAACAAAACGCGCCATGGTATCCCAACTGGGGACTTGTCCCATGCCTACAACTGCATATTGGTTATAGGGTGTGCTTGCCTGTTGCCAGCTCGCCAGAGGTTGCAGGTAGTGCTCTATGGCCTGGCTTCTGGGGGCATCCAGGCTGCTTGGGTACAGCGGCTCACGATACATACAATTGATGTGGACCGGCATGCTTTGGTTGGCCACGGCTTCATCAATCTGAGTCAGCAGTGCCTGAGGGGCTATGGCCAGATCCGGTGTAGGCAGGTTCAACTGCTTGGCATATTGGCCGAAAATCGCCGGTTGGAGTATGGCTTGGTTGGCGCCGCAAGCTATCAGCTCAGGCGGTCTGTCGCCGGAGAGCACGACCAAGGGGACTTGAGTCAACCAGGCCTCAACGATGGCCGGATACAGGTTGGCAACGGCCGTACCCGAGGTGGTGATAATGGCCACCGGAGCCCGACTGGCCTTGGCGAGCCCGAGCGCCATAAAGCCCAGTCCACGCTCATCGAAGTGCAGGTGTTGTTTTAGTTTGTCCTGGCGGGCGGCTGCCAGCGTCAGGGGCGTGGAGCGCGAGCCCGGCGCCATGCACACATGCTGAGCCCCAAGGCGTGCCAGTTCTTCAAGTATGAGGGAACCCCAAAGGAGATTGAGTTCGGCGTGAGAATTGATTTGCATAAACAGCTTACCCAGTATCGAATGCTCATTAGTGTACCGCTTTTGGCAGCGCTATTGTATGAACTCTTGGGCAAATCTGTCTGTATACCTCAAGGCCAAAGATCGGCTGAGATCGGGTTCAGATTGATATGGCAAGCCTACAGCAAGGTTCCGCTCACCAAACGCAGTTGTGAGCGAATCCATTCCAGATCCGGGTCTTGCTGGCCGCTGGGGCTGAGCAGTGTCAGAGTCAGTGGCTCAGTGACATTGAACAGCCGGGTGGTTTCCATTTCCGACAGTTTGCAAAGGTGTAGCAGGGGTTCTTCGCCCAGCAGATCGAATACTGCCTTATAGGGCACCAAAGCCACCGCCTGAGAGGCTTCCAGATAGGCACTCAGGGAGGAGATGCCGGTGATGGTCATCTCGACATTTAAATCCAGATTGTTGATCCGGCAGTAGTCTTCAAATGGGCTCAGGCTGTTGGGCCCAAGGCCCAGGTCTGTATTGATATAGGGATACTCGGCTATGGTTTCCAGTGTCAGTTCACGGGACAACAGCGGATGATTCTTGTTGCAGATAAGGTAAAGGCTATCCAGCTTTCTCAAGGCTTCTATCTGTAACTTATTGCCGATTGCCAGTAAATCCTGCGGGTAATGGCAACTGCAAAGCCCGGCACTGATGTTGCCGTCTATTATTCCTTGCAATGAGTTGCAGCCCCAGGAGTTCAAATTGATATGCAACTGCTTGTTCTGTTGTTTAATGGCCTGCATCAAGGCTTTTGGGTAGGCGTAGGATATCAGCCCTGGGGTGACCAGCTCGAAGTTTTTGTTTCCAGCCAAGGTTGGGTTTCCAAGATGATTGAAGCCCTTGGCACAGTCGACTATTTCTTTGGCAATAGGGTAAACCTTGGCTGCAAATTCATTTGGAATAAGGCCATACTTCTTTCTTAAAAATAGCTCGTTACCAAAAATAGATCTGGCAGTTTTTAAACAACGGCTTATTTTTGGTGCGGGTACATTTAGAATTTTGGAAACATGTGTTGCAGACTTGTTCTCATATAAGCTAACAAGAATGGAAAGACTAAGAATATCCAGTTTTTCAAAGTCAATATGGTTCATCTGCAATACTCCTTTAGTGGTACCCTCGATATCTATATTAACCAGTTTTTTCAGAAAAAATAATTTTATTCGAAGCTATTTTTGATTCTGTATTCTAGATCACTAAATGCTGGGTTTTAGGTTAATTAAAGGTTGTATGTGAGAGGGATTCTCATTACGCCTGCATATTTCAAATAGTGAAATAGTGTATTTTCAAATATCGTTTTATCTAAATTCAATTTCTTATTTTTAGCAGTTTGTTTTCTAGAAAATGGCAATGTAGTCAGTGTCTTATGTTTTGTTTTTTCAGTCTTTCTCCGGATGGTTATTTGATGATGATCAAAATTTATATTGCTGTAGATAGTAATAATTCAACTGCGCAATAAGCGCATTAAAAACTAAAAATGATGTTTGGAGGGTTATATGGATACTTCAGTTATTCTAAGTTATGCCTTTATCTACTTCGTGCTTTTTATTGCAGTACCATTCGTGCTGGTGGTATTTGTGATGACATGTATCAAGTTCTTTAAGTCAGATGAAAAAAACGCCGAAGCGATAAAGCTCAAGAATCGGTTCTTTGACAAACAGAGTTTAGACTTTTTTAAATCTCTGAAGTCTTTAACCAATGGTCGATACGAAGTTTGCAGCAATGTAGCTTTGGAGTCAGTGGTTGATATTGACCCACATGCGCCTGCAAGTCACTCACGTCTGGACTATGTATTGATAGATCAGAATTCTTCAGAAATAAAAATGGTAATTTCAGATTTCAGTGATGCTGAAAGTGCCAATTCAAAGAGCCTACTCGAAAAACTCAACGTTCGCCTCATCGATATGAAACGCTCCAATCCCCTGGATGCACAGCATCTTGAGCAGATGTTGACGGCTTAGGCTGCAATAACGGGTGGCGGTGCTGCGCTGCCACCCTTGAGTCCCTGTTAGATCCAATTGAAAGTGAGGACCCGAGATGTCCAGTATTCGATGGCGTGCAATATTAGGCGCGGCCTCTTTGACTTGTTTGTTGGGAGTGAGCGGCGTTGTCTATGCCGAGACCGCGTTGAAAATTAACAGTGATCCCTGTGTGAAGTGCCACAAACGCAATGGCTTAATGCAGGGACACCATGGCCAGGATCAGCTCAATATGAGTTGCAGTACCTGTCATGGCGAAAAAGGAAACCATCCAAGAAAGCCCAATGATTTAAGGGTATTTACTCCTCAGGAAGGGATTGCACCTGCGACCCAGAATGCCACCTGTCTCAAGTGTCACCAGCCGCAGAAATTGGCTGAAAAAGAGTGGACCCACAATGTTCACGCCGACAAGTTGAGCTGCGCCGCCTGCCACAAGCTGCACCCGTTGGACGATCCAATGAAACAAGCAACAGGCAAACAGCACAGTAAGTTGTGCCGCGACTGTCATACGGCCAACTAAGGGGTAAGAGTAATGGAAAATTCCAGAAGACGTTTTTTAAAAGGGGGCTGTGCCCTGATGGCCGGTGCCTCTCTCTATCCATTGAGTGGCAATGAAGCGGTTGCCAGTGCCGATCATGACTCGGGGATCAATTATGCCCTGCTCCATGATGAAACCAAGTGTATTGGTTGTAACGCCTGTAGTGACGCCTGTCGGGAAGTCAACCAGGTACCTGAAGGGGTTTCCCGGTTGGAGATTATTCGCACCGGCCCTTACGGCGAATACCCGAACCAGTTTTATCACTTTAGCCGTAAGTCTTGTCAGCACTGTGAAGACGCTCCTTGTGTCAACGTCTGCCCAACAGGTGCGGCGTTCAAGGACAAGAAAACCGGCATAGTGACGGTCGACGCCTGGAAGTGTGTCGGTTGTCAGTACTGTATCGCGGCTTGCCCCTATCAGGTGCGCTTTATCAACCCTGTTACCAAAGCGGCCGACAAATGCGACTTCTGCCGAGAGACTCAACTCAAGCAGGGTAAACAGCCGGCCTGTGTGGAAGCCTGCCCAACCAAAGCCTTGGTATTCGGTAACCTGAAAGATCCGAGTTCAGAAGTGGTGCAGATGATTCGGGCCAACCCAACCCAGAGATCCAAGGTCGATCTCGGCACCCGGCCCAAGCTGTTCAAGATTGTGGCCAAACAGGGGGAGATTAAGCTATGAGTCCTTTTCATTTTGATACTTTGGTTTGGCACTGGCCCATTGCGTTTTATCTGTTCTTCGCCGGGGTTTCGGCGGGCGCTATGTTCTTTGCCGTGCTGTTGAAAAACCTTTGTCTGAAGCAGGATGCCTGGCGTTCCGGCTTTGTCCAGGCAGCTTGTTTGGTGGCGCCGATCACTGTGATGGCGGGCTTGGGGATCTTGGTAATCGACCTGACCAAGCCGTTCCATTTCTGGAAGATCCTGGTGTTCTATAACCCCACTTCAGTGATGTCCATCGGGGTGATGATCCTCATGGTTTACATGGTGTTCATGTTTGCCTGGATTGCCATGGTATTCCGTCAACCGATAGATGACTGGTGTGAGCAACGTTTCCCCGTGGTGCTTAAAGTGACAGGCTTTTTGGCCAAGCATGAGCCCAGTTTGACAGGTCTGTTGCTGATCTTCTCCCTGGCACTGGGGGCTTATACTGGCTTCCTGCTGTCGGCTCTGCCCGGTTACCCCATGCTGAAGAACCCGGTATTGCCTCTGCTGTTCCTGATCTCCGGTTTGTCTTCCGGTGCGGCGGCGTCTCTGCTTGGTGGTGTGCTGCTCAAGGGTAATCCTGACGGCAAGGAAGTGCACTTTATTCACAAGATAGAGATCCCTCTGATCCTGGTGGAAATTGCGGTGATCTTCACCTTCTTCGCCGGCTTGGTACTCACCGGTGGCCAAAGCAAAGTCGCGGCCTTCAATGCCATAGGGGAAGGTTTCTGGGGCTGGGTATTCTGGCTGGGGATCCTGGGTTGTGGCCTCTCTATTCCACTGGCCATGAATCTGTTTATGACCGCCACGGCCAAGCGTAAATGGTCTTATGTGGCTGCGACAGCAACCCTGAGTCTGTTGGGGGTCATTTTGCTGCGCCACTTCATCCTGTACACAGGACAAATGACGATTGCTTAACCCCCATAAAAAGGAAAATGTGATGTTGAAAAAAATGCTTCTGATGATGGCTCTGGGTTTCTCCGGTTCACTGCTGGCGGCCCCAATTGCCGATTCCCACACGGAAATGTCCGGCTGCGAAGCCTGCCATAAAGATGGTTCGCCTTCCGCCGACTATGCCTTTGAAAACGAGCAATGTGCTTCCTGTCACGGTGATATGAAGTCGCTCGAAGGTGAGGCTCACAAGAAACATGATGGCGTGCTCAGCTGTACTGACTGTCATACAGCTCACGAAGAAAAAGACCCGGCAGCGGGTTGCAAAGACTGCCACTGATAAGAGGTTAAGGAATGCGGCGGCTTTGCAGTCAATAACAAGCACCGCCGCATCCTGAAGCAGCGTTTTTACGTTGCTGACAAGGAAGTGATTGGGCAGGAAGCCACTTTGTTATTGCGCTTTTGACGCATTTCCCGATCCTCCACGGGACTCGCCACCTATTGAGCACGCGGGTGGCTTTTCTTGGTTTTAGTTCACTGGTTATTAATCCACTCGCTCATCACCACATGGGTTTTAATCTTCACTATCTCGGTGTGTGTGTCGATATATTCGCGGATCTCATGCAGCCGCCGCATGGATGGGGTTTTGACAAACACCAGCAGATCCATGTCGCCTGAGATACCATGACAGGTCACGACTTCCGGAATCGCGTGAAACACATGCACCACATCGCTGCAGCGGGGGCACTTATGCTGAATTTCAAAGTAAGCACTCACAGCTTCTTTTTGGGATTCGCTGAGTAGCAGCTGGTAACCGCGGATTACACCGTTTTGCTCGAGCTTCTTGATCCTGTCCGAGACAGCGCTGCGGGACAGCGACACTTCGGCTGCCACATCTGAAATGCTCCGACGGGCGTTTTTTTTAAGCGCATTAATGATTGCTTTATCGAACTTATCCATGCTACCTGACGTTTTGAGTGTTTTTTGCTGATTTGCCGTCATTTTGTCGGCCTAAAAGCCGTATTTGACGGAAACGAATGACAGAAAGTCTGCCGGAGAACGACTATACTGGCGCCATTCAAGATACTGATAATTTAGCAGATGAATCAAGTTACAGGAACCATAGGACGCTGGCAGGGCGCCGGCTTAATGGCCACCACATTGTTGGGTACCGGGGTGTTTATTTTGCCGCAGATGACGGTCGCCAAAGCCGGTAGTGGCGCCTTGTTGGCCTGGGCTTTGCTGACCCTGGCCATTATTCCAGTGACCCTGGTGTTTGCCCGTCTGGCCAGTCGTTTCCCTCACGCCGCCGGGCCGGCTTATTTTGTCGAACGAGCCTTTGGCCGTACCCTGGGTCGCACCATAGGCCTGAGCTTTTTGATGGCTGTGCCTATCGGTGCGCCCGCCGCCATTTTGATGACTTTCCAATTCGTTAATGCGCTGGTTCCCGTGTCCGGCTGGGTTCAAGTGGGCTGCGAACTCTTGGTTCTGCTCGGGCTCTGGCTACTCAATCTCAGGGGGATTCAGGTTTCTGCCAAGGCGCAATTTGCCCTGACACTGGGAATTGTGGCCGTGGTGGTAATGATGTTCGGCGCCGGTGGTGCCAAGGCCGGTGAATTGGTGTCTTTGACTGCTCATTCCACTCCCGATTATGACGGCGTGATGCTGGCGATAGGCATCGCCTTCTGGAGTTTCCTCGGTGTGGAGGCCATGACCCACTTGGCCAACGATTTTCGGCGCCCGGATCGGGACTTGATCCCCGCCATGGTGATAGGGGTGATTTTGGTCGGCGCGGTTTATTTGGCCTGTACCTTGCTGTTATTGCTGGTGGAAGTGGATACCAAGGTCGCCATGATAGGCGCATTCGATACCCTGCTCGGCGGATACGGTGCTCAGGTGATAGGTGTGCTGGGTATTGCCAGTGGTCTGGCGGCGGTTAACGTTTATGCCGCCAGTGTATCGCGGCTGCTTTGGAGCTTCAGTACCGAGGGGATATTGCCGGCCTGGTTCCGTGAGCGTAACAGTTATCAGGTACCGGTCAGAGCCTTGTCGGCCGTGCTGGGTGTGATGGGGCTGGTGATAGTGCTGACCTATATTTCAGGCCAACAGCTGGAGCAGCTTATTGCGTGGAGTAACGGGGTATTTGTGGTGATCTATCTCTTGTCTATGCTGGCAGCCATTCGCTTGCTGAGCAAACGCTACCTGCCTTTGGTACTGCTAAGCTGCGCGCTTTGTGTTTTGCTGGCGTTTGCACTCGGCAGCGCCATGGCCTACGCCCTGGGGTTGCTCTGTGTGCTGGCTGTGTTGTTGACACTGCAACAGCAGTGGCAGAAACGCCAATTGCCGCCGGTGATCCCTATGCAATAAAAGCGCGCAATAAAGGGCGGGTTCAGTCTGAGTTGCCAGTCATGGCCTGGTTGCGCAGCTGGATCAGCTCAGAGTGTTTGAGATACAGCAGATCGGCACAGCGGCGGATGATCTGGTCTTCGTAGCGGCACAGCTCGCCGTCGGCATAGGCCACACGCCACATCGCCAGGATCAGCTGCTGCTTCTGCTCAAGGGTAAAGCTATCATTGATGGCTGAGGTGAACTCAAACAGTGAGGTGGCATCGTGACGGCTTTGTTTTGCCTCAACTATCAGCTCGGCCGCCGCTTCGGCGGCTATACCCAGCGTTTGTTCCAGAAGTTCGGGTAACAGCTGGGCCTCGGTGCCGGACATCTCCTCATCGGCATAAACCACTTCCAACAACATGCTGGCGGCTGCCAATTCCAGTTGTTTCTGCTGTTCCTGCGGGGATTTGCTCTGCTGATGGGCATTCAAAAACTGCTTGAGTTTGGCGATCATAGGCTTCTCTTGTCAGTTGGCTCAGTGTTGGGCTAACCCTGTTGGCTCTGGGAGTGTCGGGCCGCGCGGTTTGCGGCTTGGGCAGGGTGAAAACCAGCCTTGCCGATGCGCGCTTTAACCGGGCGGCCACATTTTTTAGACGCCATCAGTGGCCGCGGGTTCCCCTTTGATAGTGTGAACCGCTTTACAGCAATGAGCCCAGCCCCTTGACCAGGAGATCGGCTGTGCCTTCGCCACCGCTACTTTGCAGGTAGTTTTTGACTATATCTATCATGGGCGCAGCCAGCTCTTTGGAGATCCCAAGTTTGGCAAAGGCATCATAGACCATGGCGCTGCCCTGTAGAGAGTTACCCAGGTCGCCGGCTTTTGACAAAAGGCCCGTCATCCCTGAGGTGCCATCCAGCTTGGGCGCTGCGGCCAGCAAGCCATCAATACCGGGAATGCTGTCGGCAATGGGAGAGAAAGATTCTTGCCCCAATGAAGTCTTGGCCAGTCCGAGCAGGCTGCCAAGGCCACCTTCGGCCTGGGTTTGAGTCAGACCCAGCTGTGACATCACGGTGCCAACCAGCTCACTGTTTTGAGTGGCGGTCTGAGTATTGGTGGCCGTATCGGCTTGTGTCTGGGTGTTGCTGGTGAGTTTGTCGAACCAACCGGCCTGCGCTGGGGCCGCCAACAGTGATCCCACGATTACGGCTGCAGTGATATAAGCTTTCATTTCTGCTTTCCTGTGCAAATAAAAGGTCTTCTGGGGCCATATTCTAGTCTTATCTCAGTCGTCGATGCACGGCTTTTGCGTGACAGGCGGTCGTTTTGCTGTATTTCATTTGTGCATTGGCGCGTGAATTTGGGTATCCTTGGCGTCTATCTTGATCCTTTAATTACAACCTTTTTGGGAAAGCTGCATGTCTCTGTCTGCCATCCTGACCGAAGCTTATAACTTCTTCCGTAATCATATCGTTCAGCTGGCGATGCTGACCGTTCCCTTACTGCTGTTGCAGGTGGGTATTCAAATGTGGCTCGGTGCCGAGCTGCTAAATGCCGATCCTGAAAATCCGCAGTTCGGCACTCCTCATATGCTGGCAGTGATCGCCTTGATGGTGATCTTCTCAGTGCTTATCGCGGCGTTGACGCTATTTATGGAGCTGCGTACCGAAGGCATGCAGCCCAGTACAGGCCAGGTGTTGAAATCCAGTCTGGCATTTGTGCCTGGGCTGATGTTGGCCGGAGTGTTCTCCGGAATGGCGATCGCGGCGCCGACTATGATCCTGGCGGCCATAGGGCCGATTTGGATCCTGGGGATGGGGATCAGCCTGTATCTGTTTGCCCGCCTGGCCTTTGTTAACTTTATGGTAGTGGTCGAGCGCATGAGCCCGTTGCAGGCCATCAAGGCCAGTTTTGAGTTCAGTAGCGGGCTCACCGGCACGACAATCTTGGTACTGCTGAGCTATTTTCCGCTGCTGCTCATCGGCAGTGTGCTGTCGCAACTGGGACAGGCTGGTGGTATGCCACTGCAGTTGGTGGTGGATACCTTTGTGGCTTTCATTGGTTTATTCGTCAATGTAGCCTTGTTCCGCCTTTATCGCGTTGCCCGTAAGGGCCGAGCTTGAATCTTCTTTGCTAGCCGCTCAAGCGGCTCTGTGAGGTCAGACTGTGCTGGATGATGTTGCCTTTATAGCCAGTGTGTCGGAAGACTTGGCCCGGGAATACCGGACTGCCAAGCGCTATGTGCAGGACGTGCCAACCCAGGCACTACTGCATGTTCGCAGCTTTGCCCACAAATTGACTGAGCTGTTGGCCGCACCGGCCAAGCTCAGTTTTGACAGCCCCAACCTTTATGATCGTATCGAACAGCTCAATCGCCAGCGGCTGATCGATGTGCGCATCACCCGGGCGCTGCATAGGCTGAGGGCCGATGGCAACCGCGGCGCCCATCCGGAAAAGTTCCACCTCACAGAAACGCAACTGCTGCAACTGGCCAAAAAGGCCATCGGCGATCTGTTGAAACTGATGGAACTGGCCTACCCCAGGCTGAAGGGCCGGGAAGCGCCAGAATACCACTTCGATGACTTTGATCTGCAGGCCGGACGCGAGCTCTGCTATCGGGCCGTGATGGAGGATGATGCCGAGGCGCAATATCTGCTGGGTATGGCGCTCAAGAATCGGGCCCTGATTGCCCGTGGCCAGGAGCAGGCCCTGCAAGATAAGGCCGACGAACCGCTCACGGGTGACTCGGCGCGAATGCTGGCCAAGGCGGCACACTGGTTTGCCGAGGCGGCGCCAACTGAACCCAAGGCGTTGTTTGAACACGGAGTGGCCCTTATTCATGGCTACAGAGGTGATGTTGATCTTGCTACCGGGCAGCAGGCTATTCGCCAAGCCGCTGAGGCCGGCGTGACCGATGCCATGGCGCTCTTGGGTTACTTCTATCTGGTGGGCAGTGGTGAGCTGGCTAAAGATGAAATCGAGGCAGAACGTTTCCTCAGTGCTGCTGCCGCCAACGAACAATCTGAGGCCATGGCCAATCTCGGGGTGCTCTGTTATCAACGCGGCGAGCTGCAACAAGCCTTTGAACACATAACCCGGGCGGCCAGAGCCGGCGATCCCCACGCTCAATACCACCTAGCCCTGATGTTGGCCCGTGGCGAAGGCTGTGAAGCCGACCCTGGTGCCAGTGAACAATGGTTGGCCGAAGCGGCAGAGCAGGGACAACTGGATGCCATGTTGGCGCGGGCGCAGCATATGCTCAACGATGACACCGCATTTGGCTCGGATCTGTCTCAGGCCGAAAGTTATTTAAGACAGGTTATCCGCTATGGCCACAGTGTGACCGCCATGATTGAATTGGCGATAGCCCTGACCGATGGTTGCCTTGGACGTATAGACATAGTGGAGGCTGTTGCTTGGTTGCGTCTGGCGCGAGAGCGCGCCGATGAGCGTGAACTGGAGGTGATAGGCCCCTTGTGGCAGTCACTGCAACAACAGGTTGAGAATGTATTGCAGCTGAGCCAATCGGCAGATGAGCGGCGTGCCCTGAAACGGGCACAGGAACTGCTCGCCGATTAGTCCGGTTCGTGCTCTATGATACGGCCCCTTGGGCTCAAGCCTGAATCCCGGCACAGGTTGGGATCCAGGTCGTAGAGATCTCTTTGTCTGCCTCTTTGGCGGCACTGGTGAATGCTGGCCAACTGGCGTTTCAAATAGCTGCGGCCAAACAGGCTCAAACACAGGAGTGTAGTCGCCGCCAGGATCAACACCAGGGGCATAAGCAAGAGTGCCAGGCTAAAGGCACTGAGACTCAGCAATGCTCCCGCCAAGGTTCTGGGATTGAGTGGCTGACTCTGCGCAAATTGTCGGTACATCTTTCTTCCTCCGGTCTTTGCTTGGGTCCAAGTGTGACCCCATCCCTGGCTCAGGTCACGTTAAATCTGCTTCATTATTCATCATGTTTAATACGACTTTATTAAGAAAGCGTTAAGAGGCAGGAGTTCCCCGAATAAATAATTATTCATCAACTGTGGTTTAAAACCCAAAAGCCAGAGTTTTTGTTGCAATTTTGACCTGTTTTTCAACTAATTGTGAACTATCACTCAGTCAAATCAGTAGAATATGCGATCATTTCGACAAAGCTGTAGGTCGCTACTCCGATGGTTGTCGGCCTTTTCTCAAATATCGGACCCCGCTGAAGATGAAACTCCGCTCATTGAAACACAAGTTGCTGGTGTGTGTGGTACTGGCATTGACTCTGGTTGTGGCTCTGCTTTCCTGGCAAAGCTACAGCACTCAAAAAACACAACTGTTGCAAGCCAGCCAGCAAGAGTTAAAGCGTATTGGTGATATGCAGGCACAGCGTGTCACCGAGTGGTTGGCGATTCGCACCAACGTGGTTTCATCCTTGCAGGAATACATAAGTGATGACTTTGTGCCTGCACTGCAGCAGGCCCGGGCGGCCGGCAAGCTGGAGTCTGTCTACTTCGGTGGCAGTGACGGCAAAATGCAGGATGCCGATCCCAGCGTGGACAACAGTCATTACGACCCCCGCAGCCGTCCCTGGTACCAGGATGCCATGGCCAAAGGCCGGGCCATTATCACCAAACCCTATATCGACAGCGGCTATGGTATTCAGGTGGTCTCTTTGGCGCAGCCAACCGCCAAAGGGGTGATAGGTGGTGACTTGGCAATTGATACTCTGGTGGCCGAGGTTAACAGCATGGCGATCCCGGCCGCGGGTTTTGCCGTCATGATGCATAACGACGGTACCGTAATCGCTTATAAGGATGGCAGCAAGGCGATGCGTCCGGTTGCCGAAATTGATGATGATCTCGGTGCGGGCATTCTGGCCAACATTCAAAAAACGGCGCAGTTGCAATCCCTGTATTTTGATGCCGATGGTCGGGACAAACTTGTTTGGGCAACGGCCATCCCGGATACCGACTGGCAGCTCTTGCTGCTGCTGGATAAGGCAACGCTTGAAGCACCGCTCGGCAAATTGCTTTGGACCCAGGTTGGCTTGGCGGCGCTTGTGCTGCTGGTGAGCACGGCGGCTATCTCTTGGTTTCTCGGACTCTTGTTGGCTCCGCTTGGGCGGGTATCCCAGGCGCTGGCACGGATTGCCGACGGCAATGGCGATCTGACCCAAAGGATCACTGTCGACAGCAATGATGAAGTGGCCGAGCTGGCCGACAACTTTAACCGCTTTGTCTCGGCCCAGCATCAACTGATAAGCCATATACGTCAGTTGGCGGCCGAACTGGATCTGGATGCCGAGCGGGGGTTGAATACTACCCAGAGCTCGGTTGTTGAGCTGCAAAGGCAGCAGCAGGAAGTAACCATGGTGGCTACCGCAGTTACCGAGATGGCCAGTGCCACTCAGGAGATTGCCGCCAACGCCGAGTTGACCGCTACTGCAGCGCAGCAATCTTCCTGCAGCTCGCAGCAGGGTAAGAGTCTGGTACTGCAGACCCGAGACTCGATACATTCATTGGCTGAGGAAGTAGGCCAAACCACCGAAGTGATCAATGAGCTCAATCGTCATGCCCAGGCTATCAGCGGTATTCTCACCGCAATTCAAGGGGTGGCCGAACAGACCAATCTGTTGGCGTTGAATGCCGCCATCGAGGCTGCACGCGCCGGCGAACAAGGGCGCGGCTTTGCCGTGGTGGCCGATGAAGTGAGGGTTCTGTCTCAGCGTACTCAGGATTCGGCCTCCGAAATCCACGACACCATAGAGGCATTGCAGCAAACCACCGCCAGGGCGGTAGCCTCCATGGAAAACAGCCGCCAGATGGCAGGCCGCAGTGTCGGCGATGCCGAAGAGGCCAGTAGGGCGCTGGAAGAGATAGCCGTTGCAGTGGCGCAGATATCCGATATGGCCGGGCAGATAGCCACGGCGGCGGAAGAGCAGACTCAGGTAACGGGGGAGATTACCCAAAACACCACGGCCATCAAGGACGTTACCGATGAGATCACCACCACC
The DNA here is from genome assembly GCF_028823715.1 of Shewanella sp. K8. NCBI lineage: Bacteria > Pseudomonadati > Pseudomonadota > Gammaproteobacteria > Alteromonadales > Shewanellaceae > Shewanella > Shewanella sp. K8. The sequence continues at coordinate 251,270 of NZ_JAPEHY010000001.1, forward strand.
GCCATGGACGACCTTGAGCACGCCAAGGCGCTCAAGGTGCGTGCGACCGATCTCAATGCCAAGGTCGCGACCTTCGTGCTCTAATCACGTTTAACTCAAGACCGCTGCTCAGGCGGTCTTTTTACTACTCATGCTGTCACCTATCAGCTGCCGCATCCAGCGATGGCCTGGGTCGTCATTATTGCGCTCATGCCAGAGCAACACATAAGCCATGGGCATAAAGTCTATCGGCAGTGGCAATTGCTGCAGCGAGTAAAGCTTGCAGGCGTGCAGTGCAAAACTGGATGGCAGGGTAAACACCAAGTCACTGTGAGCGCAAATACTGGCAGCACCGTAGAAGTCGGGCACTGTAGCACTGAGGCGGCGATGATGACCGAGATCCGCCAGAAAGTAGTCCAGTGCCCACCAATCATTACCCTCACAACGCACCTGTACATGGGGTAGCGCCAGGTAGGCTGCCAGATCCCAGACCTTGTTCTTTTGAGCTTGAAGCGCCGGGTGCCCTTCGCGCACCAGACACACTTGATGATCCTGAAACAGAGTTTGGTACAAGATCCCTTCAGGCAACTGGCTGAAGTGAAAGCTGGAGCTGGGCTGCAGATCCCTTCCCGAAATTCCCAAATCTATCTGCCCCTGCTGCAGTGCCTGCATGGATTTTTCGGTCCAGACATAGGAGTCGAGCCTGACATTAGGGGCGTTGCTGAGCAAGCGACCGATAAAACTGGGCAGCAGAGTTTCATAGGCGCTTTCTACCATGGTGAGCGAAAACTGCCGGTTGCTGCTGGCCGGGGTAAACACGGGAGGTTGGGTCAGTTGATGCAGACTCTGTAAGGCGATAGGCAGATGTTGCGCTAACTGTTCGGCGTGAGCCGTCGGCTTGAGGCCGTGGGCGGTGCGCTGAAACAAAGGATCGCCCAACATGTCGCGCAGGCGGTTGAGGCTCTTGCTCAATGCAGACTGACTCAGGTGCAGTCGATTGGCGGCGCGGGTCACGCTGCGCTCTTCCAGCAGCACCTGCAACATGACCAACAGGTTGAGGTCGATACGGGCCAGATTATCCAGATTCACCCTGATATTCCTCAGAGGAAATTATGTTGTGAGATTATATCATTTCTTTTCATACCACCAGTTCATTAGAATGTGCCCCATCTCAGTTTTCACTCAGGATTGAACGACAACCTATGGCAAAAAACCTCCTGCCTATGCTGATGGCCATGGTGCTGTTAAGCCCACTGGCTATCGATATCTACTTGCCCTCTTTGCCGACTATGGCGATTGAATATGGCGTCAGTGCCGGCGAAGTCCAGTCTACTCTGGTGCTTTTCCTGTTCGCCATGGGGGTAGGGCAGATCCTCATAGGCCCTTTGGCTGACAGATTTGGCCGCAGGCCTGTGGCATTGGGGGGGATTTCTCTCTATGTGCTCAGTGCGCTGTTGGCTGTGGTTGCCATGGAGTTCGAATGGTTACAGATTGCCAGGGTATTGCAGGGGTTGGCAGCTTGCTCCACTTCTATTGTCGTCTTCAGTGCAGTGCGTGACTGTTACGCACCGGCTGAAAGTTCCCGTATCTACAGCTATCTCAACGGCGCGATTTGCGTCATCCCCGCACTGGCGCCAACGCTTGGTGGCGTGATGGCGATGCAATTCGGTTGGCGTTCAACCTTTGGACTGATGGCTGTTTACGGCTTGGTGATCCTGCTGCTGGTGAGTATGCGTTTTCCAGAAACCCGGCCGCAGAATACCGTCAGCAGTGGGCCGCTGTACCGCTGGGGTCGCTATCAGCCTGTATTGGCCGAACGCCACTTCCTGTTTTATGCCTTCTGTTGCATGGCCGGTATGGCCTCAATATTGAGCTATGTTTCCTACGCACCTGTGTGGCTGATTGATCATTTGGGTATGTCAGAGCTGGCATTCAGTGGCCTGTTTGGACTCAACGCCTTGGTGAACATTATTGCTTGCTTTGCCGCCCCCATGGTCACCAAACGCCTTGGAAATCGCGCGACCGTTGTGTTTTCGCTCTGGTTGCTGCTGGCTTCTGCCGCGATGCAACCTGTGATGCAGATCTATGGCCCTCAACAAGGTATGGCTGCCGCCATGAGCTTTATGTTGCCCATGATGTTGCTGTGTGTCGGATTCGCCTTCCTGTTGGGTCCGGCAACCAGTATGGCGTTGGCGGCCTTCGGAGAGCGTGCCGGTACTGCGGCAGCCTTGCTCGGTTGTATTCAGATGAGCGGCGCCTCTTTACTGGCCGGTCTGGTGCAGCAAACCGACCTCAGTGCGCCATTCGCCGTGACCCTGGTGATGGGCAGCCTGTCTATGGTGCTGCTGCTGATCATGGCCCAGCGTCGTTTCAATGCCTGGCATCAGGAGCAGCAGTTTGCGCATCACTGAGTTTTAACAGATTTAAGCATCACCCTTGGCCCGTTGCAGTTGACCGCTGCCGCGGGCATTTTTTTAGTGCCAGGGTGGTGCATGGGGGCAATGCCGGTTGCTGGCAGGGGTTGTGTTACCATAGCTGGCGCTGTGGTAGGTCCGCAGTCTTAAAAGTGTTGAATCTCTGATAGAGAAGACCTATGTCGCGCCCTTACTGTGAACAATGTGGTTACCCGCAAACGGCCTGTGTTTGCGGGGCCGTGTCTGCTATATCTCCACGCAGCCGGCTGTTGGTATTGCAGCATCCCTCCGAGGTGGAACATGCCAAGAACAGCGTGCGTTTATTGCAGTTGGCGGTGCCGAGCACCAGAGTGGTAGTGGGCGAAACCGAGGCGGACTTTGCCGAGCTGAGAGCCGAACTGACAAGGAATAGCATGCCGACTTTCTTACTCTATCCCTCTGATGAGAGTCAGCTATTACAGGCGGCTGAATCATCTGAAGCGGTACGGCTTATCCTGCTGGATGGCACCTGGCGTAAGACCTTGAAAATGTATCGACTTAACCCTTGGTTACAGGCCTTGCCCCAAAAGCATTTGTCACTGACGGCGCCGACAGCGTATCGCATTCGCAAGGCCAGCCGCAGCGATAGCCTGTCGACACTCGAGGCGGCAGCAGCGGCCCTGTCTCAGTTGGAGCCTGGGCTGGATGTGGCGCCTATGCATGGGTTACTGGCTGAGCTGGTGGCGCAGCGGCTGCGACGGATGCCGGCCAAGGTGCGGGAGCGGTATTGAGTAAGCGGTAGCGAAAATTTCGTGTAGATCACGACATTTATAAGCTAATCCGGTTTTAATTAGCGTACATCATCCCTGATGATGGAGTGGGACTGTCGGCTTACCGCTTTTGCAGGGGAGTGGTAGCAGAATGACTCTGTTGCCGGCAGTCCTGTTCACTCCGCTGACTAAAGCTGAAAATGTGCCAGGGCAAACTGTTCTGGATGCAAGGGATAACCGAAAAAGAACCCCTGTGCCAGCCCGTCACCCATCTGCCGCACCATATCATTTTGATCGGCCGTTTCTATTCCCTCGGCAACAAACTTGAGCTCCAGTGCCTGTGACAGCTGCACTATGGCCTGACACAGACGTTTGCCTTTCTGATGCTCCAGCTGTTCGGCAAATTCACCGGCAATTTTCAGCCCATCCAGGGGCAGGCTGCCTAAACGGCTCAGTGATGACAGCCCGGTACCGAAATCATCGAGGACGATTCTGACCCCCAGCTCCCTGAGTTGTTTGAGGGTTTGTTTGGCCTGGCGTGGATGGCCCAGCAGTGCCGATTCTGTGATCTCCAAAATCAGTGCTTCGGCGGGAAGCTGATGATGTTGCAGCGCCGATTTTACCTGCTGGTAAAAGTCCAGGTGCTCCAGTTGCAGCGGCGACACGTTGACCGAAATAATAAAGTCGTTGTCCTGTTGCCGCCAAAGCGCCAGTTGCCGGCAGGCTTGCTCCAACACCCAGTTGCCGACAGTGACTATTAGACCGGTTTCTTCCAGCAAAGGCACGAAATCGGCCGCTTCCAGTAGTTCGTGTGGACTCTTGTGCCAGCGCAGCAGTGCTTCGGCGCCGGCCATGCGGTTATCCTTGAGCCTGACTATGGGTTGGTAAAACAGGCTCAGTTGCCCCAGCCCCAAGGCATGACGCAGATCGCCGAGCAATTTGAGTTTATGTTCGGCGGCCTCACTCATGGAGCTGTCATAGAAATTGATATGACTGGCGCTGCGTTTGGCACTGTACATGGCGGTGTCGGCCTGGCTCAGCAGCTCGGAGGGATCTATCTCCCGGTCGCCAAACAGGCTGATACCTATACTGGTACCCAGGTAGAATTTCTGTCCTTCCAACTCAAACGGCGTCTCGAACAGGGCCAATATCTGCTGCGCGAAACGGTAGATATCTTCTCTGTCGCGGCAATGCTGTAACACCAAGGTAAATTCATCACCGCCCATGCGGGCGATGTCGGCTCTCTCTATGCAACCGGCTTCCAGCCTGGCGGCGACCAATTGCAGTATTCTGTCACCCATGGAGTGGCCAAAGCTGTCGTTGACATGTTTGAAGCCGTTGAGGTCGAGAAACATCAAGGCACCTGTGGTTGGTTTTCCTTGGTTGGCTGCTTCGCGACTGGCGCTGAGGGCCTGGCGCAGTTTGCGCTTCATATGACGACGATTGGGAAGTCCGGTGAGCATGTCGAACATGGCTTGTTCTGTCAGGCGAGACTCCAGTTGCTTGCGCTCGCTGATATCGCTGAAGATGGTGACCAGATAACAACCGGATTCGGTCTGCAACCTGCGACTGCTCTGCCAGGCGGGAAAGTGACTGCCATCGACTCGGGTATGGCTGACCTCGCCCTGCCAGAAGTCCCGCTGCGCCAAGGCGGCGCGGCATTCTCTCTGTTTGGGGTCGTTTGCGGTTTCGAGGATCTGCAGTTGCTGGCCTATCAATTGTGCCTGGCTGAAACCGCAAAGGCGGCAGAGGGCCCGATTGACTGCGAGGATTTTGCCCGAGGTATTACTGATGACTACGGCTTCGGCACTTTCTTCAAGAATGCCCGCCAATACGCTGCGGGGCAGCAAGCCAAATACGTCCTGAGCTTCACCTCTGGGGCCCAGGCGACGATCCAAGGCTTCGAAACGCACCAAGATCATCCTGTTACTGTCTATTCTGACTGGTTCCAGGTAGAGGCGGGTTGGCAGTTCTTTGCCGTGGCGATTGAGATGCAGCCACTCCTGCACCTGGGACTTAGCCGTAGCGGCCTGCAGTAGTTTTTTCGCCAACTCTATGCTGCTCTGGCCGCCCAATTGCAGTCTGGGGGCAAAGTCATAGAGAGTGGCATCGAGAATTTCCTGGTGGACACAGGCGAAGTAATCCAGCGCGGCCTGGTTGGCTGCGAAAATTTTACTCCCTCTGAACAGTGCCAGAGGTGTCGAGTGTGGATCGCTGCGCCAGAGTTGCAACTGGGGGCCAAGCTTTGTGTCAGCCACCAGACTCTGCAGCAGTTGTGTCCATCGGATCATCCAGGATACTCCCTTGTCGTTCTCCCGCTGAGAACCACTTCCCTTTGTCAATACTTCAATCCTTTGGTTTTAAAACTAAACAGATCTACTCTGTGGCTCAATCAAAATTTCGTTTTGTTGCTAAAAATGTTCATTATCGGTCAAACTGGTGAAAAAATGTGTGATAGTCCTTGGAAGATGGATTTTTGTTCTCTCTCATGCAGGAGTGAATTATGGCGAGATTAATACTGTTACTGAGCTGGCTGCTGGCCTTTGGCGTGAGTGCGGCCGATTTGACTCAATTGAGTGAAAAAGCCAGTGAAGATGCCCGGCGTCTGGAGCAGGAACAACTGGAAAAAGCCAGGGCCGCAGCCAAGGAAACTGCCGAGCGGGAACAGAAGGTGCTCAAACGCCAGCAATCCGGTGAATGGCAGGAAGAGCAAAGGCTAAAAGCCAGTAAACAGTTTGATGAGAGGGCGCAGCGGGAACAGAAATACTTGCAGGAAGCCAAAGAGGCTGCGGCCAAAGAGCGCAAGATCGAAGAGCCCAAGATGAAGAAGCTGAAACAGAAGCAGATAGAACCTTAAGCCAGAGCTGTATTTCAGCCCCCAAGCTAAAGTGCTTGCCGTCCAAACCATTCAGACTAACAGGGAGATGTTATGAAATCTTTTGTCTCGGGACTGAGCCTGGTTCCCGCCTGTTTGTTGCCATTTGCCGTATTCGCTGCCGACCCTAATGTGCTGGCGCAGCAGCAAGCCGCCAAGTTGGAGCCAAAAGTGATTGAATGGCGGCGGGATCTGCATAGGCACCCTGAGTTGTCCAACCGTGAGTTTCGCACGGCCGCCAAGGTCAGTGAGCACCTGCAATCTTTGGGATTGGAAGTACAGACGGGTGTGGCTCATACCGGTGTCGTTGCCTTGCTCAAGGGCGATTATCCCGGGCCCTTGATCGCTCTTCGGGCCGACATGGACGCCTTACCTGTTACTGAAGCCGTGGATCTTCCCTTTGCCTCCAAGGTTAAGGCCGACTACCGTGGGCAAGAGGTGGGTGTCATGCATGCCTGTGGTCACGATACCCACGTGGCCATCTTGATGGGGGTGGCCGAAGCCCTGAGCAACTTGCGATCTCAGCTTCATGGTGAGGTGATGTTTATTTTCCAACCGGCGGAGGAGGGAGCGCCTGAAGGGGAAGAAGGCGGCGCCGAGTTGATGCTGAAGCAGGGGCTGTTTGCCGCCAAACCCGAACGTGTTTTTGGGCTGCATGTAACCTCGAATCTCCCAACAGGCATGATAGGGCTCAGAGCCGGGCCAACCATGGCCAGTGAAGACTCTTTCAGTATCCAGGTTAAAGGACGTCAAACCCATGGCTCCCGTCCCTGGAATGGCGCCGACCCCATAGTGGCCGCGGCACAAATTGTCAGTGCCTCGCAAACTATTATCAGCCGCCGCACGGATTTGACTGCCGGCCCCGCAGTATTGAGCTTTGGTGCCATCAACGGCGGGATACGTTCGAATATCATTCCCGATGAGGTTGAGCTTATCGGCACCATAAGAACCTTTGATCAGCCGAGCCGGGCCAATATCAAACGGCAACTGAGCAAGACCGCCGAATTGATAGCGCAAGCCAATGGCACTGAGGCGAAGACAGAGATAGTCCAGGGTTATCCTGTGCTGGTGAACAGTGCTGAATTGGTGGCCGAAGTCAGGCCCTTGCTGGAGCAAGTGGTCGGCAAGGGGAGGCTGGTGGAACCCGGGCTTATCACAGGGGCTGAGGACTTTGCTTTCTACGCGCAAGAAACCCCGGGGGTTTTCTTCTTTCTTGGGGTAACCCCAGAGGGGACTGACCCGGCAACGGCGGCCAGCAATCACTCCCCCTATTTCTATGCCGATGAAGCAGCGTTCAAGACGGGGGTAGAGGCGTTGACCACACTGGCACTCACCAGCTTAAGCGGCAAATAAACCGTACGGGATAAAGCATTTTGCTTACAAAATCTGACAATTCCGTATCACTTGTTACTTGATTTACAGTGCTTTTTTACCCGATATTGGATCTTTTGAAATCAGCAATCAGCCAAGGAGCGACCCAATGAAGCGTACGCTGACCGCCCTGCTGATGTCAGCCAGCCTTCTTGGGGCGGCGACAACACAGGCGACCACGGCCGAAGATATTCAGAGTTTTACCCTGAATAACGGCATGAAAATCATGGTATTGGAGGATTCATCCATTCCCAATGCCAACATGTATCTGTTTTGGAAGGTGGGTTCACGCAACGAGGTGCCCGGGATCACAGGGATTTCCCACTTCTTCGAGCATATGATGTTCAATGGCTCCAAGAAATACGGCCCCAAGATGTTTGACCGTACCATGGAAGCGGCCGGTGGCGCCAACAACGCCTACACTACTGAAAACGTGACCGTTTATACCGACTGGTTCCCTTCCAATGCTCTGGAAACCATTTTTGATCTGGAAGCCGATCGGATTGCGGCGCTGGATATCAATGCCGAGATGGTAGAGAGTGAGCGTGGCGTAGTTGCCTCCGAGCGTACCACAGGGCTGGAAAACTCCAACTGGCGTACCCTGCAGGAAGAGGTAAAAGGTGTGGCCTTCAGGGCGCATTCCTATAGCTGGTCAGTGATTGGCCATGAATCTGATATTGCGGCCTGGACCTTGGAAGATCTGGTGCAGTATCACAAGACCTACTATGCCCCCAACAATGCGGTTGTGGTGATTGCCGGTGACGTTAAGCTGGCCGAGGTCAAGCGTCTGGCCCAGCGTTACTTTGGCCCTATCCCGGCGCAAGAGCCACCCAAGGCGGTGAAGACAGTCGAGCCGCTGCAAAAAGGGGAACGACGGGTCTTCGTCAAGAAGGAGTCTGTCAGCACGCCCAATATCATGCTGGCCTATCACGTACCGGCCACCACCAATAAAGACTATTACGCGCTGGATCTGCTGACCTCGATTCTGAGTGAAGGCAACAGCTCGCGACTCTACAAGGCTTTGGTGGACAAGCAGTTGGCGATTGCCGCCGAGACTTATATGCCCATGTCTTTTGACCCCAACCTGTTGTACATCCTTGGGGTGGCGGCCCCAGGTGTCAGCGCCACCACTCTGGAGCAGGCATTGATCGAAGAGGTCAACCGTATTGCCCGTGACGGCGTTAAGGTTGAAGAGTTGGAAAAAGCCAAAAATATCAAGCTGATGGATTTCTATCGCAGTATGGAAACCATCAATGGCAAGGCCAATACCCTGGGCACCTACGAACTTTATTTCGGTAGCTTCGACAAGCTGTTCCAGGCACCGGATGCCTATAACCGGGTCACAGTGGCCGACATTCAAAGGGTGGCAGAAACATACCTGCGCCGTGCCAACCGCACTGTGGGGGTACTGGCTGCACAAGAGGAGGCGGATCAATGAGCAAGGTTTTTTCTCTCAAGGCCTCTCTGGGCGCCATGGCCATTGCCGCAGCCTTGATGGTTTCAGGTTGTCAGTCTACCCAGGTGAATGTGAGCCAGGATACCGGCCACTTTGTACTGCCAACTTATGAAAGAGTCACTCTGGGTAACGGCCTGACGCTGATGCTGATGCCGCAGAAAGAGGTGCCGTTGATCACCCTGAACGCTGTGGTGAAAGTCGGCAGCGTCAATGACACCACAGCCGGTGTGGCAGAGGTGACGGCTCAGGGCTTGTTGCTCGGCGCCGCCGGTCGCACCAAGGCCAGCATAGAGCAGGAGGTGGACTTTCTCGGTGCCAGTCTGAATGCCGATGCCGGCCGTGAGGGCAGTTACCTCAGCGCCGATTTTATGGCCAAAGATGTCGATACCATGCTGGGATTGTTTGCCGATGTGCTGACCCGTCCCGACTTTGATGCTACCGAGTTTGATAAACTCAAGAGCCGCAGAGTCGCCGAGTTGGCGCAGGAGAAAGAGAGTCCCAAGTCCGTGATTGGGCGCTACTTCAACAAGTTGGTCTTCGGTCAGCATCCTTATGGCAATGCCACTTCGGGAACCAGTGAGTCTGTGTCCCAGTTGACGGTCAACCAGCTGAGAGCCTTCCACAAGGGCTACTATCAACCGGCCAATACCGCTATCAGCGTGGTGGGCGATTTCGACCCGGCGCAGATGAAGGCCAAGCTGCAAGCGGCATTCGGTCAATGGAGCAACAGTGAATCGCTGCGTGCCGTCGACCTCAAGCAGGGGCTGCCGACCCTGTCTGCCAGCCGAGTCTTGCTGGTGGATAAGTCGGACGCGATAGAGACCACCTTCACCATAGGTGGCCTGGGTGTGACTCAGGATAACCCTGACTATGTGGGCCTGACTGTGGTCAACACCATACTCGGTGGCCGTTTTACCTCCTGGCTCAACGATGAGCTGAGGGTGAATGCCGGTTTAACCTATGGCGCGCGCTCGGGTTTCGTTCCCTATCGTGACTCAGGGGTGTTTATGATCAGTACTTTCACCAAGTCGGCTACTACAGAGGAAGCCATTGACTTGGCACTCAAGACCTACAGTCGCCTGTGGCAGAAAGGGATAGATCAGCAGACTCTGGATTCGGCCAAGGCCTACGTCAAAGGCCAGTTCCCGCCCAAGTTTGAAACCAGTGGTCAGTTGGCCGGTCTGCTGTCAGACATGTACTTGTACGGTTTTGATGAGTCTTATATCAATCAATTCCAGCAACGGGTGGATGGGCTGACTCTGGCGCAGACCAAGCAGTTGGTTGATAGCTACTTCCCCAAGGATAAGTTGCAGATGGTGCTGATTGGCAGTGGCGACAAGATAGCCCCGATAGCGGCCAAGTATGGCGAGGTGACCCGGGTCGATATCAAGGATGTCGGTTTCGGCGGTTAACCCGACCAACTTAATCAGACAGCCACCTCAATTGAGGTGGCTTTTTATATCATTCTGCATACGCGCTTTTACTTTGGGGCTTGAACTTCACACAAGTTCAGCCTGCGTTTGTCGTTCACGACAAACAGCCTGTCATCCATAAAGCTGACCTGAGCCTTGGCCGGTTTGATGTCACCGAGACTTTGAACCTGGGTTAGTGCCAGTTCAAAGGCGCTTTGATCCTCGGCCAGTGGATGACACTCGAAGCGATTGTTGCCCTTGGTTCTTAACCACAGCTGTGGCCCACAATTGCTGAAACGGGCGCTGCCGGGCGCCAGAAGGCGAGACGACTGCAAGAGCAGATCTTTTTCCTGACCACTGCCGAGCATTTTGGAAAGCTTGCCAAAGAGGCTGTCCGGCAGGCCATATCTGTACTCTGCCAATATTGTCTCTTGACTGTCCGCTGCAGACTGCCCCTGACAGAGGCAGAAAATCTGCCTGTCACATACCTGGATCTCTTCCAGCCAGTGTGGGCTGCCCGGCTTTAAGGCGGTGAGCTCAGGTTCGTCCGGCTCCTTGTATCTGTTGACCAAGTGACACTGATCATCCTTGATAAATAACCAGGAAATGGCTCGGCCCTTACGGGTATTGGGGGAACTCATTCGCAGCAGCAGTTGATTGTCATCCAGCGGGCAAAGCTGCAATGGCAGAAAGTGGAAGTGTTGCTGCTCCACAGTCATGGAAAGCACATCCGGATTGGCAAAGGGGTAGTGCTGCGCCTTATCTTCTGTCAGTGAATCCCAGATCCAGAGCCCGGTTTCATCCACCAAGGTGAGTTGTTGATGCCAGAGGCAGACCTGGGGATGCCCCTTAAATTGGGTGAGATCCAGCAGCAAGCCGGGGGAGTCCGCCTCGGTAGGCCAAATGGCCAGCAGCGGCTTACGCTCTGACTCGTCCCACAGAGTCAGCGCCAATAACTGCGGTGCCAGGAAGCGTGCGGCCTCCAGCAACCAGCCTTTGTGGTTGAAATCCCACTCTCTGATGATACGGCTCTTGAGTCTGTGCATGAGATCTCCGGCAATAACAGCATTGGCATTGATTGTCGCAGAAACTGTGCAATAGATCTGCTACGAAAACAGAAATTTATCGGCTTGTTTATCGGGAAACTTTGTTCTGAGCCAGGTGCTGTTCGACTGTGGGATTTGGCGGAGTTAAAAAGCTTCCGGGCACTAACGCATAGTCACGACACCGGGTTGCCGTTTGCCGGCCGCGCCAGGTAAGAGGCAAAAGGCGTTTTATGTCCTAAACTTCTTTATGCCTGCCACTCAGCCACAGAGATCCCCATGACCATGACAGATAACAAGCAGCTCGAAACGCCCACGACTCTGGATTCACTCGATTCGGCCCAATGGCTGCATATTTCGGAAACGGTAAAACTCTTGTTGTTGTCGATAGCTCAGATAGAGTTGACCCTGACTGACGGTGAACACAATGTCACCGGTTTAGGGAGTCTGTTTACCGACATGGCGGAGCAATTGCGTGAGGTGAATGCTTGGTTGGAAACTCAGGAGAATACTCCGGCCGAGATCCGCGATCATGGCCGCCATCTGGCCGGTAAGGTCAATGAAGGCATAGTGGCTTTTCAGTTCTATGATCGCCTGTCACAAAGGCTCAACCATGTGGTGACCGGGCTGGCGCTGACTGAGGAAGTTCTGCGGGATGAGCATAGTCGCACCTCGGAACATGCCTGGAAAATGTTACAGCGTACGATTAAGTCGACATACTCGCTGGACTGTGAACGCAAAATGTTTGATCTTGTGCTGCAGGGAATGCCACTACACGAGGCTTTGAGCCAGTATCAAGATGAACATCTCAAGCAAAACAACAACGATATCGAACTCTTCTGATTTTCTACGCCTGTTTATTATTTCCCTGGCCTTGGCCTGGCAACCCGCCTGGGCCGGCAAGGCCTCCTTTAGCCAATTCTGTGAAGCGCTCAATGGCCATTGGCAGGGGGATGGCGCCCAAAGCGGACAAACACCGAAGCAACTCAGCCTGGATGCCATCTGCAGTAAAGACAAGCGTCAGTTGTTACTCAGCGTCAGTGAAGGGGCACGCCATCCCCTGAGTGAAACCTGGTGGTTCAGAGACCAAGACCCCAGCGTGGGGCTCTGGTACTTTGATGGTGTGACCGAAGAACGCTTTCAATCCTTCACTCTTTACCATCAGGGCCGCGGATTTTCCCTGTTGGGTGAAGGGCAGTCCGGCGGACGCCCGGCGTTGATCCAACTGCTATTCGAAGCCGACAATGACGGCTGGCTCTGGCGCCAGAATTTGCACTATCTGGATGAGGACTCGGATAGCTATCAAACCTACAGAGCCATCTCACTGCAACATCGCTGATTTATTTAGCGCCGCTGAAACCCTGTTGACGCCATGCTTCATAGCTGATGATAGCCACTGCGTTGGAAAGGTTCAGGCTGCGGCTGGAGGGCACCATAGGGATCCTCAGTCTGTGCTCTGCAGCAATGCTCTGCAATATTTCCTGAGGCAGGCCGCGGCTCTCTGGGCCAAACAAGAGCACATCACCTTGCCGATACTCGAGCTCAGAATGTGGCCGGCTGCCCTTGGTGGTGCAAGCCAAAATGCGTTTGCCCGCCATGGCTGCGAGAAAGTGCGGGAAATCCGGGTAACGGTTTACTCGGGTCAGATCGCCATAATCCAGCCCGGCCCGGCGCAGTTTTTTCTCTTCCAGATCAAAACCCAAAGGCTCTATCAGGTGTAGCTCGCAGCCGTTGTTGGCGCAGAGACGGATAATGTTGCCGGTATTGGGGGCGATTTCGGGTTCATAGAGGGCGATGTGGAACACGGGTTTACCTTATTGCATGCAGATGCGGGCATTATACCATTCCGCTAAGGAGTGTACTCTCTCAGTGAGAATGCAAAGTCGCTAGAAAGTAAAAAAGCCCCTTACGGGGCTTTTTCAGGCGAGGTAATCGCTTACATCTCGTATTTGACAGTCAGGTAGAAGAAACGACCTATGTTGTCATAGCTGGCACTGCCTGCACCTGTACCAGTGGTGCTGCCTGGCAGATCACGGTCGAACACATTGTCCACCCCGAGACCGAACTCCAGTCCATTATCCATGGCATAGGTGGCATACAGGTCTGTAACACTGTATGAACCATAGCTCATAACATTGGAGTAAGGCACGTCATAGTTGGCGCGGAACTGTGGTGTATACAGATCTACCGAGTCCAGATAACGTGTCTTCCAGTTCAGGTTCCAGGCGTCGTAGCTGTAGTTCAGCACCAACTGACCTTGCCACTGTGCTTCACCCAGAGTGCCGGCATACTCTTCAAAATCGGTCGCATCATCCTGGAAAGGATACTCGTTGCGTTCAATCAGATAAGTACCCAGCAGGTTGGTGCGCAGATCGCCGCCAAATAGTGGGAAGTCATAGCCGACTTCAAAGTCGACCCCTGAAGCTTCCTGCTTGGCTACGTTCTGCACAATCTGAGTGATGTTAGTGATCTCGTGTGAGGTGGGATCACGGGTGATCAAGTCACAGTATTGGTTGTTGATACCTGTGGGTGAATCCACGCAGCGATCGATAATATTCTGTGCAGAGATATTGGCGATAGCATCTGTGATTTCAATGTTCCAGTAATCCACAGTCATCACCAGACCTTCAACGAATGAAGGCTGGAAAACCAGACCGACAGTGTAGCTGTCAGACTCTTCAGGCTCCAACTGGTCATTACCACCTGAAACTCCTTCTAGGGTGGCGCTGTCATAGTTGGAATCGAAGTCAGCCGGAATACCGAGAGCGGCACAGTTGGCTGCACGAATCGCCTGCTGATCCGGGCTCAGACCCGACAGCTCACTGGCTTTACAGCTATCATCAACACTGAAGAAGTTCTGGCCTTGGGCACCATAGTATTCACCAATGTTAGGTGCACGCAGAGCGGTAGACAGGGTTGAACGCAGACGCAGTGAATCTATGATGGTCCAGTCCAGACCCAACTTCCAGCTGGTGGCATCGCCAATAGTGGAGTAGTCGGCGTAACGGATAGCACCATCGACCGTCAGGTTCTGGATACCAGGCAGGTCTTCCAGCAGTGGTACAGAGATCTCGGCATAGATTTCTTTGACATCGAAATCACCGCCTTCACTTTGCAGGGCGTTGAAGAAGGTGGCGCCGGTGGCGGCAAATGGATCTTCTTTACTCTTACTCTTTTCCTTGCGGTATTCGATACCGGAAGCGAAACCAACCATACCGGCAGGCAGTTCAAACAAGGCAGAGTTGGACATAGAGCCACCAATGACATACTGCTCAATCTTGGCGGTACCTTCAGTGGTAGTGCTGAACCAGTCGGCAGCTTCGCGGGTTACTGCTCCATCGCCAAACAGATTGACTGGCACACAACCTGCGGCCTGGGCATCTGCGTCACGACAGACGATTTCGCCGCTGACAGGATCGCGGATGGCATCGACTGACTGCTGGAAGTTTTCAAAGATCAGGTTGTTGTAGTTGGTACGGGTCTGCTCTGTCTGGCCATAGATGGCATAGGCTTCCATCTCCCAGTCTTCCAGTACAACGCCGTTTAGACCTATCACATACCTTTGAGTGGTACGCTCGTCATCTTCGGCACGAGGCCCCATATCGGTCATAAAGCGGTTAACCACAACATAACCTTCTCCGGCCTGATCCATCAAAGCACCCAATTCATCAGAGATGTAGGGGTTATCACGGGTAACCAGAGTGTTGTCCGGATCGAAGAAGAAGAACGCCGGCTGCCCTGAAGTGGTGGCGTTGGTTCGGCTCCACTTGGCTTCAAAATAACCATTCAGGCTGTCGGTAAAGTCGTAGTTGGCCTTGAAGTTGATGGTGGTACGATCAAACTCAGGTTGCAGCTCTTCCCACTGACGCAGGTTGATATAGTCACAGCCTTCACCGGCACAGAGTACACCGTCGGTGAATTCACCTGTTCCTACTTCGACCGGCGTGCCATCTGGCTTGAAGGTATAAACACCTGGGGTGCCACCGTAGAAGCCAACGGTACCTGCATTACTGATACCCCAATAACCGGCATTCTGGTACAGGGTCTTGTAAGTATCACTACCGGGTGGGTTGGTCAGTGAAGACCATGAGATAGCGGTTTGGTCGCGATCCAGCATCTCCAGGCGGTCTTGCTGAGCGTATTCGACCGAGATGGCGGCGTTACCACGATCGTTATCAAAGTTGGAGCCATAGGCCAGGCTAAAGCGCTGGTTATTGTAGTCGCTGTCATCGGCGATACCGGCGGCGGCTGAGGCTGTCAGTCCTTCAATCTTCTTCTTCATCTTGAAGTTAACAACACCGGTAACCGCATCGGCACCATAAATGGCCGAGGCACCACCCGTGATGATTTCAACACTCTCAACCCACTCGGTTGGAATGGTGTTAACGTCAATAGAAGAAGTACCTGGGCTACTGGCTACATGACGCTTGCCATCGACCAGTACCAGAGTCCTGGAGGCGCCCATGCCACGCATATCCAGCAAGTTCAAACCGGCAGTACCGATAGAACTTCCTGAGTTGGCCAGTGAGTAAGTGTTTGCCAGAGCTGGCAGTTCGTTGAGTGCTTCACCTATGTTCACGGCCCCTGTTTTGATCAGAGACTCGCCTGAAATTACGGTAACCGGGCTTGGTGCTATCGCACCTTCACGCAGAATACGTGAGCCTGTTACCTGGATTTTTTCAATCTGCTGCTCATTTTGTTCCTCTGCCATGGCCGGAGAGGCCACTGCCAGAGAAGCAAAACCCGTTGCTGCAAAAAGTGAAAAGCGAATGGCGTTCGCCAGCAATTTCTCTTTTAACATACCAACTCCCTATGAAATTGTTTAGATATTGTTATTTATGTTTCTTGTTGTAGCTAAACAATACTAGTATTTGTAAAAATCTCTTTCAATAGTTGATTTACTGGTATGTTTTGTATTCGTAAATGTTAATTTACTGCGTTAAATTTGTGTAATAAAAAACCCGGCAGAAGCCGGGCTTGTTTTTACTGTGTTTGGTTTAGAAGAAACCCAAGGGACTGGTGGAGTAACTCACCAGCAGATTCTTGGTATTTTGGTAGTGAGACAGCATCATTTTGTGGGTCTCCCGGCCGATACCTGACTTTTTGTATCCTCCGAAAGCGGCATGTGCCGGGTAGGCATGATAGCAGTTGATCCAGACCCGTCCTGCCTGGATCCCCCGCCCCATCCGCTGCGCCCGATTCATATCCCGGGTCCAGACGCCGGCACCCAAACCATACTGAGTGTCGTTGGCAATGCTGAGAGCTTCTGCTTCATCTTTGAAGGTGGTTACAGCAACGACTGGGCCAAAGATCTCCTCCTGAAATACCCGCATCCGGTTATGGCCACTGAGTATTGTCGGGGTAACATAATAGCCCTGACTCTGGGAGCCCGGCAGATTGTTGGCCTGACCGCCAAGCAGTACTTTGGCGCCTTCATTGCGGCCAATTTCCAGATAGCTGAGAATCTTATCAAACTGCTCCTGTGACGCTTGAGCGCCGACCTGAGTGTCGGTATCCAGCGGATCTCCCTGTTTGATACCCTGGGCTCTGGCGATGACCCGCTCGATAAATTTGTCGTAGATGGACTCCTGGATCAGTACCCGGCTGGGACAGGTGCAGACTTCACCCTGGTTGAAAAAGGCCAGCAACATGCCTTCGACCGCCTTATCCAGATAGTCGTCTTCCTGTTCCAGGACATCGGCGAAATAGATGTTGGGGGATTTCCCGCCCAGCTCCACGGTCGAGGGGATTAGTGACTCGGCGGCGCACTTGAGTATGTGGTAACCCACTTCGGTTGAACCCGTGAAAGCCAACTTGGCGATGCGTTTGCTGGTGGCCAGCGCTTGACCCGCCTCGGCGCCAAAGCCGTTGACGACATTAAGCACCCCGGCAGGCAGCAAATCTTGAATCTGCTCCAGCAGTACCATGATGGAAACCGGTGTCTGCTCCGCTGGCTTGAGTACGATACAGTTGCCGGCCGCCAGTGCCGGGGCTATCTTCCAGGCCGCCATTAAGAGTGGAAAGTTCCAGGGAATGATCTGCCCAACCACGCCCAAAGGTTCGGGAAAGTGATAGCTGACCGTGGTGGCATCAATATCGGCAGCGCTGCCTTCCTGCGCGCGAATACAGCCGGCAAAGTAACGGAAGTGGTCCACCAACAGGGGTAAGTCGGCATTGAGGGTTTCCCTGACCGCCTTACCGTTTTCCCAGGTTTCGGCCACTGCCAGCATCTCCAACCTCTGCTCTACTCGATCGGCAATGCGCAGTAACAGATTGGCCCGTTCGGTGACTGAAGTCTTGCCCCAACTCTCTTTGGCGGCATGGGCCGCATCCAGCGCCAACTCGATATCCCGGGCGTCAGAGCGGGCGGCCTGACAGAAGACTTCGCCGGTGACCGGGGTACGGTTATCAAAGTATTGTCCGCCAACCGGCGCGAGCCACTTTCCACCAATAAAATTGTCGTACTTATCCTTGAACTGCAGCAGGGCACCCTGAGTGCCGGGTTGGGCATAAATCATGGTGAGTTTCCTCGTCTTGTTGAAAGATTTTTCTTGTATTTATCTGTTCGGCCACAGCGGCCTTGGCTCAGGTAAACGCAAAGGCCGGGCCAGTGTGAGCCTGCTTGTTCATTTATTGTGCTAACAGTATGATGAAAAACTAAATTTGCGATTGCTGTATCTTGGCGTGGTGCCGGGTACTCGAGTTGTCTATCGCGCAAACTGTGGCAAAAAGGTACACACAGGTGTACCAGAATGGAGCAGGGCTATGACACTCAAGACCCATTCCCAATCCTGGTTATCAGCTTCCTGGCAACGTTGCCAGGGGGCCGGGCTCAATCCCGCCGCCATACCCGATGAACTCAGGCTCAATACTGCAGCCCTTGATGAGCGGCGCCAGCGCCATGGCCGGCTGCTGCAAGCCGTGGAGCACAGTGCACTGCCACTGTTCAATCAACTTATGGGGCGAACCCAGAGCCGGCTCATCCTCTCGGATCCTCAAGGTTTTGTGCTGCATCACTGGGGCGTGAGCCGCTACTCACAAAAGCTTGCCAATATTGCCCTGGATACCGGGGTCAACTGGATGGAGCAATACAAGGGGACCAATGCCATAGCCGCGGCACTCAGCGAACGCCAGTGTGTTTCGGTTATCGGTGAGCAGCACTTTATCAAGAGCCACAGATTTATGAGTTGCACCGCCAGCCCGCTGTTTTCCCCGGACGGTGAGTTGCTGGGAGCCTTGGATATCACCAGTGAGCAGCAAATCCATACCCCAAAGACAGCCATCTTGGTGTCCAGTTTGGCGCAGCAGTTGGAGCTGGCCTTATTGTGCCGACTCCCCGGCGCTGCTGTTCGATTGGATCTGGCGCCGCAACAAGCCCTGTTGCATTCAGGCTGGCAAGGCGTATTGGTGCTCGACCTTGATGGACGGGTGCTGGGCGCCAACCCTATGGCAAGGCAGTTGCTCAAAGGCATCAACCTGGGCCAAATTCATCAGGCCTTGTCCCCTCAGGTATTGAGCCGGGGCAGCGGCCGCTTGCAGCAGGGATTGGTGTTCAGAACCCAGGCGTTGGAGCTGCCTCAACATACCAAGCCTGTGGTTCGAGCGAGCCAGAGCAGAGAAAGCCAGAGCAGAGAAAGCAGCGCAGCTTTTAAAGAACCCAGGTTGGAGCAAGCCTGGCAGCAGGCGCGTAAGGTGTTGGCACGAAATATCCCTTTGCTGATCCTGGGGGAAACCGGAGTGGGCAAGGAGCAGTTTGTCAAACAGCTGCATGTGCAAAGTGCCAGGCATCAGCAGCCTTTTGTGGCGGTCAACTGCGCCGCGATCCCGGCGGAGCTGGTGGAATCAGAGCTGTTTGGTTATCAGGCGGGTGCCTTTACCGGAGCTTCCAGGCAGGGATATGTCGGCAAAATACGTCAGGCGCACCAGGGCTCCCTGTTTCTGGATGAAATAGGCGAGATGCCCCTGGCGGCCCAGAGCCGTTTGCTTAGGGTGTTGCAGGAGCGCGAGGTGGTGCCCATTGGCAGTAATCAGGCACACAGCGTCGACATTCAGGTGATTGCCGCCACTCATATGGACTTACCAGCATTGGTGCAGCAGGGGGCCTTTCGCGCCGATCTCTATTACCGGCTCAATGGCTTGCAGGTCACACTGCCTGCATTGCGCCAGCGAAGCGACCTGCGGCGTCTGATCCACAAATTGCACCAGCGCTATCGAGTTCGGCCCCAGAGCCTGTGTCCTGTGCTGGAGCAGCGATTGCTGCAATATCATTGGCCGGGAAACCTACGGGAGCTGGATAACCTGATGCAGGTAGCCTGTTTGATGGCCGAAGAGTTCCCTGAACTCAACTGGCAAACGCTGCCTGAGAGCCTGCAGCAGACCTTGGGTACTGCAGAAGAGGCGATTGCCGGCTTGGCACCCGCGCCGGGCAACAATCTGCACAGCCAAATGCAGACGCAAATTCGCGACACCTGGCTGGCCTGCAATGGTAACGTCAGTGAAGCGGCACGCCGTTTGGGGATTAGCCGAAACACCCTATACCGTAAGCTTAAGGCGTTGGCGCTGAAGTAGTTTTAGATGTTGATATTTTGTTAATATACTCGCAGTAGTACAGTCAATGATTGAGGCCAGTGCAACAGATTGGGATTATTGAATGTGAACCAAGCCTCGAAATAGCCCATGAGTTGCACGCCTCGACACTCTGCGAATTATCCGATGTCTCGGCGGTGGTTTTTCCACTAGTCTTGAATCCATATTTTCAACAGCAGGAGCGGTAATCATGTTTAAGGCACTCGTATTGACCCAAAACGATAAACGGACCCAGGCCCAGATAACCCAATTGGAGGACAGCGATCTGCCTGAGGGGGATGTCCTGGTCGATGTTGCCTACAGCTCACTGAACTACAAAGACGGCCTGGCGGTAACCGGGCTTGGCAAGATTATCCGTCAATTCCCCATGGTGCCGGGTATCGACTTTGCCGGTGTGGTGCGGGAGTCAGCCCACCCGGATTATGAGCCAGGCGATGAGGTTATCCTCACCGGCTGGGGCGTTGGCGAAAATCATTGGGGCGGTATGGCCGAGAGTGCCAGAGTCAAG
Organism: Shewanella sp. K8; assembly: GCF_028823715.1. NCBI lineage: Bacteria > Pseudomonadati > Pseudomonadota > Gammaproteobacteria > Alteromonadales > Shewanellaceae > Shewanella > Shewanella sp. K8. The sequence continues at coordinate 271,663 of NZ_JAPEHY010000001.1, forward strand.
GGTGACTGGCTGGTGCCTATGCCACTGGGTTGCACAGCCGCCAAGTCGATGATGATAGGCACCGCCGGTCTCACGGCCATGCTGTGTGTACAAGCGCTGCAGCAAGCTGGGATCAAACCGGAAGATGGCGAGGTGCTGGTAACAGGTGCCAGTGGTGGGGTCGGCTCGGTGGCCGTGACGCTGCTGGCTAAACTCGGCTTTAAGGTTGTCGCCGGTACAGGTCGCCTGGAGCAGAATGCGGCTTGGCTCAAGCAGCTTGGCGCCAGCGATTTAATTGAGCGCAGCGAGCTTGAGCAGGATGCCAGACCATTGGATAAGCAGCGCTGGGCCGCCGTAGTGGATACCGTAGGGAACAAGGTGCTGGCCAGCGCATTGTCACAGCTGAATTATGGTGGGGTTGCCGCGATTTGCGGCCTGGCGGGTGGCTTTGCCCTGCCAACCACGGTAATGCCCTTTATTCTTCGTGGCGTCAGCCTACTGGGAATAGACTCGGTGCAGTGCCCGGCCGCCAAACGCCGCGCTGCCTGGGAGCAGATAGTGGCTCTGTTGCCTGAGAGTTACTATCAAGAGGCTTGCCATGAAATCACTCTGGAGCAGGTACCCGAGGCCGCAGCGCAAATCGTTAAAGGTGAAATCAGCGGCCGCACTCTGATTAAAGTCGGCTGATCCTCGCCTACAAAAGGGGGCCTCTGGGCCCCCAACAGTTTGTTGTGACTTGTCCTGAATACAGTTAGGCCCCAACAATACGGCTCCAACCCAGCTTTTTTGTTGATATTCCCTCTTATTGAGTCGGTGCTTGGCTAACTTTGACTTAGATTAGCTTTTGAGTTTGAGAAAGAGCCAAAGTCATAGCGGTTTATCAGTCGCTCTCATTTCCCCCTGATTTCTTGCCTGTCTTGTGGGCTGTGGCGAAGTTTGGAAACCGTTCCAAAAAATGTCACTTGTCCAGCTTTGCGGTTAAAACCCAAGCCAGATGTCATTTTTAAATGTTGCCCTTTTGTTTAAAAAGCAACTGACGCTTAACTCCCGTTTTGGAATTGATTCCATCCCTAAGATGCCAGTGTCGATTAAAACGAAAAAGGTGATGACAGATGAGCAAAGTAGATCTGCTGGGACGCCGTAACTTTATTAAGGGCGTTGGCGCCGCTGCCGGAGTTGCCGTGGCTGCTCCCGTGTTGGCTGTATCGGAAAAAGCCACGGATGTGAGTTGGGATAAAGAAGTTGAAGTGCTGATTATCGGTTCAGGGTTTGCCGGTTTGGCAGCGGCCATTGAGGCGACCCGCAAAGGCGCCAAAGATGTGCATATCTTTGAAAAAATGCCTTATTTCGGTGGTAACTCTGCCATTAACGGTGGCTTGTTCGCCGCACCGGGTACACCTATGCAGCAACAGGAAGGTGTCAAGGATTCAGTAGAACAGATGGTTGCCGATCAGTTGAAATCGGGCCGGGGTATCGCCGATGAGGAACTGCTGCGTCATGTGGCTTCACACGCGGTGGAAGCCTTGCAGATGACCCTGGATGCCGGCGCCGAATACCATCCTTACCTGCAACAATTGGGTGGTCACTCGGTTGCCCGTACTTATCAAACCGCGGTCAGTTGCGGCGCAGGTATTACCCAGCCTTTGTATAAAGAGTGCCAGCGTATCGGAGTCAAGACCCATAACCGCTCCAAGTTTGAGGGCTTTGTCCTCGGCAAGGATGGTCGCGTCGAAGGGGTGAAGATGCGTCAGGGTTATTACTTCGGCGAAGAGGACTCTGGCAAGTTGGTGTATATCAAGTCCAAGCGTGGTGTCTTGATGGCAACCGGTGGCTTTGCCCAGAATATCGGCCTGCGAATGGCGCAGGATCCGACTCTGACCCATGAAGTGGGTTGTACCAATACTCCCGGCGCCACAGGTGAAGGTATGTTGGAGATGTTCCGTCTCGGCGCTGTGCCTGTGCATCTGGCACATATTCAGTCCGGGCCCTGGGCCTCTCCCGATGAGGGCGGTTTTGGCTATGTTTCCAACTATTCCATCTTCAACTTCCCTCATTCAATTGCGATTAACCGCATGACAGGTAAGCGCTTTATGAATGAAATTGCCGACCGCAAGACCCGCGCCGATGCCGAGTTGGCCTGTCGCGACGCCAAGGGAGAACCGCTGCCACCTATCTTGATCACCAGCTACAAGGACTCCAAACAGCACCCCAATACCGCCAAGGTGCTCAAATACAATGTGGGGTGGAAGTTTGACTCACTGGAGGCACTGGCCAAGCACTTTGAGGTGCCTTTGAAACCACTCAAGGCACAAATCGAAGAGTACAACCGCTACGTCAAGAGCGGTGAAGACAAGCAGTTTGGCAAGAATATGACCAAGGCAAAAGATAAGTATATTGAAGCGCCTTTCACTGTGGTGCGTCTATGGCCCAAGGTGCACTACTGCCAGGGCGGAGTTCAGGTTAATACCAAGGCTGAAGTCAAAGACAGCCTCACAGGTAAGCCGGTTGCCGGACTCTATGCCGCAGGGGAAGTCTGTGGCGGCATCCACGGCGTTAGCCGCCTGGGAAGCTGCTCTATCCCCGAATGTATGGTGATGGGTATGACTGCGGCCCGCAGCATGATGCAAGCCTGAATTGAACGGTGAGAGAGGACTCAATAATGAAGAAAGCAAACTTAGTATGGGCACTGCTGTTGGCAGGGCTAACTTCGGTATCGGTTCATGCCGTTCAGCAGCGCGATTATCACAAGGCAGTGATAGGCAAGGATTGCAAGGTATGCCACGACCAAGGGCTTAAGCAGTACCCTTCAGATGGTGCCTGCCTGAAGTGCCACGATGTCGATGAGCTGGCAAAAAAGACAGCCCGCAGTGGTGAGGACAGATGGCAAAATCCCCATGACAACTTGCATTATGGTAAAGACCTGCCTTGTCTTGAGTGCCATGGTGAACACCAGCCTAAAAAACCTCTGTGCAGTAATTGCCATACCTTTAAATACGATAAACATAAGGAATAATGAAAGGGTTTATATGCTGCCTCAAGTTTCCTCCACCGGCAGCATGACCCGTAAATATCTTTGATTAAAATAGTCCCTGCAACTGCTGTTTTAATTCAATGATAGGCTCACTTGATCACAAGTGGGCCTTTTTTGTTTGCTGGCTCACAACTCTTTTTCATTCTGTTATCTTTTTTGTTGCCTGTGTTCAGACAACATTTTTGGAATGGATTCCAAGTATATGCTTCGCCTGATATTTACTCTAAATATAATTGAGGTTCCAGGTGATGAATAAGAAGCTAATACTAATTTCACTGCTGATTTCCAATACAGCGATGGCAGAAAAGTTACCGGATTTTTTAGACCCGGCTGATATTGAAAATGCAAGCTTTGTTTGTTTGGGTGAAACGCCAGAGTATTCCAAACAAGATCAAAAATATATCGATATTCTCTGGGATGAAACCTTGCGTTATTTAAATGGCTTTGCCCAGGCGCTCACCAATGGCGAGCAAGCTCATTGCCTGAACTCGGATGAGGCTATTTACGACACCAGCGCCGGTGGACAAAAGTTCTGTGTAATGGATCGCCGCGATATGCAGCTGATGGTGAAAAATATCTATCAGGTATTGCACAATCCTCAAAGTGCCAAAACTTGTTTCGGGGCTCGCCGTGATGTCAATTGGATCTACAGCCCAGGTGGGGAACTGGAGCAAAAATCCCCCGTGGCTCAGTGGGCGAAACGCATGAGCTTTAATGAATTCTTCAAGCAGAAAGTCACCAATAAACAGGTGCAAAAGCAGGGAAAAATCTTTACTGATAACTTCTACAAAATGGTCACAGGTGATGAGGTGAAGATGCCATCGGCTTTCCCCTATGACATCAGCGCCAACGCCTTGCCCAACCTGTGGGCCGCTGCCGGTTGGTTCCCCATGTATGCCGAAGAAAGCAAGCGCAATGACAGGAACTTCAATAATGTTCGTGGCGGTTATGCTTATGCAGAGATCTTCGGTCACTGGGGACTACTGAGAATTGACAGCATCAATGGTGAGAAAGTCGGCGCCGAAGTAGGTATGACAGTACAGTCGGTCGATACTCTTTACCCGTTTCACAACCATGCCATTTCTGAAATGTACTACAACATGAGGCTGCCGGCTTGCACCAATCAGTTCAAGAGCCTGGCAATTAAAGCCGATTCACCTTTGTTGGAAACTGTAAAAGAGAATGACAAGATGCGCCGGGTCCGCTTCGATGCCGGGCAACCCAATGTCGATGCCATGTGGCTTTCCGGCAGCAGCGAACGCGATCCCCTGTTGTATTTTCACCAGAACACCATCCATGCCTTCGATGTTGATGGCAGCTGTGAAGCCAAGCCGGAAGAGAGAGCGATAGTCTCGGTTTGGGCCAGAAGCAATGCCCACGACAAACGCAATGACTATGGTACAACACTCTTGTGTGAATCAGTGCAGCAGCCGGGCACACCGGCCAAAAAGGGCGAAACCATTCAGTGCGATCTGAGTAAGCTCAAGTGGTAGTTAATCAAGATGAAAGCCGGCATTAGCCGGCTTTCATCTTATTCTACGGTCGTGTTTCTATTTTTGAGATTGGCCTTCAACAGGGCGATGAGTTGATTGCAGGCTTCAGTCTGGCTCTCCGGATTGAGATAGAGAGATTCATTAAACACGGGCAAGGGAGGGAGATCATGCTCTATGGGATCGAGGATCTGCATCTTGTCGTTGATCCTGAATTCGGCAATCGGAGCTATGCTCAAATCATTTTCAACCGCCATGCACAAGGCTTGGGGAGAGGGGGTAGAAAGCAGCACATTGATGGGCCGCATCGACAGTTGGTGGTTGGCAAACACCTGAGCTCTGATGGGGCAGTTTTCCGGGTAAAGTGCCATGGGAATCGTTTCCCGTTTATGAGCACTGCCGTTCTTGGCGGCCACCCAATGAAAACGTCGTTCGAACAGGAGCTCTCCCTGCACCGGAGGCTGCCAATGGGTCGCCACTATCAGGTCGAATTCCCCTTGATGCAACCGCTTATACAGATTGCCGCTGACATCTGTGTCTATGACCAACTCAATACAGGTGAACTCACGGACAAATTCCAGCAGGCAGTTGTCCAGATAATAGGTAATATAATCTGTGGGAACGCCAAGGCGAATCACTTCGCGATTCTGGCAGTCTTTCAGCTCATCCAGGGCCTGGGTGTTGAGTTGCATCATCTTATAGGCGTAGTTGAGCAGGGTATTGCCGGATTCGGTCAGCACCACGCCTCGATTGTCTCGGAGCAACAGCGGTTGACCGACACTTTCTTCCAGCTTTTTGATCTGTAAGCTCAATGCCGACGGGGTGCGACAGACTTTTTCTGCAGCCTTGGATAAATTGCCGCATTCGGCCACAGCAATAAAACTCTCGAGCAATTCTATTTTTAACATTGGCTATTGGCGTGACTCATAATGGTATCAGTATTACTCAATATCGCAGTCGCAGAAAGCTTGTTACTATTTTATTGTGAAGTTGGGAGAGTTTGTATTTAAGCTTTGCTCAGGAGTGGCCAATGGGAAAATGGGAACGACGGGGAAACTATTTGGTTGAAGTGGCGCAACGTTGTTTAAGAGGACAGAAGACTTTTGGTTTATGTCGTTCTCATCTTGTTGAAGCCAGCCAAATATCCAAAGGCACTGTATATAATCATTTCACTACAGAAGCCGATCTCATGGTGGCAGTAGCTTGCAGTGAATATGAGTATTGGCTCAAGCAGGCCAAACAGGATGAAATACAATATAAAGACCCTCTGGAAAGGTTTATATTTCATCATTGTCAGCGGCTCTATGAAGTCTTGTCGACAAATAAATTTGTCATTGAGCGGATAATGCCGAATCAAGCTCTGTTGTTGTTGGCGACCGAGTTTTATCGGCATGGTTGTGAAAGACGTTTCGATGAATATATGCAGTGGAATGCCAAGACCATTTCCGCTGTGGGAGAGGTGCCTGGATTCGATCGGGTCGAGCTGGTGATGAGTTATCTGCGTGGCGCCATGATCAATACCGACGATGCCTGCAAGGCCCACGACGACCCACAGCTCTATTACCAGTTCAGTTATGCGCTGATCCATCTGATGGGGCACTCAGATAAGCGCAGCCCCTCCAAGCAACAGTTTGCCGCCTGGCTAAGCCGCCAACCCAGTCTGGAGTATGAGCCTGAAGGTCTCAGGCGTGTGGTAAATGGATGACGACCTCGAGCCCACCTTGGACGCGATTGCTTGCCTGGATTTTGCCGCCGTGGGCTTGCACTGCGGCATCGGCAATGGCCAATCCCAGCCCCCAACCGCCACTCTCTCTTTCCCTGGCTGAATGCGGTCGATAGAAGGGCTTGAAAATAGCCTCCAACTCAGACTCCTCAATACCCGGGCCGTCGTCAGTAATGCTTATCTCTACCCATGGCCCCTTGGCCTCGGCGCAGATATTTACCTGGGTACGGCAGTAGCGGATGGCGTTGCGCAGCAGGTTTTCAATCGCCCGTGATAGCGGTCTTGGGTAGATGGGCAGCTCCAGCTCTTCCGGTATCAGGATGCTGAGTTCCTTTTGCTGCTGTTCGGCTTCAAATTCGGCATCGTCCAGTACCTGGCTCAGTGATTCGGCCAACCCCACCTTCAGCTTGTTATCCTGTGCCTTGAGCTTCACCCGGGAAAGCTCCAGCAGCTCGGCAATCATTTTTTCCAGTTGGTCGGCCTCATAGGCGATACGTTCGGCTTCATCTCCGGCCATCCCCTTCTTGCGCGCCAGAGCCAGCGCCAATTGCAGCCTGGTCAACGGAGTTCGCAGCTCATGGGAGATGTCGCTTATCAGTCGCTGCTGATTATTGACCATGGTTTCGATGGCGGCCGCCATGCTGTTGAAGGCCTGAGCCAGTTCGCCGATTTCGTCGTGACGTCCGGCCGTGGCATCGTCGACCCGGCTGTTCAATTGCCCCAGCGCCAGAGCGTTGGCACTCTGTTTCAACGAACGCAGCGGCTTGCCCAGGTGCCAGGCCAACAAACCACAGAGCAACCCTGAAAGCAGAATCGCCAGCGACAATGTCAGTAACTTGTGTTCAATAAAGAAAAAGAACCAGGGCATGGGGTGGTGATCCGGCAACCGGCCATAAAGGGCATAGGGGGTGCCGTTAACCTTAAAATCGAACGGGCCGAATATCAGTTCATCGCGAAACTGGTGTGAAATGGGTGCGTTGGCTTCCTCCGCCATCAACATAAAGCGGCGCATGCCTTTGGACACTCTGTGAGTGTTGATTATCTGTCCCTGCACATTGACCAGATAGATGCGAATTGGCTTGCCTTCCATGCTGCGTCTGCGCTCCCAATGGTGCAGAAAGCGGCCATTCAACTTGGCCGGTTCCTGTTGCAGCTCATCGGCGACCTGAGACAAGACCTCCCGCAGTTTAGGCGGCATTGGGGCCCTGTCATGGTTTTGCTGCAGCAGCGGCAGCATGCCAACAGCAAGAATGATCAGGCTGCTGCAGAGCCAAAAGCCCAGCAGCAGTTTGATAAAGAGGCGATTGGGCAGGGAAAATGACTTCATCAGGGGATCCAGATATAGCCTTTGCCACGTATGGTCTTGACCCTGGGACGACCGTCGCTGCGTTCCGGCAGTTTCTTGCGCAGGTTGGAAAGGTGCATGTCCAGGCTGCGGTCAAAGGGCATCAACTTTTTGCCCAGCACGGTTTCACTCAGTTCGTCTTTACCTATCAGTTCACCGGCTTGATTGGCCAGGGTATAGAGCAGGCTGAACTCAGTGCCGGTCAGCAGCAATAACTGTTCATTGCAATAGGCTTCCTGACGGGCAGAGTCCAGGCTGAGATCGCCTATGGTTTGAATACCGCTCTGGGGAATGTCCTGCGGGGTGATATTGGCGCGGCGTATGATGGCGCGGATCCTGGCTACCAGTTCCCTGTCATTGAAAGGCTTGGGCAGATAGTCGTCTGCGCCTATCTCCAGGCCAACCACTCTGTCTATCTCATCACCGCGGGCGGTAAGCATAAGCACAGGGGTTTGTTTCTTGCCACGCAGTTCCCTGAGCACTTCGAAGCCATTGAGCTTGGGCAGCATCACATCCAGCAGGATCAGGTCGTAATCATTGGCAATCGCCAGTTCCAGGCCGCTCTGACCATCATGGGCTAGTGTCAGCTCAAAGCCTTCCAGCTCCAGTAATTGCCCCAAGAGTTCGGCCAGGCCCAGGTCATCGTCTATCAATAAAATCCGGCTCATTTATACGCCTCACACAATTTCTCTCTGCCGAGTATACCCGCTTTTGAGTCAACTGCGGTTTAGCTGTGTAAGTCTGGGTAAAGATACGGATCTTCAACCCGGATAACCAAGCTTTACAGTGCTTTACTCAGTTTGAACCCACACTTACACATAGAGGACTAGACTGGAAGACGTCAAATACTTCCCGACCGAGAACGAGGATACTCTTATGAAGACTTCAATCAAAGCAAGCTTGCTGGCCCTGATTGCCGGCACCACTCTGATGGCTGGCGCGGCACAAGCCGGTAACGGCTACGGCGATTGCCCACACCGTGACGGCGACCGTGGTTATCATCACATGAAGGGCGAGCGCGGCTATCACCATATGAAAGGCGGCAAGGGCCATTTCGGCATGTTTGGCCTACGAGGTCTGGACCTGACCGACGCCCAGAAAACAGAGATTAAGGCGTTGATGGACCAGCACAGAAGTAGCATGTCACGTCCTGACAAGGAAACCCGTGCAGCGCACAGAGCCGAAATGCAGGCACTGATGACCTCAGGCAACTTCGATGAAGCCAAGGCCAAAGAGATTATCGAGCAGCGTCAGCAGGTGCGTGAACAACACATGCTGGAGCGGATGAAGCTGCACAACCAGATCTATAACCTGCTGACTCCGGAACAACAAGCCAAGTTCAAGGAGCGTATGGATAGACGTGGTGAGCGCCCTGAGCCTATCCAGGATTAAATCTGCTACTATGGGCTCAGTGACTCCCGACCGCTGAGCCCTTGAATGACAACGACTTCCCGCTACGAGTTTTGGGTTAAATTGGCGAGCCGCGCCGCAGTGGCGACCGCGATTACCCTGATCCTGATAAAACTGGCCGCCTGGCTCTGGTCCGGGTCGGCCAGTATGCTGGCCTCTCTGACCGACTCCTTTGCTGATGCCCTGGCTTCTATAGTCAACTTTATTGCCATTCGCTATGCCTTGGTGCCTGCCGATCAGGAGCACAGGTATGGTCACGGTAAGGCTGAGCCGCTGGCGTCTTTAGCCCAATCGGCCTTTATTATGGGGACGGCATTCCTGCTGCTGTTTCACGGCGGCGAGCGCCTGGTCAACCCCATGCCTTTGACCCATGCCACTTTGGGCGTTGTGGTGTCCATTATTGCCATAGTGCTGACCTTGGCCTTGGTCATGCTGCAGAAACGGGCGCTGGCGGCCACCAAGAGTACAGTGGTCGAGGCCGATGCCCTGCACTATAAGTCAGATCTGTTTCTCAACGGTGCCGTGCTGTTGGCGCTGGTTTTGGCGCAATACGGCTGGTGGTGGGCCGATGGTCTGTTTGCGGTATTGATCGCCCTTTACATAGGTCAACAAGCCTGGTCGCTGGGGTATCGCTCGATTCAGGCCTTGCTCGACCGGGAGCTTGATGATGAAACCCGGCTGCGTATTCGGCAATTGGCCGAGCAGGATACTCAAGTGCGTGGCATTCATGACTTGCGTACCCGTCAGGCGGGCAAGACCACCTTTATTCAACTGCATCTGGAGCTGGACAAAGACCTGAGCCTGCAACAGGCCCATGCCATAGCTGTGGCCACAGGCGAGCGGATCCGCGCCGACTTTGACCATGCCGAGGTGATCATTCACCAGGATCCTGTGTAGCGGGCGGCCATGGCACATTAGGGTTTCTGGCTGAACGCCTGCTGACAAAAAGGGTTTAATTTTGCAGCAATATTGTTGCAACTGTTTGTTTCTATTAATATCACTGCGACTTTCAATCGCTAAAAGGATTTATCAATGAAACAAGCAGCACTGGCTTTAGTGGTCTCTATGGCGGCCGCACCTTTGGCTCAGGCTCAGGACGACTCAGGTTTTTATGTAGGCGGCCAGATTGGCCAGGGAAAGCTTGAGCTCAAGGATAGTAACTTCAGCGAGTCCGGAGTAGGCTTCGGCGCTTACGGTGGTTACCGGTTCAACTCCTGGTTTGCCCTCGAGGCCAACCTCTTGGTGGCAGACAACCTGGATAGCGACAATCTGGATATCCTCAGCGGTTACACCAGCATAGCGCCCAAGTTTACTTGGCAGCTTAATGACACCTTTTCCCTCTATGCCAAGGCGGGTATTGCCCGCGGATTGGTGCGTGTCGATAACGGTTACTGGGAAGAGGATTTTGACGGCTATGGTTGGCTTTATGGTTTGGGGCTGGACGCCGCTCTGACAGAGAGCCTACATCTGCGTCTGGGTTATGAAATGCTCAAGGTAGAGCTGGATTCTGAATTCAATTATGGCGCCCGCGATCTGGACACAGACATGTCCAACCTGGCGTTGGGGCTACACTGGCAGTTTTGATATCGTTGCTCAGTTAAAAAAGGATGCCAAACGGCATCCTTTTTTATTGCGGGAAGGTTCCCGACGCAGGGGTCAGTCCATTGCCAGCTCTTTAAGCTTGCGGGTCAGGGTATTGCGGCCCCATCCTAGGCGTTTGGCGGCTTCCTGTTTGTGCCCTTGGGTATGCTCCAGCGCGGTTTCCAGCAAGATGCGCTCAAACGCGGGTTGGATTTCGGTCAGCAGATCGCTCTCGCCCTGTGACAGGCGCATATCCAGCCACAATTTCAGGGCGTTTTGCCAATCCTGGGATGGGCCGGCACTGCCTTGAGGTGCCTTGGGCTCCTTGAACAGCTCAGGCGGCAGATCCTGAGGGATAATTTCCTGGCCCGAGGCCATCACGGTCAACCAGCGGCAGGTATTTTCCAACTGACGCACGTTGCCGGGCCAGGGTAGTTGCTGCAGCTTTGCGGCGGTTTCCGGGGTGAGTATTTTGGCCTCTACCCCAATCTCTTTGGCAGCACTGGCCAGGAAATGGCGCGCCAGCTGCGGAATATCTTCCCGCCGCTGTGATAGCGGTGGCAGATGGATTCGAATCACGTTCAGGCGGTGGAACAAGTCTTCCCGAAAGCCCCCCTTGAGTACCAGTTGCTCCAGATCCTGGTGGGTTGCGGCAATGATCCTGACATCGACCTGCACCGGAGAGTGGCCGCCGACCCGATAGAATTGGCCATCGGCCAGCACCCGCAGCAGCCGGGTCTGTACGTCCAGCGGCATATCGCCTATCTCATCGAGAAACAGGGTGCCGCCATTGGCCTGTTCAAACCGGCCCTGACGCACATTGGCGGCGCCGGTGAAGGCGCCTTTCTCGTGGCCGAACAGCTCGGATTCGATCAGCTCCTTGGGGATGGCCGCCATATTGAGGGCGATAAAGGGTTTGTCTTTGCGTGGACTGTGTTTGTGCAGCGCCCCGGCAACCAACTCTTTACCCGTACCTGACTGACCGTTGATCAGCACACTGATAGATGAGCGCGACAAACGGCCTATGGCGCGAAACACCTCCTGCATCGCGGGGGCTTCGCCTATGATCTCAGGTGCCTTGACCTGAGGCTCGGCGGCCGCAGGTGCCTGCTCTGTGGCATGGTTGAGCGCCCGCTCTACCAGGGCAATCGCCTCATCTATGTCGAAGGGTTTGGGCAGATACTCGAATGCCCCGGCCTGATAGGCGCTGACGGCGCTGTCGAGATCTGAATGGGCCGTCATTATGATCACCGGGATATGGGGATAATGCAGGCCGATACGCTCCAGCAGGGTGAGGCCATCGGTTCCCGGCATGCGGATATCCGAGACTATGACTCTGGGCTGGGAGATTTCCAGCGCCTGCCACAGTGACTCGGCGGCGGCAAAGCTGGCGCAGCTGAGTTTGGCGCCTTGCAGTGCCCGTTCCAGCACCCAACGAATTGAACTGTCATCATCGAGGATCCAAACCTGTTCACTCATATTGTTTCCTCTCTTGTTAGCCGCTGTGGTTGTTGATCGGCAATGTCAGGCTGAACTCTGTGTGCCCCGGGGCCGAATCGCAGTCGATACGGCCGCCGTGGAGCCTGGCAATATTGTGGGCGATGGATAGCCCCAGGCCGTTGCCGTCCTTGCGGCCTGTGACCATGGGGTAAAACAGGGTATCCACCAGTTCCGGGGCAATACCCGGGCCGTTGTCTATGATTGACAGCACCAGCACCAACTTGTGTCTCTGGTTGCCTATGGTGACCTGATGGGCAGTGCGGGTGCGGATCATGATATCGCCGCCCTGATGCTCCAAGGCTTGTACTGCATTTTGCACTATGTTGAGGATTGCCTGTTGCAGTTGATCTTCATCCATAGGCAAGTCCGGAATCGAGGGGTCGTAATCCTGGCGCAGATGTATCTGTTGCGGCAGGGTCACACTCACCAGACTGATCACCTTTTGCAGCACCAGATGGATATTCTGCAGCTTGTGCTGCGATGGTTTCTGCGGCCCCAGCAATCGGTCGACCAGGGCGCGCAACCTGTCGGCCTGCTCTATGATGAGTGTGGTGAACTCCTTGAGCTGCGGCTCGCTAAGCTCGCGGGACAAGAGCTGCGCCGCGCCGCGCAGTCCACCCAGCGGGTTTTTAATCTCATGGGCCAGATTGCGCACCAGATATTGAGCCGCCTGCTGCTGGGCATCCAGGGTCAACTGCTGGTGAATGCGCCGCTGCTGATCCACCTGTCTGAGTTCCAACAGGCTCAAGGGTTTGAGCTGTTCTCCCTGCTCCAGAGGGATCAGTGTCATATCCACAGTGTGATGCTGGCCATCCAGGCTGATGAGCTGGGCGGTATTGACCGTCAACCCCTGACGTTCCAGCACCGCGCTTTGCAGCACTCTGGGTTCAACTCCTATGGCATGCAGATGCTCTGTCAGTACCTGCTCCTGCAACCTGTGGCTGGAGACGCCCAGCAACTGCTCGGCAGCGGCGTTGGCATAGCTGGGAAGCAGGTCACTGTCGATGACCAGAACGGCAGTTGCCAGATGATTGAGCAGGATATTTGTGTCCATTGAGTTTCCCATAGCAGGATTGCACCATAATGGTGCACCAATTCGGTGCAGGCCGCAAGCCAACAACTCTGTGGACTAACTCGAAAAGCAAAGTAGCTAATTTATTGAAATAACGTTAGTTACTTGGCTTTGGGCCTTTCCCGGGTGCCGGGAAGGCGGGTTGCATCAGTCCGGCTTGGTGCAGAAAAATGGTTATGGGACTACTGGATGCAAGGACTTTGCCGTTTTGTTGCACTGCCTTGAGTTGCAGTGTGTGTTCGCCGCGGTCGATGTCCTTGAGCTGGAAGAGATTGCTGCGCTGAGCGTCGCTGGAGGAGATGCCATCTATGTAGAGTTGCAGAAAATGACCCGAAGCCAGCTCCGGCTCTACCTCTACCTGAACCTGAAAATCACCGGCGTTATCGCGAATGGTTTCCTCATGCTGTGGTGAAAGTATCTTTAACGCATAGCCGACCTGTTCCACTTCTATGGGATCGGGCAGAGGTTTAGGCGTTTCCAGGCTTATTTGATTCTGGGTCTTGTCGGTGAATTCCACTGCCTGGGCTTGGGGGTTGGGCTCATCGCTGTAATGCACCTTGCCATCTTTATCGACCCACTTATAGACAGTCGCCTGGGCAACCAGCGACAGCAATGCCAGGCTGATTATCATCAGAGTACGCATAAAGACTTCCCTTGTTATGCAGTTGTGAACTTGCTTCAGATTAGCCTGTTTATTGGCAAAAATCACTGCCTTTAAAGGCTGGCCTGAAAAACCTGTCGGCTCAGCTCAAGGTCGACCCGGCCGTCCTCCCCCAGTTGGGTCAGCCCCTGGCGCTCAAGGTTCTCCAGCAGCGGCGCTATGGCCTCATGGCCTATGCCATAGTCACTGAGGTGAGTCTGGAGCCCCATGGATTCGAAGAACTGCCGGGTCAGCTCTATGGCTGCATCTATGCGTTGCTCCTCGCTGCCATCGCTGAGTTGCCAAACCCGCTCGGCATACTGCAGCAGCTTGGCGTGTTTGGCGACCTTTCTCAGGCGCAGCATGGCCGGCAGCAGTATGGCGAGGGTCACGGCATGATCCAGGCCGTGGCGCACCGTCAGTTCGTGACCCAGCTTATGGGTCGACCAGTCTTGCGGAACACCTGTGCCGATCAGGCCGTTGAGCGCCATGGTGGCGCTGAACATGATATTGGCGCGCACCTGATAGTTTTCGGGCTCTGCCAGCGCCTTGGGGCCTTCCTCTATCAGAGTGAGCAGCAGGCCTTCGGCAAACCTGTCCTGCACCTTGGCGTCGACGGGGTAAGTCAGGTACTGCTCGGTCACGTGCACAAAGGCATCCACCACACCGTTGGCAATCTGTGGTTGCGGTAGGCTGAAACTCAGTTGTGGCGCCAGCACAGAGAAGCGGGGAAACACCGAGGGATGACGAAAGGAGCGCTTGAGGCCAAGAGCGCTATTGCTGATCACCGCGCAGTTATTCATCTCTGAGCCCGTGGCCGGCAGGGTCAGCACAGTACCGAGCGGCAGAGCTTGGTCAATGTGGCGACCGTCGGTTTCCAGTATCTCCCAGGGCTCTCCCTGATAGGGCGCTGCGGCGGCAATAAACTTGCCCGCATCTATGATGGAACCGCCGCCGATGGCGAGAATAAAGTCCAGCTTTTGTTGCCTTATCTGCTCTACCGCCTGCAATAGCTGGTGGTAGTCGGGGTTGGGGCTAATGCCGCCGAACTCGGCGCAGATGCGTTGACCCAATACCTGGCCGACCTGGGTCAGGGTGCCATTGCGTTTGGCGCTTTGGCCGCCGTAGAGCAAGAGCACTCTGACATCCTTGGGCACCAGAGTGTCCAGCTGCTCCAGGCTGCTGTGGCCAAAGAGCAGGCGGGTTGGATTGTAAAATTCAAAATCGTACATCTTGGACTCCTGTCAGCCGTGAGTGTTGCCGCTCAGGGCATAGGGACGTTGCCAGTCGAGCCAGGCATAGAGATGGGCGATATCCTGCATAACCCAGGCGGGAATCGCTTCAGCTTGTTTTGCTGACTGTTGCGTAGTCTCATCTGTTGAATTGGGCGCTGGCCCGGACTCGGATTGGTGCATCTCTGTTGCCAAGAAGCGCTGGCGAAACAGCTGGGGCCAGGCCGCCAGCTGTTGCTCCGCCAGATGCAGCGGCTGCTTTTGCTGCTGGCGTGCCACCAACACCAGGGTGCAGTGCAGCGTCAGCCCAAGCCAGAGAAAACTCTGCCAGTCCTGCAGCTCCCGTTGGCCCGTGTTGGGCTCGAGCTTCAAAAAGCCGACTTCTTGGCCCAGTTGTCTCAGCGCCGCATGGGCTTGCCAACGCAGGGCATTATCGGCTTTACCTGTATTGATACTGGCAAGCCAAGCCCGCTCCAGCTCGATAAAGTGGCATACATAGCTGTCGAGCCAGCGTCGGGTCCAGCTGGGAATAAACAGATGCATCGCCAGAAATGCCATCAAGGCACCGGTAAAGGTGTCCAGCGCCCGGTAGAAGGCGATATAGGGATCGCTCGGCAGTAGCAGGGTGATGGCAAACACCATCAGCATGGTGAGCCAGAACACATGAATCTCATATCTGGCCTTGTAGAAGGTGGCAAAGGCCAGAAAGGCACTCAGGCAGGTGGCCGGTAATAACCAGCTACCGGCCCCCAGAAACCAGATTAGCCCCAGTGCCAACACAGAACCGAGCACAGTGCCATAGAAGCGGCTCCAGATCCTGGCCTGCAACTGCCCGAGCGGCGCCACCATCAGCACTATGTAGGCGGTGAGCGTCACCCAATAACCCTGCGGCAGTTGCAGCAGTTCCACCACGGCCTGACAACACAGCAGAGTGAACAGAATTCTCAGGCCGTGATGCCATTCCCGCGAGTGTTTCACCAAGGCCTTGCGCCATTGACTGCGAACGCTTTGGGCATCGGAAGGCCAGATAAGCCCCAGGCGCTCGCGCCAGTCGGCTGCCAGCGGTCTTTGGGGATCCAGCGCCAAGGCCAGGCGGTTGGCGGCGTCCAACAGCAGAGGTTGCGGCTTGTCTCCCAAGGGCAGTGGCGTCGGCTCTGTGCCTTGCTCCCTATGGGTCTTGAGTTCGCTGGCAAAATTGGCCAAATACTGCTGCAGTGCCGGGCTGGCGGCATCATTTTGTTGCAGCCTGCCTATGCTCTCCAGAGTTTCTATCAGGATAAGATTCGACTCCAGTTGCCGGGCGATGCGTTGCACCTCGGCTTTATCCGGCATTTCCAGCAGCCAATGGGCCAGCACGGCAATAGCATCATCGAGTTGCTCCCGCAAGGCCAGACGCTGGCCGACATTGGCGGCGTCCGAGTGGCTGAGTATATTGCACCAGAAACCGAATTTGCGCTGCACGCTGGCCAGCAGCTGTTCGCCCTGACGTATCGCCATCCAGGGCCCGGCGATGACGGCGCTGATGACAGCCAACCAGCTGCCGAACAGGCTGGAGAGCAACAACATCTTCCAGTCGGTACCCGACTCCAGCAGATGCAGGCCGCAGATCAGGCAAAAGCCGGCGTTGTAGGTCAGCAGCTGAATGTACTTTCTTTGGTTGGAACTGAGGCCATATAACAGGCCTATGGCGCCGAGTACGCTGATCCCTAGCCAAGGGTGGATCAGGCTCAGCAAGGTCAGGGCACTGCTGATACAGCACAGAAGTGCCGACTTGCTCAACAGCCCTGCACGTTTGGGATAAGCCAGGTTGCGGCCCTGGACGCCGACCAGCCAGGCACAGATTAGGGCGTTGACGCCGCTGGCACTGTCGCCGAGAAACGAAAACAGCAACAGGCCCGCCATCATGGGCAGCCCTATGCGTAAGCCTTCGGGAAGATCGGCACGATCAGGTAGCCATTGCAGCAGGCGCTGGAATAGATTGGATAGATTCACTTTATGTTGCTTAGACAGCAGAATGGCACAAGAGGGACGCCATTCTACCTCATTTGAGTCTGCTTGAGTGCCGGGTGGATAACAATTTTCCACCCGGTAAATCGGCTCAGTGGGCCAACAGGGCGAAGTGTTGACTGTGGCGCTTGGGATCAAAGCGCCAGACAATGGCCAGCATGCCCAGAGACACAGCCGCGAGCAGCAACCAGGAAAGCGTGAAGCTGCTGGAACTGTCCTTGAGATAACCCGCCAGCAGAGGCGACAGGGATGCCAGCAGGTAACCTATCCCCTGAACAAAGGCCGTCAGTTGTCCCGCCTGGCTGTAGTCGTCCAGATGGTCCAAAGTGACAATCAGACTCAAGGGGAAGAGGCCACCAATGCCTATACCCAGCAGCGCAGCCCATAACCAGGGCAGGGCTAGTGGCATCAACGCCAGCCCGATAAAACCGCCAATCGTAGACAGGAGCAGCAGCAATAGCTGTGGCCTTCTATCATGACTGCGGGCCGCCAGCGTCGGCAGCAACAAGCCTGCGACCACTTCCATCAGCGTCAGAAATGCCAGTAATAGCCCTGCCTGAGTGGCTTGCCAGCCCAAGTCGATAAAGAAGGGCGCCAACCAAGCGAGCACACAGGTATAGGATGCCGTACTCAGGCCAAAGAAAAGCCCCAACAGCCAGGCCCTGGGAATGCGGCTAAAGCTGCCTATGCCCACACTTGGGCTAACTCCCGGTTTTCCTGAAGGCTTCTTTGCTGCTGCCTTATTGAAGCCCTGGGGTTGCAGGCCGTGTTTGCCCCAGAACCAAAATAGCATCGCCGGCAGACTCAACAGAGTCCAGAAGGCCAGCGCCGACTGCCAATGACCAAACCTGTGCTCAAGCCAAGGGCTAATGGCTGCAGCCAGGGCCGCTCCACCCATGATGGCGGTTACGTAAATCCCCATGTAACGCTCAATATGCTGGCTATAGCTGCGCTTGATCATTCCAGGCAGCAGTGCCTGAATAAGGGCGATACCTAAGCCGGCAATGATTGCGGTCAGTAGTAGTTGCAGGCCGCTGCCGGCCCAGAGCCGAGCCAGGTTGGCCAAACCAATAAGTAGCAGCGACAGTAGCAGGGTTTGGCGCTCTCCCAGTTTGGCGGCCAGCTTGGCACCGATAAACATAGCGACTCCCATGGTCATCACGGGCAGCATGGTCAGGAGTGCCAAGGAACTGTAACTGAGGGGCAAGGAAGCCCGGATAGCCTCCAGCAGTGGGCCTATGGCCGCCATGCTGGGACGCAGGTTGAGGCCGAGAATAATCAAGGTCAGGATCAGCCACACAGGCTGCCATTTTGATGAGCTCATAGTCCATCTCCTTCAAACATGCTGTTGGCGGCATTGGTGTTATCTTTGTTGGCAGACATCTTTAGTCGCGGACTCCCATCGTCCGCGGCTTGGACTGCATTGAGTTGTGGTTCTGCCAGAAACTGCATCATGGTCAATCTCCTTATTTTGCCAAATTCAGTTAAGCCGAACCCTTGGCCCCTTTTTCAGGGGCCAAACAGGGTTCTTATGTCAGGTGAGTGTCAGCGCCGGCTGGGGCGCAGGCGATACCAGATGGCCGGGACAGGAAGTTTCATCAGCAACAGTGATGACATGATCAGGCCGATCCCCAGCCATTGATAGCTGTCCAGCTGTTCGCCGACCAAAAACACCCCGAGCGAGACAGCCACCACAGGGTTGATCAAGGCCATCATGCCCATGATTTGCGGTCCCAGATGTTTGATGGACCAGATCCAGGCCCAGTAGCTCAGCGCCGTGCTGAAGATGGCCAGCCAAGCGATGGCGGGCCAGGTCTTGGGCTCGGGCAGTGTGGGTGCCCCGGCTACTGTCCAGGCCAGCGGGATCAGCATCAAGCCGCCGAGCAACAACTGCCAGGCGGTCAATACCAGAAGATCGCCGGTTTGCCAGCGTTGCATCCAGCGGGATGATTGGGCTACCAACAGAGTGGCACTCAGGGCGCAGAGTACACCAATCAGATCCAGATTGGCCGAAGGATTGAGCAACAACATCACTCCACTCAGTCCCAGCAGTGCCAGCAAGGTCCACTTCAATGCCGGTCTTTGGCCATCGAGCAGCCAGGCCAGCAGCAGAAACATCAGTGGCAGTGTGGCCCCCAGGGTGCCGGCCACGGCGCCGGGAAGGCGGTAGGCGCCCATAAACAGTAGGGCGAAGAAGGCGCCGATATTACAAAATGCCAGCAAGAGTATTTTGCTCCAGGCGAGCGAAGGCAGCTTGGGCCGTAGCAGCAATAACAGGATCCCGGCCGGTAGCGCACGCCAGACGGCGACCCAGAAAGGGGACATATCCTGCAGGTACAGGCTGACCAGGGCATAAGTGGTTCCCCAGAAGACGGGAGCAAGGAGTGCAATTAGGTAGGGCATTTTCTTTTCTTAAAGTATCTTGATGTGAAGATATTTTAAAGTTCAGTGCCGGGATAAGCAAGCCGCATTTGAAAAAGAGCTTTATTATCTTTGGATGATAAGCCCAACTGATTGAATATTATGTCAATCTTGGTAGATTAGTTTACCCTGTTCATCATAGACCCGGGTATGCAGTACCTTGCCGTTCGTGCCTATCTCTTCCTGCAGATAGTTGCGCCCCTGCTCATCAAAGTAGTTCAGGGTCTGTGGTATGAGCTTGTCCTGGTCGAAACGTTTGCTCACCTGCAACTGGCCATTGCAGTGAAAGAGTTGCTCCTCACCCTGCTTGGCGCCTCGGCGGAACGGAGTACGTTTGCTCAAGGCGCCATTGGTCTCACAATAACTGAGCCAGATGCCGTCGGCGGCTATTGAGGGAAAGAAACCATAATGTTGCTCGGACTGGCGCTGGCCATTGCGCCAGAAGGTGTGCTGCACTGCGGTGCGCTGCCGGCGGTCGAACAGGTAGTCCAACTTGAGTCGGCCGTTGGCGTAGTAGCCTTGTTCCTTGAGTTTTCTGAGATTTTCTTCATCCAGATGTTCACTGAAGCTCTTTAATGAACCATCGGGAAAATAGCTTTTCCAGACGGTGAGTTTCTCGCCGTCCCGCTTGAACTGTTTCATCCGCTCCCGTCCCTGTTCGTAGGAGATGGATTCAACCACTTTACCCTGGTCGAAACGCTTGAAACTGTCGAGTTGGCCTTGGTTGTCGTAGAGCCAGAGTTCTTGGCGCTCACCGTCTTGAAACAATTCCCGGCTGCGTAATTGGGTTTGCTGGTATTGAAAGTTCAGCTGCCAGCCGTGCAACTTGCCATTTTTATACCAGGCGCTTTGGCTTAGCAGACGCTCGGGCGGCGCGGATGTGCTGAAGCTGTAGCCGTCCCGCAGGCCATCCTTGAACTGGGCCGCACTATAGCTGGGGCGATCCGGCGCTCCCCAAATGGCAATGCCGTTGAAGGGTTCACCTCGGTATCCGTCAACGCAGCCTTCGAGGTAATAACCCAGGGCGCTATTGTCATCGCTTACTTCCCGGCAGTGGATTTGCTCCAGCTCGTCAGCCTGAATTGGCAGTTGCCCCTCAGAGTGACAGCCGGCCAGCAACAGGGGAGTGAGTAAAAAGACCTTGAGATTCATAGCAGATCCTTGCTTGACGAAGAGGCTCATTGTCGCTGCCGTTGCTGCTTGGCTCAAGCCTCTTGCCGGTGAACTGTTGAATTTTTGACTCTTTAACACTGAAACCCGCCTTGGATCACATCTGCACAACAGGAGAGGGGATAAGCTGAGGTTGCTTGCAAGCTATTGATTATAAAGAATTAATTTTACTTAATTTGCAATTCTGCAATATGTAAGTGCAAAAAGAGGTGATGAGTATGAACGTGAATCGACGTCAGGCGATGGGCCAGATTGTAGGTTTGGTTGGTGTGGCAGCAGGGAGTTCGCTGATCGCGACCACAGCTCTGGCCGCAGAGTCTTGTCCCGGAGATACCAGCATAGGGATCGGCAGTGAAGGGGGCAGCGATCTGGGCACCAAGCTGCTGACCTATGTGAAATTGGACCCTATGGAAGTCGCCAAACTGGCCTATGAAGGTTATGGCCGTGGTGGTTGCATGTATGGGGTTTTCGATGCCCTGGTGAAGGCCTTGGCAGCCAAAGGGCATGAGGATGCCTGCAAATTCGCCGCTATCCCTACCAACCTGGCGGCCTATGGTGGCGGCGGTATCGCAGGTTGGGGAACCCTGTGTGGTTGCTTGAATGCGGCGGCCATGGCGGTTAACGTCCTGGGCGGGGTCGACCGCACTGCGGTGATCCGCTCAGTGTACCGCTACTATGAACACACAGCCATGCCGAGAAATGATGAAGCCTTCCTCAAGGCGATTGGCGCACCGACCCGTAAAGACAATGCCGGTGAGCTACTGACCGCAGATAAGATAGGCCAGTCGGTTGCCAATTCCATTCTCTGTCACACCTCGGTGACCCACTGGTCGAAAGCGAGCAAGTACGGCTCCAGTCATCAGGCGAAATTGGAGCGCTGCGCTCAGCTGACGGCCGAGATTGCCTATGTCACTACTGACTTCCTCAATAAGTCGCTGGACAATGCCCTGGACGCTGAAATTGTGGCAGCGGGTAATGCCGAGTGTAGTGGTTGTCACAGCAGCACCAAACGTGAACCGGACACTTACATAGGTGCCGATGTCAATTCACAGATGGAATGTCAGAGCTGCCACAGCGCCCATGATGTCGGCGCCGGTTTGACCGGGGTTCACGAAGGTGCGGTCTGCAGCGATTGTCACTAGGAGGCTGTTATGAAACATAAGAGTTTGATAGTAGCGTCTTTGCTGTTGTGCCTGGGAGGTTGTGACTGGTGGGATGACGATGATGACCCTGTGCTTCCGCCGGATCCTGAACCGGAGCAGTCTGTGTCCATTAATGAAGCCGAAAGCCTCAAGGTGGCACTGAGCGCCGTGGATCCTCAAAGCCAGGCACTGACCTTTAGCCTGACTACGGCGGAGGGCAAACCCGTCAAGGATGCCGGCAGCAACTATCTGGTGATGTACCTCAAGATGCCGGCAGAGCAGGTATCGGCCTTCTCCATGCCTTGGCATAAGGGGGTGCGTTTCGAATGCAGCGAAACCGTCGACACCTGTGCTGGCACCATGGAAGCGCTGGAGACAGAAGGCCAATATCGCTTTACTCCAGAAGGGCTTGAGGAGTTGAACCAGACAGAGGGTGAACTCAAGTTGGCGGTGATACTCACAGGGGCCAAGGCTCAGAGTGCTCCTGAGCTTGTCGGTGCTCCCTGAGTGGGTTGAGTTTTATAGCCTTAAAATAGTAGCGCCCCGGGATTGCTCCCGGGGCGCTTTTCTTGTTATCCGATGGCTTGACTCATCGGTTGATTGCAGGGCAATTAGAGGCTGTAGTACAGCTCAAATTCGACTGGGTGAGTGGTGCGGCTGACACGCTCGGCCTCGGCTTGTTTCAGCTTGAGGTAAGAGTCGATAAAGTCATCGCTGAACACACCGCCGCGGGTCAGGAACTCACGGTCTGCATCCAGAGCCGCCAGGGCGACTTCCAGAGATTCGGCCACAGTCGGGATTTCCGCTGCTTCTTCGGCCGGCAGATCGTACAGATCCTTGTCCATGGCATCACCAGGGTGGATCTTGTTCTGGATACCGTCCAGACCGGCCATCAGCAGTGCTGCGAAGGCCAGATAAGGGTTGGCCATAGGATCCGGGAAGCGGGTCTCGATACGGCGAGCCTTAGGACTTGGTACCACAGGGATACGGATAGAAGCCGAGCGGTTACGGGCAGAATAAGCCAGCATCACAGGGGCTTCAAAGTGTGGCACCAAACGCTTGTAGGAGTTGGTGCTTGGGTTGGTGAAGGCGTTCAGGGCTCGGGCGTGCTTGATGATACCACCGATATAGTACAGGGCAGTTTCAGACAGGCCGCCGTACTTGTCACCGGCAAACAGGTTGGTGCCGTCTTTGGCCAGTGACTGGTGTACGTGCATGCCGCTGCCGTTGTCGCCAACTATCGGCTTGGGCATAAAGGTGGCTGTCTTGCCGTAGGCATGAGCCATGTTGTGAATCACGTACTTAAGTACCTGGATTTCATCGGCCTTGTTGGTCAGAGTGTTGAAGCGAGTGGCGATCTCGTTCTGACCCGCGGTAGCAACCTCGTGGTGGTGAGCTTCCACAACCTGGCCCATCTCTTCCAGCACCAGACACATGGCACTACGCAAATCCTGCGAAGAATCCACAGGCGCAACCGGGAAGTAGCCGCCCTTAACGAATGGACGGTGACCTGTGTTGCCATCTTCATAGCTGGTACCTGAGTTCCAGGCCGCTTCTTTGGCATCGATTTTGACGAAGGTGCCGCTCATGTCGGTACCGAAACGTACGTCATCAAACAGGAAGAACTCTGGCTCAGGACCGATCAGCACAGTGTCGGCGATGCCGGTAGAACGCATGTACTCTTCGGCTTTTTTGGCGATAGAGCGAGGGTCACGGTCGTAACCCTGCATGGTGCCGGGCTCGAGGATGTCGCAGCGGATCAGCGCTGTGGTTTCTTCGGTGAAAGGATCCAGTACAAAGCTGCTTGGATCTGGCATCAGCACCATGTCAGATTCGTTGATCCCTTTCCAACCGGCGATAGATGAACCATCGAACATTTTGCCGTCTTCAAAGAAATCAGCATCTACCTGATGAGTCGGGATAGATACATGCTGTTCCTTACCTTTGGTATCGGTAAAGCGTAAATCAACAAACTTAACTTCCAACTCTTGCAGCTGTTGTAAAACTGATTCGACTGACATTATCAAGCCTCCGGTAGGGTAAAGGGGGTGCCCTTTGTCAACTCTTAGTATGTAGCGTCTGGCGCCTTGTTGGTCTCTATTAAGCCAGACTCATGCCAAGATGCTAAGATGTTGAAAATAAAGGGAGTGGTAAAATCGAGGGCTGGCGAGACAAGCGGGTTTGCACTATCATGGTGCATTGAGTGTTCCAAAAAGGTGCGTTCACCATAATGGTGCGTGCGCTGAATAAGCCGGATATTCATAGGTGTCTAAAAAATAATCCTGTGCGATAGCCCCTCGCTAGAGTAGAATGGCACGCTTTTTAAAGCAACCATCCGGGGAAATTGTGCTCCCCGACACGATGGCAGCCCAGGTTTTATAAGGCCTGGAAGGCAATCGCCAAGCAGTCATAAAGCGGTTGTACCATTCAATTTATATTGCTGCATCCCACAGAACAGAGATCGTAAGAGGCAAAACTGTGTTAGAGAATTTACGTAACATCGCCATCATAGCGCACGTTGACCACGGTAAGACTACCCTGGTAGACAAGCTGTTGGCACAGTCAGGAACCCTGGCAACCCGCGGAGAAGCCACCGAGCGGGTGATGGACTCCAACGATCTGGAGAAAGAACGTGGGATCACTATTCTGGCGAAAAACACCGCCATTAAGTGGAACGACTATCGGATTAACATTGTAGATACCCCAGGACACGCCGACTTCGGTGGCGAAGTAGAACGGGTTCTGTCTATGGTTGACTCTGTACTGCTGCTGGTTGATGCGCAGGACGGCCCAATGCCACAGACCCGCTTCGTGACCAAGAAGGCATTCGCCCAAGGTCTTAAGCCTATTGTGGTGATCAACAAGATTGACCGTCCGGGTGCCCGTCCTGATTGGGTTATCGATCAGGTATTTGACCTGTTTGACAACCTGGGGGCCACCGACGAGCAGCTGGACTTCCCAGTGGTTTATGCCTCTGCACTGAACGGTTTTGCCAGCCTGGATCCTCAGGACAACAGTGAAGACATGACCCCACTGTTCCAAACTATCGTTGAAAAAGTATCTCCACCGGATGCCGACGCCGAAGGCGCATTCCAGATGCAGATCTCTCAGCTGGACTACAACAGCTATGTAGGGGTTATCGGTGTGGGTCGTATCAAGCGTGGTAGCGTCAAGACCAACCAACAGGTCACTATTGTCGGTGCCGATGGCAAGAGCCGTAACGGTAAAATCGGTCAGGTGCTGGGCTACATGGGCCTGGAACGCCACGAAGTGGACAGTGCCAATGCCGGTGATATCGTTGCTATCACAGGTCTGGGCGAGCTGAAGATCTCCGACACCATCTGTGCTGTTGGTCATGCCGAAGCATTGCCACCTCTTTCTGTTGATGAACCAACCATGACTATGACCTTCCAGGTCAACACCTCTCCTTTCGCGGGTAAAGAAGGTAAGTACGTGACTTCACGTAACATCCTTGAGCGTCTGCAACAGGAACTGGTACACAACGTGGCTCTGCGTGTGGAAGAAACCGAGAGTCCGGATCGTTTCCGCGTATCCGGCCGTGGTGAACTGCACCTGTCTATCCTGATCGAAAACATGCGTCGTGAAGGTTATGAGCTGGCGGTTTCCCGTCCTGAAGTGATCATCAAAGAGATCGACGGCGAGAAGTGCGAGCCATACGAGCAGCTGACTGTGGACGTGGAAGAAGAACATCAGGGCGGCGTTATCGAGAAGCTGGGTACCCGTAAGGCCGACATGCGCGACATGCAGCCTGACGGCAAGGGCCGTGTACGTATTGACTTCATGATCCCAAGCCGTGGCTTGATCGGTTTCCAGACCGAGTTTATGACAGCGACTTCAGGTACAGGTCTGCTGTATCACACCTTCGACCACTATGGTCCTTACAAGGGTGGCGATATCGGCCAGCGTAGCAACGGGGTATTGATCTCCAACGCCACAGGTAAGGCTTTGACCTTCGCGCTGTTTGGTCTGCAGGATCGCGGTCGTCTGATGATTGGCCACGCCGCCGAAGTTTACGAAGGCCAGGTAGTGGGTATCCACAGCCGCTCCAACGACCTGACAGTAAACTGCCTCAAGGGCAAGCAGCTGACCAACATGCGTGCCTCTGGTACCGACGAAGCTCAGGTACTGACTCCGCATATCCAGATGACCCTGGAACAGGCGCTGGAATTCATCGATGATGATGAACTGGTTGAAGTCACGCCCAAGAGCATCCGTGTGCGTAAGCGTCATCTGACTGAAAATGACCGCAAGCGCGCCAGCCGTGGCTAAGCCATAGGCGAACAGTAAAAAACCCGGCATGACCGGGTTTTTTACTGCGTTCAATTTGCCCGGCATCTCATTAGACTGCGGGATGTTTTGCCAAAGTGCCGTCCGGTGCTTGTCGGGTTCTATCTGCCAGGTGCGACCTTGCATGCAGACGGCGCCAGAATCTAGGCAACACCAACAGTGCCAGCAGCAGGTTGGACAGCGGCATTGCCAGCCAGACACCGGTTTCTCCCAAAAACAGCGGCAATAGATAGAGAAACGGTAACTGGATCAGCATATTGGTCAAGGAGATTGCCAAAGCCATCCCGCCTTTGCCTATCGCCATAAAATACATGGCTGCCAGCACTATCAGCCCCTCCAACCAGATAGCCGCCAGATGGATACGGATCCCGGTTCTGGCTTCCTGGGTTAACAAAGGATTGTTGTCGGCGAACAGGCCGATCATGGTTTCGGGAAACAGGTTGAGCAGCGCCAGCCAACTCAGGCCAAACAGCAGGGTGACCTTGGCGCCCAGCTTGACTATGGCGATGATATTGCCGGGCTGGCGGGCCCCGTGGAAGTAGCTCACAGGTGGCTGCACCCCTTCGGCTATACCCTCAGCCAACAGATAGTAGAGTGTCATCAGATAGCCGACTATGGCAAAGGCACTGACGCTCAAGGTGGTGCCATACTGCATAAACTGATGGTTATGGGCCGCCACCATAAAGCTGGTGTAAAGGTACATCAGTAGTGCCGAAGCCCCCAGTTGGATAATCCGGGCGAACTCCCCGGCTCTGGGTAGCGCATCTTTGAGCCTTGGCTTAAAGCCTGAATGGCTCGAACACAGGTAATAGCCGGCCCCCAGACACACAGCTGTTTGGGCAATGATGGTGCCATAAGCCGCGCCGTTTAACCCAAGCCCAAGTACGGCAACAAACAGATAATCCAACAGGATATTTCCAAGCGCCCCCATCACCAACAGGGCGGTGGCAACTCTGGGGCTGTCATCGTTGCGGATCAACATAGGCAGCGCCGTCGAGGCTATGGTGATCGCCGCGCCCCACTGAAACACGGCAATATATCCCTGTCCCAGCTGCAGAGTCGCTTCAGTGGCCTCCTGCAGTTGCATTAGCGGCTCACTCAAGCATTGCAGCGCCATAAATGCCACCAGGGCCAATAGAACAATCAGCCAGATACTGGCCAACAGGGCTCGATTGGCTTGCGTTTGCTGCCCGGCTCCGCGGGCGATGGAGATATGGCTGCCGCCACCCATGCCCACCATAAGCCCGAGGCCGGAGAGAATAAACACTATCGGCCAGGCCATGTTGATGGCGGCCAATCCTTGAAAGCCGACATAGTGGCCGACAAAAATACCTGCGCTTATCTGGTACAGGCCACTGACCAGCATGGCAGCGATGGCTGGGATGGTATAGCGCCAAAAGGTGCGCCGCAGCTGGTTGTGACTCAGTGTTTGCTGAGAGATTCCGGTATTCATAATTGCACTACCTTTAACCGAATGCAGGAAAACAGGGTCGCAGATTATGCTTGTTTTTCGGATTGGTGAAAGATAGCTTGTATCCGTTATTCGGATACTTTGGTGAATGGAATGAATTGGACCCTGGATCAACTGAGCGCCTTTGTGATTGCGGTGGAAAAGGGCTCGTTTTCGGCCGCCGCCAGAGAGCTTGGCAAGGCGCAATCTCGGGTGAGCACTGCCGTAGCCAATCTGGAGATAGACCTGGGGCTGGAGCTGTTTGACCGCAGCGCCAGGCTACCCAGGCTGACAGCCGCCGGCGAGCAGATCTATCAGGAGGCCAAGGTGGTGTTGAGGCAGTGCCAGCGCCTGGACGCCAGAGCCCTGACGGTCAGCTCGGGCGAGGAGGCCACCCTGACGGTTGCCCTGGACGAGGCTCTGCCCATAGAGCGCTTCGAGAGTTTCTTCGTGCGGGTGGCCGAGCAGTTCCCGGGCTTGAAGCTCACTCTTATCAACAGCTCCCAGGATGATATTGCCCGCTGGGTCGATGAGAAAAAAGCCGACCTGGGTATCTTGTTCCGCCAGACAGATGAGCTTTTGGATTCCTTGGAGTTCAACTCGATAGCTCACTTTCAGCAGTCGCTTATTGTCGGTCGTGAGCACCCGCTGGCGAATATTGCCGAGCCTTCGCTCGACCAGCTCAATCAGCACCGACAACTGGTGATCCGCTCCCGCATCGGCGACAGCCAGTCGCGCCCCGTGTCCAGCAATCACTGGCATATCGACAGTTATTACTACATCACGGCGCTGGTGATCAAAAATGTCGGTTGGGCCCTGGTGCCCGAGCATGTGGCGACGGCCGAGTGGTATGCCAAGGATCTGGTGAGGCTGTCCGGTGCCAATATCACAGACAATCAGTGGGTCGAAATAGGCGTGGTCAGACGCAGGGACAAGGGCATTGGCCCTGTGATGCAGTGGATGCTACAGCAGTTGGCCAGGGAATAGTGCCGGGGCATGGCCCCGACACTTTATCGACCAATCAAAGCTGCAGATACTGCTTCAGCGGCAGATCCCGGTAGCGCTTGCCGCCGGCGGCCACTATGGCGTTGGTCAGTGCCGGTGCCACCGGGGGCACTCCGGGTTCGCCTACACCGCCGGGTACCTCGGTCGAGGCGATGATTTGTGTTTCTATCTCAGGGCATTGCGGCAACCGCAGCAGTTGATAGTCGTGGAAGTTCGACTGTTGCACCTTGCCATCCTTGAAGCTGATTTCGCCCAGCATCGCCAGGCTGAGGCCGAAGATGACCGCGCCTTCCAGCTGCGAATGCACTCTGTCAGGGTTAACCACAGTGCCGGCATCCAGCACTGAGATGGCCTGCAGCACCTGCAAACGCTGACCATCCAGTTTGACCTTGATGGCGACCGCCACATAGCTGACAAAGCTGCGGTGCACCGCAAAGCCCCAGCCTTCGCCCGCCTTGGCCGGTGATTGCGCCATACGTTTTTCGGCGGCGTCGATGACCGTCAGATAACGAGCGACATCCACAGGATGACGGCTGAGTTCTTCGCCATAGTTACCGTATTTGAAGCCCTGATTGGCAAAGTTCTCCACTCTGGGTTGCCCCAAAAGTTGCCGCCACATGGCAGGGCAACTTTGGCCGGTGCGCAGCGCCAGTTCGTCGACAAAGCTGCCAATGCCGAAGGCATGCTGAATGTTGCACACAGAGCGCAGCCAGCCTATGCGGGTATGAGCCTCGGCCTTGGCGGTTTCGCAGCGCAGCGACGGCAACTGAAATGGCAAGTCGATAAAGCCCAAATCCAGTTCGCCGTCCGAGGGTTCATCCACACCTTCGGCAAAGGTGGAACTGATGGAAGGGAAGGCGGTGCGCGACAACAGAGCCTCCACCTTGCCATCATCACTGAGCAGTGCCTGATAATGCTGGGCGCTGATGGCGTGCAGATAGCCGTTTTGCAGTTCATCTTCCCGGCTCCAGAACACCTTCACCGGCTTGCCGCTGCGTTTGGAAAGCAGCGCCGCTTCGACGCTGAAGTCCGGCTTGGACTTACGGCCAAAGCCGCCGCCCAGCAGGGTGACATGTACCTTGACCTGCTCCTCTTTCAGCCCCAAAGCGGCCGCCACATTCTGCTGGGTACTCTGGGGCGTTTGGCTGCAGGCCCAAATTTCACAGCCATCCTTGCTGACTCTGGCGGTGGCCGCCGGCGGCTCCATCATGGCGTGAGCCAGATAGGGCACAGTGTAATCGGCGCTGAGCGTGCGCTCTTTTGGCCAGCTTGCGGGAGGCTGACCCAGCTCACGCCTGACCTTGCCACTCTGCTGTACTCGCTGTTTCAGTGTGGCGAGAAACGCTTGGGAGTCGTGCTTGTCGTTGGGGCTTTGCTGCCACTGAATCGTCAGTGCCTTGCGGCCTTCAAGGGCGCTCCAGCTGTTGTTGGCCAGCACAGCCACACCGCCAAGCGGCTGGAAGGCCGGTGCCCCTTTGGGAGCGGGCAGGCTGATAATATCCACCACACCGGGGAAGGCGCGGGCCTTTTTATCATCGACACTCGCCGCTTGGCTGCCGAGCACAGGCGGCCGGGCAATCGCGGCATAGAGCATGCCTTCCAGACGTATATCCTGACCATAGATAGCACTGCCATCCAACATGGCATCCATATCCACTATGGTGCGTGACTGACCTATCTGGGTGAATTCTTCTCTGGGTTTGAGCCTGAGTTGGCTCTCATCCGGAAGCGGCAGCTTGGACGCCGCCAGTGCCAGTTCGCCATAGCTCAGGGAGCGGCCGGACGCCTTGTGAGTCACTCTGTGAGCCTTGGCGCTGACTTCTGCGACCGGCACTTGCCAATGTTCAGCAGCAGCCTGTTCCAACATGGTGCGCGCCATGGCACCCATCTGCCGCATTCTGTCGTAGTGTTTACGTATGCTGCGACTGCCATCTGTATTCTGGCTGCCGTAACGCTTGTCGGCCAGGCCCTGCACCACCACGACTTTGTCCCAGTCGGCTTCCAGTTCATCGGCCAGCACCTGAGGTATGCCTGTTCGTATGCCCTGGCCCATTTCCGAGCGATGGCAGGTGAGGTAGACCTTGTCGTCTTCACCGACGGCGATAAACAGATTCAGAGGTTGCAGCTTGTCCTGCGCCAGGCTCATGGGGCTCCAGCCCAGGGCGCTGCTGCCCAGCATCAAGGCACCGCCACTGGCGCCAAAGAGTTTCAGTACATCACGACGGCTGAAGTTTTCCACTGCGGTAAACCGGCTCATGAGCTCACCCCCCCTTTGACGGCGACATCCTTGATGGCGCTGCGGATCCGGGTATAGGTGCCGCAGCGGCAGATATTGCCGGACATGGCATCGTCTATCTGTTGGTCACTGGGGTTGGGCGTTTCACTCAAGAGCGCCGCGGCAGACATGAGTTGCCCTGTCTGACAGTAACCGCACTGGGGAACCTTGTGTTTGCTCCAGGCGGCTTTCAGCGCCGGATTATCCAGGCCTTCTATGGTGGTGATGTTCTTGCCCTCGGCACTTTTGAGACTGGTGAGGCAGGCTCTGGCGGGCTTACCATCCAGATGTATGGTGCAGGCCCCGCAGAGTCCGGCGCCACAGCCGAATTTGGTGCCTGTCAGCCCCAGGAGATCCCTGAGGGCCCATAGCAAGGGCATATTGGGATCGGCCTCGACCGAAAACAGTCTGCCATTGATTTTGAGTTGCGACATTGTTCACTCCTTGTGCTGGTTGAGGCGTCTGAGATCTGCGCCCGTGTCTATGTCTATGGCGGCGCGGTGCAGCACTATCCGGCCCAGTCGTTGTTGTTGTAATTTCTCGGTCAGCAGGGCCTTGGCCCCTCGGTCACCCTGCAGTTGGCAAAGGGTGTTGAAGTCTGTGGCATTAAAGATAGCAGGCGCGCCGGGGGAGTCCCGGTAAAAGGCGCTGCTGCTGAGTTGGCTGCCCAGCCAACAGTCGAGCAATTCAAGGTAATCGGCGCTATTGAGCGCAACCTGATCGGCCAGCGCCAGTAGCAGGGCATCGGCGGAGCAGGCCTTGGCTTGCTCCGCGGCCAGGGCGATGGAGTGCCCCAGCCCCTGTTGCCAGAGAGGGTTGAAACAGCAGCTCGCATGGGGCGGCAACAACGCTTGCAATTGTTCCTTGTGGCCGCCGAGTATGGTCAGCAGCGGCAGCAGCTCAAGCTTGGGGTACTTCAGGCTTGCCTGAGCGCGCATCTGCTCCAGCGCTTGCCAACTGAGGCGCAGCAGCGGCGTGCCATGGCTATCCTGTGCCGCCAGTTTGGCATGGCCGGGCACTGAGTCATCGGCGGCGAAGCGGCTCGATGCTCCGGCGGCCAGTAACACAGGCAATAGCCTCATGGCATCAGGCCCTCAAGCCCAGTCATGGGCGCATCAAACAAAACCCCGTGGCACTGGGCCAAAATGCTGAGGGCGATGGCCCCCGGGAGTTCGCCGCCGAGTGCCAGTCCGGCGGGCGCCGCCAGTGGCACGGCAAAGTCTGCCAGCCCAAGAGCGGCATGTTTGAGTACCTTATCGCGCCTGTGAGTTGGCCCCAATAGCGCCAGATAGCGTGGGCAGCTTACTTGCAGCCGTTTGAGAATGGCGCTGTCGAGCTCGACATTGTGGTACATCACTATGGCACCATCCTGACGCTTGAGCCAATCGGCATCCAGCTCGTCGGCGCCGAGCTTGATTATGTCGCAACCGGCAAAGTCATGGCTGCGGGCGTAGGCGGCTCTGGGATCGACGACGCTCACCTGCCAGTCCAGTTGCAAAGCCATCTGCGCCAGCGGCTTGGCATCCAGACCGCCGCCGAAAATCGCAAGCGCAGGTTTGGGGCCCACGGGTACGGTTAACCAGCTCTGTTGCCCGTTCTGCCCGGTTTCTGGACTCCAAATCCCGGTGCGGCGAAAGTCATTGGCGGGGAAAGGTAGAGGCTCAGCATAGGTTGAGGGGGAACCTTGGGGTAAAAAGCGCGCCTCAAGGGCTGCGGGCGCTTCACCGGCTTTTGGCATCAACAATTGCCAGAAGCCCGATTGACCGGCATTCAGAGCCTGGCGCAACTCATCGAGTGCCAGAAAATGATTCTCCCGTCCCAGAGGCAGCAGGCAGATGTTCACCAAGCCGCCACACCCCAGTTGGTAACTGGCGTCCTGATCGTCGCGGGCGTCATAACAGACCTCCACCACCCTTTGTTCCGTCAGGGCCTTGTGTGCCTGATGGCGCAGATCGGCCTCCAAACAGCCGCCGCTGAGGATCCCCAGGCTCTGGCCCAGAGGATGAAACAGCATCATGGCTCCGGGTTTGCGATAAGAAGAGCCTTGTACCGAGGTGATCAGCGCCAGCACCCAGGGCTCGTCTGCGCTGAGAGCCCATTGTTGCAGCAAGGTTTGCAGATGGTGCGCCATAAACTTCCCGTGTTTTTGGTGGAGAAGTTAGCATTGCATAAAATAGCATCGGGAAACAATCTTGCCGGGCGTGGCAAGTCAGGGAGGGGCAGTGGTACTCGGCGACAAGCGCAGTAAAAAGGCCCGCCTGTCGGCGAGCCTGAGTGGTTAAGTTTAGTGACCTACATAGTCGATCATCTGCAGCAGTTGCATCCGAACCGCATCCGGCGTTTGGCTTTCCCAGAAGCCGGAGGTGTAAGCTATCAAGGGCAGCAGGAACAGCAGTCCGAGTACCAGCAGCATTACCGACTTGGCCGACCAGAAATGATTGCGGCTAAGGCCGAACCCCAGCGCCGCTTTCTTGGGACAGGCGGCCACGCAGCGCATGCAGGCCTGGCATTCATCGCTGTGCACTGTATTTTTGGTATGCACTATGATGCCGGCCGGACAGGCGCGGGTGCATTTGTCGCATTTCATCCCCTTGGACTCTATCAGGCAATGCTCAGGGGCGCGGCGGATTTTCAGCGGGCTGAGAAAACTCAGCAGTCCCAGCAGGGCGCCATAGGGGCAGAGGTAACGGCAAAATCCCTGACGGCGCCAGGCGACAATGGCAAGGATCAGGCCAAAGCAGGCCAGGGTGATGAGTCCCGGAGTGATGAAAAACAGCGCCATCTTGAGATCGGCTATCTTGTGATAATTACTCTCCAGGTAGCCGGGGATCCCCATAGACGGCATGCCCAGCACTATGTAGAGCAGCGCCGCCAACAACAGATACTTGAGCATACGCAGTGGCCAGTCGAGCCAGGCAGGCGGCATAAATTCGCGCTTGATAAAGCGTTTGCGCAGACGATAGAGGTACTCTCCGGCCAACCCCAGCGGGCAGGCCCAGCCACAGAAGACCCGCTTGCACAGCAGTCCGGTCAACAACACCACAGCCAGCATCACGGCCGCCGCCGGGTGGGTTTGATCCCAGAGTCCCAGGGTGGCTATCGCCTTGAGTTCTATACCGCCGGCGATGGGCAGAAACGCATCCACCACATCCGGGCGCCCAATCCAGGGCGTGACTCCGGCCTTGAGCATCAGGCTGTTGATGGTGTACTGAATCGCGACCAGAAACAGCGACAGTGCCAACAGGTGCTGGCAGCCGCTGCGCAGGTTATTGATCCTGGGCTCGGATTGCAGCAAGCCGGGGCGCAGTTGCTGCAGCAATGCCAGGCTACCAACGGCTGTCAGCGTGGCCAGCAGTAACATGGGGCTGCTGCTAATCAGCAGCGCGGTTAAAATCAGCAGCAAGGTGAGGCCGGCGCCGAAACGGCGGCCGCTCCACCAGAGTTGGCTGACACCATAGAGGAGTGCCAGCATGAGGGTGAGCGATTCGGTCAGTGTCATGAGAATAGAGGCCAGCAACAAAGGACTGCCTATTGTGAACTCAAATAAAGGCACAAGTTCTTGAGTCAAAAAAGGAAGTGTGCAGCAGATCCAAGTTTACATTCGCAGATGGAGAAATTCGTGCACTGGCTCACAGCTGAAAAAAAGCCCCGCGGTGCGGGGCTATCTCTATGGCTTGGCGGTCAGTTACCCGACTCCATTGCCGCGATAAAGCGGTTGGACTCATCGATGGATTTATTCATCTCTTTGATAAGGCCGGATATATCGCTCTGCAGACTGGCAAACTCACCCTTGATGGCCCCTATGGTCTGGGCGTTGAGGTTGTGCTTAAGGTAGAGCATGTTGTCTTTCATTGAGGTCAGGATAGGAGGCATCTTGCTCTCGGCACGGCGCATGCTGCGGATCAGTTGCTCGTAGGAGCGGCGGGTCTCTTTCAGCTTGGCCTGGCTCTTACTGCGCAGGCTGGCCTTGCTGATCTCACCGATTTCCCCTTGCCACTCGTCGAACAGGGCTTCGGCCACATCTTCCACCTTGTTGATGCGGTTGCTGACATCGTCGGCGGCTTCCTGGGCCGACTCATATTCGTCTTTGGCCTTGTTGTAAGCCTTTTCCAGATCGCCGCCATCATGGTTCAGCAGCGCCTGCATCTCTTCCAGTGCCGAACTGAACTGCTCCTGCGCTTCCTGTTGTGATTCTTTGGCGTCTTTGACCCGGTCGACCATGATGTCACGTTTGTGATAGCCAACCTTTTCCATGGCACCGTAATAGGCACTCTGGCAACCACCCAGCAGCAATCCCAGGCTGACCAGGGCGGTGGTGAGGATCTTGTTCATAAGCTTTCTCTTTTCTCTGTTTATGCTTTGTATTTGGCGGCATCTATGATGCACCAGAGATGGGCGATGGCACCTATGATAGCAGGAACTACCAACCACCAGAGGGCGTAACCTGTAACTGTCACCAGAAAGAAGATCAGTGCGGCCAGGATCCGCCCCTGAACCAACTGCCCCAAATCCGGGAAAAATACGCTTGCCAGCGCGGCAATCACATTGCCCGCCGATCCTTGTTGTGACATTAACTCTCTCCTTTAAATTGTGGAAGAAGCGCTGAACGACGGGCCTCGGCGCATGCCTATGCATAGCACTGGCGTCATTCCCTGCTTCCTTTGCCCTGCTGCAGTGGCAGCATCACACTTTGTAATCCGGGCATTATTGTACGAAGATAGCGACACTAGACCCAGAGGATCAAGAGAAAACCGTGAGCAACAAGATAGATACCCGCAATTTCAGCTTGTTTATGAAAGGCTGCTGGCACTTCCTGCTGCACCTGAAACAGAGATTGCAGGACGATCAAATCAATATCCGAGCCGGTCATCTGGCCTATGTGACCCTGCTGTCGCTGGTGCCCATGGTGGCAGTTACCATGTCTATGCTGTCGGCTTTCCCTGTCTTCAAGGGGGTGCGGCAACTGATAGAAAACTTTATTTATCAAAACTTTCTGCCGGCCGCAGGCGATACGGTTCAGGTCTATATCAACGAGTTTGTCGGCAACGCCTCCAAGGGCACTGCCGTCGGTATCGGCGCCCTGGTGGTGGTGGCCATTTTGCTGATCTCCGCCATCGACAAGGCGCTGAACTATATCTGGCGCACCAAAGAAAAACGCCAGACTGTCGTGTCTTTTTCCATGTACTGGATGATCCTGACGCTGGGCCCAGTGCTGATGGGGGCCAGCCTGGCGGCCACTTCCTACTTAGTATCGCTGAAAATATTCAACGAAGCCGATACTTATGGTGTAGGTACCTTCTTTGTCGCGCGTCTGCCGTTTCTGTTTTCTGTCGCGGCCTTCCTGCTGCTTTACACTGTGGTGCCCAATCAAAAGGTGAAGCTGCTGCATGCCCTGCTCGGAGCCATAGTGGCTGCCTTGCTGTTTGAGGCGGGCAAGAAAGGCTTTGCCCTGTATGTGACTCACTTCCCCAGCTACGAGGCGATTTACGGCGCCCTGGCGACGATTCCGATACTGTTTGTCTGGGTCTATCTGTCCTGGATGATTGTCCTGATGGGAGCCGAGATCACCGCATCTTTGCCGGAATTCCTCGATGGTGAAGAACCATTGGAGCCGCTGGATGATGAACCCGGATCGGCATAATCCGTTTGCCCGCGACTGGCTGGAGGTGGGTGGCGGCCACCGCCTGTATCTGGCGCAATTCGGCAACCCGGAAGGCATCCCGCTGCTGTATCTGCACGGCGGGCCCGGCGCCGGTTGCAACCTTGAAGAGTTGGCGCTGTTTGATCTGCGCCGCTTTCGCTTATTGTTTCTGGATCAAAGGGGCGCCGGCTTATCGCGCTCCGAGAAAGGTCTGGCGCAGAATCACTTCCAGGGCCTGCTCGATGATCTCGAGTCGGTCAGGAAGGCGCTGCGGTTGCCGCGCTGGTGTCTGGCAGGGGGCTCATTCGGGGCAACCTTGGGGCTGGTGTACGGCGGTTTATTCCCTGAGCGGGTCATAGCCCAGACATACTGGGGCAGCTTTATCCCCTCTGCCGAGGGCCGCGATTGGCTCTATGGTGCTGCTGGCGCCGCCAGCCGTTTCCCGGTGGACTATCATGGCTTTTCCCGCTGGCTATCCAGGAGTGAGCGCAGCACTGCGGCGCTGCTGGAAAGCTATGCCAAGGGATTTACTTGCCTCAATGCCCAGGATTATGTCCGCAGTTGGCTGCGCTGGGAGCAGCATCTGTCTTTACCCGGGGTGCTGTTGCCGCCGCCAAGGGCGCCTCGGGACAGCAATATGGCCAGAATCGAACTTCACTATGCCCGCCATCACTATTTCGAAGCCATGAGTTTGCTTGATGCAGGGCTCAATAACTGGCCGAAACATACCCGCTTGCTGCAGGGGGAAAACGACTGGGTCTGTCCAACTCACTTGCTGCAGGCTCAGCTTGCCCGCCAGACCCGCCCGGCCGAGTTGCAGCTGGTGGCCGGAGGTCATCACTCGCTGGTGGATGATAAAATGCGTCACGCCGTGGTTGCAGCCCTGTGTGCTATGGGCGACACTGCGGCCTCTTGTGAAACAGAATTAAGGAGTCAGGATTGATCGCCCTGATACAGAGAGTCAGCCGTGCCAAGGTAACGGTTGCCGATGAAGTGACCGGCGCTATAGATAAAGGTTTGTTGGTGTTGTTGGGCGTTGAACGCCAGGATGATATGGCGGCGATGGAAAAGCTGGCCACCAAGGTGATGAATTACCGGGTGTTCAGCGATGACAACGGCAAGATGAACCTCAATCTGACTCAGGTCGGCGGGCAGTTGTTGGTGGTGTCGCAATTTACCCTGGCGGCCGATACCAGCCGCGGTCTGCGTCCCAGTTTCTCGGGTGGTGCCAGTCCGGCTCAGGCCGAAGAGCTCTATGAAGCCTTTGTGGCATTTTGCCGCAGCAAGGGGGTGACCACAGAAACCGGCCGCTTCGCTGCCGATATGCAGGTGGAGCTGCTGAATGACGGGCCAGTGACCTTTAATCTGAGTGTTTGATATGTCTGAGCCATCACTGCTTAAGCAATTGGAAAACACCTGGCATGGCACCATCCCCGTCAGTGCCTTTATGGGGATCCGGCCACTGGCTTTTGATGGCACAGAATTTCGTGTCGGTGCACCGCTGGCGCCCAACATCAATCTGCATCAGACCATGTTTGCCGGCAGTATCTATACCCTGTGCACTCTGTGTGGCTGGGGCATGCTCTGGCTGCAACAGCTGCGGGCCGGAGTGAGTGGTGATATAGTGCTGGCCCAGGCCGAGATCCGTTATCGGGCGCCGGTGACTGCCAATCCCGGTGAGTTGATCGAGGCCAAAGTCAGCTGGCCGGGCGTGTCACTGACGCCTTTGAGTGAAGGGCGCAGGGTCAAAGTCAGGCTGGAAGTGGAACTCTGGAATCACGGCCTTTGCTGTGCTTCTTTCTTGGGGGTTTACGTTAGCCAGCCCAAGCAAGAGCCGACCCTGTCCTAGCTGGGATTACCTAGGCCTACAGGTTCGGTTTTAACCTTGTAAGTCATGGATAACAGCCTTTCCTTTCTAAAAAATCGAATTTAATATCAAATTTTCTCCGCTTTTTTTCTATTTTATCCATTAGTAAACTGCTCAGCATAGATTGGAGCAAAAGCTCTGACTCAAACAAATTCCTGAATCGAAGCGGAGCAGTATCATGAGCAAAGTATTAGTTTTGAAATCCAGCATCCTGGGTGGTTACTCTCAGTCCGGTCTCTTGGTCGACCACCTGATCAAGCATTGGCAGGAGCAGGGTTCCAGCATCACGGTCAGGGATCTGGCGGCCGAACCTCTGCCGGTACTGGACGGTGAAATTGCCACCGGCCTGCGCGGCGGCGAACAGCTGAGCGAGCGCCAGCAACAGGCGTTGGCCTTGTCTGATGAGCTGATCCAGGAACTGAAAGATCACGACACACTAGTAATAGCTGCGCCCATGTATAACTTCGGTATTCCGACTCAGTTGAAAAACTGGATTGACCTGATTGCCCGCGCCGGTGTGAGTTTCAGTTACACAGAAAATGGCCCTGTGGGTCTTATCAATGGTAAGCGCGCGGTAGTGATCACTACCCGAGGTGGGGTACATAAAGATTCGACCACAGACCACGTGGTGCCTTATTTGAAAACCGTGCTGGGCTTTATTGGAATTACCGAAGTGGAAACCGTCTACGGTGAAGCGCTGAACATGGGCCCGGATGCCAACGCCAAGGGTATTTCAGCAGCCAAATCTTCGCTGGCGGCCATCTCTGCCTGAGGCAAACATCTCTTCCACCATCAATCTGAACGCCAGTTGCTTGACTGATTTGGTTCTACTGCCCCGGAGGTGACTCCCCGGGGCTTTTTTGTGACGGCTTGTCCGGCTCGAGCGCCTTGCTGCAAAGGGGACAAGCAGCACTGACCCCTTCGGCGGGCCACTGCTCGCGATAACGCACCCGCGCAGAGGCTTGGCCGCGATGTTGGCTTATCTGAAATCGTCCGGGCTTGCTTGTCATTATGGTTACTCAGGTTGGCAACAGACCAGCTCCTTGAAGGCGCCGCCGTTGAGCACGCAATCAAAGCCGTTGGCCCGCAGAATTTCGCAGCCTTTCTGGGCGCGCATGCCGGCACCACAATAGAGCACAAAGGGTTCCTGCTTATTCGGTTGCTGCTTGAGCCAGGTATCCAGGGTATCCAGTGGCACATTCACCGACTGCGGCAGGTGCCCTTCGGCATATTCGGCAGCCGAGCGGACATCCAGTACCCGAACTCCCTTGGCGATCATCTCATGGCACTGCTCAGGGCTCAGGCGGCCGTCTTGTGGATTGGCGTTGGTTTGCATTTTCAGACTCTCTATCAATTAGAAAATTTTCAATAAGGTTAATCTTATGGATTTGGAAATGCAATGGCCTGGATACTGGTCGTTCTCTCGCCATGGCTGTTTTTTGTTCTATCCTTTGGAAAAAGGAAATGATTTGAAAATAGTGTATGGACAAGAATATGCCAACAGCTCTCTGGCTGCAGGGTCACAACGCTTCTGAGCGCCTGGAGCGCATTCACGATCATCTGTTGCTCAGCTACCCTTGGGTGGATCGTATCGCCTGCGCCCTGTATCACGATTCGACCGGTCTGCTAAAAACCTTTATCAACAGCACTCATCGGGGTCAGGCCATAGTGGGTTATGAATATCCCATGTCCGACAGCCCGGTGCTCAGCCAATTGGCAGACACAGGGCAGTATCGGGTGATGGACGATATCAAGGCCAATATCTTGCCGGAAAACAGCCATTCGCGTTGGTTGCTGGAGCAGGATTACAACTCCTCCTTTACCGTGCCCCTCTACGATGAACAGAGGTTTCTGGGGTTTCTGTTCTTCGATTCATACCGCTTGGCGGCCTTCGATGCCAAGGCGCAGCGCGATATGGTGCTCTATGCCAACTTGATCAACATGTCTCTGTGCGCCGAACTCAGTGCAGTGCGCACTATTCTCGCCTCGGCTCAGGTGGCACGGGACTTTGCCGACCTGCGTGACTTTGAAACCGGCGCGCATCTAGATCGCATGGCGGCCTATTCGGGCTTGATCGCCGGCATAGTCGCCCCCAAATACGGCCTGAGTGATGAGCAGATAGAGCATATCACCCAGTTTGCACCTTTGCATGACATAGGCAAGATAGGTATTCCGGACAAGGTGTTGTTGAAAGAGGGGCCCTTAAGCATAGACGAGCGTACTCTGATGGAGACCCATGTGGATAAGGGGGAGTGCCTGATCCGCAAGGTGCTGGGGGATTTTGGTCTGGCGCATCTGCCGGATTCGGCCATCATGCTCAACATAGTGGCCTGTCATCATGAGTATCTGGATGGCAGCGGCTATCCCCGAGGTTTGAAGGGGGAAGAGGTGCCGATTGAAGCCAGAATAGTGACTGTGGCGGATATCTTCGATGCCCTCAGCAGCGAGCGGCCCTATAAGCAGGCCTGGCCACTGGACGCCTGTTTCCGTGAGTTGAGAAGCATGGTGGCCGCCGGCAAACTGGACGGCCACTGCGTCGAAGCTTTGGCGGCTTCGACTACACAGATCCTGGATATCATGGGGCGCTGCCGCGATGACAAGGCGGCCTGAAAAGAGGTTCATCGCAGATTAGCGTGGACTGGAAATGAAAACGGTTGGAGAGTTATTGTTTAGTCGCCAAACAAAAACAATGACCAACCCCAACCGTTCTCAATGTCGAATATTACCTTCCCCATTGCGCTCTGGGAAGGCTTTGAAGCCGTCCATACCGAGCAAAATCAACAAACCCTCATCATCCACCTAAAGCCGATTGATAACGGCCACTGTGCTTGCGGCAAACCGGCTAAGGCTGTTCACGACGCTTCACTTCGCAGCGTATCGGAACGAACCATACTGGCGTTTCAGGTTCAGTTACGGCTACCCGTCCGCCGTATTCTTTGCCCTGATTGCGGTATCGTTCGGGAGCATATCAGCTGGTTAAAGCCCTATGCTCGCCAGACCACACTGCTCATTGAGCATGTCGAGGCGCTACTCAAGCTCTTGCCGATTAAACATAT